>JAODNA010000199.1 GCA_025465135.1 Frankiales bacterium | reverse complement strand
CTGCAGGCCCTGCGCGAGAAGCTCTCCGGCGGCGGCGCCTAGCCTTCGCCCCGCACGTCCCAGGAGCCCCTGTCCGGTCCGCCGGCAGGGGCTCCTGCGCGTCCGGACGCTGTATCCGGCCTGCGCGCCCGTGAAATGGGGCTGTCTCATGCGGACAAGCCGTTGCTCTGTGAACTGAATGCGCCTCACTTCTTCACGCACGTGACAAGACGAGGGAGGAACCATGAGTGCTGGACGGGCGGCACAGCTGCGCAACCGCGCGCGAGGACGGACCCCGTGGCTCTTGTCAGGTACACGGTCGAACGCGTCTCCCACGCCAGCCAGCACAGGGCTCGATTCCCGTCTCCAGCAGGAATTCGTCATCCAGCCGGAAGCAGTACCGGCACCTCGAGGAGATGAGGCCGCGACGGATATACGCCGACCTAGCACGTCCATCGACACCGACGCGGTCCCATCGGTTCGATACCAGCACGGCAAAGGCCGGCACGGTGTGCCATCGACGATGCCCGTGCCGGTCGGAGACCTCCAGCAGTCCTGCCGCTGGTCGCCGTCGCAGCGCGCGTACGTACGCGTGGGCAAGCCCCTGCTGGACATGGCTATCGCTGCGCCCGCTCTCGTCCTCCTCGCACCTGTCTTCGGGGTGGTGGCCGCACTCATCCGCGTCAGCCTGGGACGTCCGGTGATCTTCCGGCAGCAGCGGATCGGAAAGGACGGGCGCCCCTTCATGGTCTTCAAGTTCCGCTCGATGAAGCCGTCGCGCCGTAGCGCAGACACCGGCTGGCCGCCGCCGGACCGCCGCCTCACGCACAAGCACGAGCACGACCCGCGCTTGACGGGCGTCGGCCGTGTCATCCGCCGCTGGAGTCTGGACGAGCTGCCGCAGCTGCTGAACATCCTCGCTGCCGATATGTCTCTCGTCGGCCCACGTCCGGAGCTGCCACACATCGTGAACAGGTACGAGCCCTGGCAGCAACTGCGTCATCAGGTGCGGCCCGGTCTGACCGGTTCTTGGCAGATCAGCAAGCGCGGACTGATGCCGATGCACGAGTGCGTCGACGTCGACGTCGAGTACGTCAGGAACATCGGGCTACGGACGGACCTGCGGATCCTCGCTCGCACGCCGGTCGCCGTGCTCGCCACCAACCGCGGCCACTGAGGAGCCTCCAGGTCGATCATCTGACACAGGCGTCCCCCACCACCGTTTGGTGATGGGGGACGCCGGGCCGCTACGCCGTCACTTCGAGACGCTGAAGTCGTCCACCGTCATGTCGGCGTAGTCGCTGCGGAGCCCGACCCGGCCGCCGTACTGCGGCGGGCCGCCGATCCGGCCGTCGTCGAGGACCTCGAGCCGTACGACGCCGTCGATGAGGACCTGCAGCGTGTTGCTCCCGTTCCCGTTGTCGATGACGCGTCCGCTGAACCGGTAGGTCCGGCCGATCTGCGGCGTGAACGTCGTGTTCTTGAGCCAGTAGTAGGTGCCGCCGTTGGAGGCGCCGACGTTGCCGGTCGGCCACGTGGCAGTGGTGTCGCCCGGGACCTTCTTGAGGATGGTGAGGGACCCGTCCCGGTTCATGAAGTCCAGTGCGTAACCACCGTTGCCCCCGACGCCACGGTCGTTCACCGCTGAGCAGCCCGGGAACGGCGTGCACAAGGTGTAGTTCATCCACAGGTTGATCCCGTGCCAGGCCTCGCTGCCTCCGGCCCAGCCGTTGAATCGGACAGTGAGGTCCGCCCGGGCGCCTGCGAGGTCGGTGCGGCGCGTCCACATGCGGAACACGGGGCTGTTCGCCCATCCGGCCGAGCTGCGACGCTGGATGCTCCCGCTCTCCGCGAACCAGCTGGGGTTCTGGGCCAGCCCACGGTCCCCACTGCCCCAGAACGCCGCCGAGTCGGCGAACATCCCGTCGGGACCGTTGAAGTCAGCCGTGACCAGCGGCTGCACAGCGGCCGGACTGGGAGAGGCCGGCCCTGCCGTGGGGACTGGCGCCGGTGCGCTCGGGGCCTGAGTCGCGGTCGGAGCAGGACTCGCAGCGGGTGCAGGAGCCGTGGCCGCATCCCGGAGCGTGACCCGTGCGCCGACGGGTGCCGACCTCAGCAGCCAGCTGCGGGCCGTGCCGTTGCCGGAGAGGACGAAGCCTCCTCGCGGAAGACGCGTCGGGCCGGCCCCAGTGACCTGTCGATCGCGAACGGACGACACCTTGTCGCGGACGACCACGAGCTCGACGCCCCACTGGTTCGTGGGCGTGCTGCGCTGCGTCGCCGTGAGCGTGTACCGCACCAACTGGTCGGCCAGTCGCGGAACGTTGGTCCCTGCAAGGGGATGGGTCTGGTCTGAGATGGCGACGACGCCGGTGCTCGCGGCAGCAGCGCTGCCTGTGGTCAGGGCGACGCCGAGTCCACCCGCCAACAGGCCTGTCAGCGCGATGACCGCACTAGGGGATCGGACGGTGCGCAAGTGCATGTAGAGGGGTCCTTGAGCTCGAAGGCGGGCGCTGCGCGCCCGGCGTCGGAGGTACCGACTCCTTAGGGCTTCGGGTCCTTCCGCAAGTGCTGAAGTACGTCTGCCGAACTGGTGCGGCAAGACGACGTCGACGGGCGCTCTCGTCGCCGGTCAAGGTCTACCGGTGCGCCCCCGCAGTCCCTGATCAGGGCGATGTCCCGGCTCAAGGAACCCATCTCGTCTGCCGAGCGGGACCGAGCCGCTGGCGAACGCACGCTAGTACTGGACGAGCGCACTGTCGCTGCTCGCCGCGCCTCGCCGGTGTATACGCCGGGTGGAGCTGCCTGCAGCCCTCGGAGAGGCCGGTGCGCCTGCTGACCGCACAGCTCGTACGAGCACCAGTCCAGCGAGCACGTTCGGGCTGTGCCCCAGCCGTCCTGCTACGGCGATGAGCGCGCTGGCGCGCGTACGCCCGATCCGGCAGACGACGAGCAGCGCCTCGGACGTGCCTGAGGCAGACAACAGCGCCCTGGGCGAGGGGTCGTCGGCGTCGCGCGTCAGGACCACGACGTCGAACAAGCGGATCGCGCTGCGCAGAAGTGCGACCGGCGACACGGCGTCCAGCAAGCCCGGTCCGTCGTCGTCGTTGCTCCTCGCCGAGACGACATGGAGTCCCGGGAGGGCGGTGGGGCGGGCCCGGACGCCGTCCGCCAGGGGGATGAGCCCGTCGTCCCCGGCACGTTGACCCACTCCGGAGGCGACAGTCGGCTGGTTCGAGGCGAGCAGGACCTTCATGCCACTCCGGGCGCATGCTGCGGCCAGCTGCGCAGCCACGACGTCCGCGTCGCCCTCGTCGCCAGGGATGCTCGTCACCTCGACGAGACGAGGGAACGAGCCTCCGCTGATCGCGTCGAGCCTGGTCCGCAGCTCCGCCGCGCTGCCGGCCTCGGGGGAGTCAGTCACCGCGAGATCGACCGACGGGGCACCGCTGCGCCGACGGCTCACCCTGAGCTCACCGAGGACGTCGAGGCCCGGGACCCGGTCTGCCTCCTGGCGCGACCTGACGGGGTCCTTGACGAGGTCCACCAGCAGGGCGACGCCGGCGCCGACAAGGCTGGCTGCCAGGCCGGCCACGACGGCGGCGGCGGCTGGGGGCAGGACGGCCTGCGCGCGGACGGGCTGGCTCGCTGGCGTGAGCACCTGCACACCGGTCGCGTCGAGCGCCATCCGCAGGCGGACGCGCTCGAGCAGCGCGACAAGCGCTTCGTACCTCGTGGTGGGCGCTGGCTCCAGGCCGGCCAGGGTCGCACCCTGCTCCGGACTGCGCCGAAGGTCCTGCTCGGCCACGACGAGCTCGTCCTCGAGCCGGTTCTCCAGCTCGCGCAGCTGAGCGGCCTGGTCGTCCCGCTTGGCCTGGACGTACGCCGAGGACCACGCCTCCGTCATGGCTCTCGACTGCGCAGGATCCTCCGACTCCGCCTTGATCTCGATCAAGCTGGAGGCGCCGCGCCGCGTGGCCGTGACGTGCTGCCGCAGCTCCTCCCGGGGCATCGGCCACCCGGCGCGGGCGAGCAGGCCCGAGGCGCGCTGCGTCAGCAGGTCGCTGTTGAGGATCTCCAGCTCCGTGGACAGGCGCTGTTCAGGGTCCTGGTAGGCGCTGCCCTGCCCGAGGACCTGCTCGCCGACCGACGCCGAGCTCACGTTCAGCCGCGTGGTGTGCGACCACGTCCCGCCCTGTGCCGACAAGGCCAGGTAGACCGGGGCCACCAGCGCGAGCGTCACCACCACGATGATGGCTGCGCGACGGCGCAGGATGGAGACGTAGGTCCAGAGCAACGTGGGTCCAGTCGGTCGGTAGGTCCGCGGTCACAGCGGCCCGTCACTGATTGGGGTCACACCGCCTTGTCCTGATACGCCTGTCCGGCTGTCGTCGCGGCAGCCCGCGACGCCGGCCGCGGTGTATCTGCACGCCGGACTGCGACCTCCTGAGCGCGTGGTGGAACGCGGAGTCGGGTCCGCATGCGACGACGGCGTCCGCGCCACCCTCCAGCAGTCCGAACCGTGCGGCCGATCGACGCTGCGCTTCGCCTACCTGTCCGGCGCACCGCGCATCGCCACGCACGTGGACGCCGAGAACGCCGGGCCCCGCGCCCACATCCTCAGCTTCGTCGGAGCGCTCCGCGCAGCCGGGCACGAGGTCGTGATGTACGTCGTGGGGGACCACGTCACGCGTCGCCTGACCGGTGTCGGTTCACGCCGCTTCACGGGGGGCAGCGCCTGGCGACGGCTGGTGGTGGATCTGGCGCGCCTGGCGCTTCGCGCGCGGGCGGCCCGGCAGGCACGCGCCGCCCTGGTCGGTCCCTTCGACGTCGTCTACGAGCGGTACGCCCTGTTCCAGGAGCTGGGACGCAGCTTCCAGCGTCGCGGCGCCCCGTGGGTGGTCGAGAGCAACGCGCTGCTGTCGCAGGAGGCCCGGTCCGAACGCGGCGCGGTGCTGCTGCATCGGCTTGCCGGCGTCCTGGAGCGACGCACCTACCGAGCGGCGGATCTGGTCGTGGCGGTCAGCCACCCTCTTCGAGACGAGCTCGTCGAGCGCTTCGGGGTAGCGCCGGACCGAGTGGTGGTCGTGCCGAACGCGGTCGACTGCGAGCGCTTCCGGTCTCAGCCGATGCGACCGCGGGCGCCGAGCGGGCACCTGGTGGTCGGTTACGTCGGCTGCCTCGTCGCCAGGCAGTCACTCGATGACCTGATCCGGGCTCTCTCGTTGTTACGGAGCTCGGACCTTCGCGTGCGAGCCGTCCTCGTGGGTGACGGGCCTGACCGGGACCGCCTGTCGGAGCTGGCCGCCGGGCTGGGGGTGCTCCCGCTCGTCGAGTTCGCAGGGCAGGTGCCCTGGGAGCGGGTGCCGCAGCTGATCGCCGGCTTCAGCGTGGGTTACTCAGGACAGCGCGGGGTGGGCGGGCTGTCCATGTACCACTCACCACTGAAGATCTACGAGTACCTGGCAGTAGGGCGACCGGTGGTCGCAAGCGCTCACCCCGACGCCGAGCAGGTGGTGGCCGCTGCCGGCGCGGGCTGGACGTTCCCCGCCGGGGACTGCGACGCGCTCGCGCGGGTGCTCCGGAACGCTGCGGTCCTGGACCACGACGAGCTGGCCGCCCTCGGTCGCCGTGGTGCGGAGCACGTTCGGCGGACGCACACCTGGCGGCACCGGGCTGACCAGGTCGTCGACGAGCTGTGCAGCAGGAGCCTCGTGCCGTGAGCACCGTCGCCGGGCCACGGGCCGCCTCGGCAGCGGTACAGCCGCGCATCGCTTCCCATCGCACTGCCGACACGCTGCTCCAGACCTTCGCCGTCGTCGTGCTGGTGCTGGCCAGCGGCGCCTTCTTCGGGATCAGCGGGCGAACCGAGGGGGAGGGCTCGGACCCCCTCGTCCTGCTGCTCTGGGTCCTCGCGTACGGGGTGGCTGCGCTGCTGCTGCTCGATGCGCGGTTGCGGTGGCGCCGCGCGGCACCGGTGCCTGCGCTGCTGGCGCTGTTCGTGGTGCTGGCAGTGGCGTCGACGCTGTGGTCGGTCGCCCCCGCGCTCACCGCACGACGCAGCCTTGCGCTCGTCGGCACCGTCGTGGTCGGTCTCGCCCTCGCGCAACGGCTGCAGCCCGCGTCCCTCCTGGACGCGGTCCGGCGGGCCATGCTCGTCGTGGCGGTGGCCTCCCTCCTGCTGTGGGCGACAGGTCTGTCCGCAGCACGGGATCCCGGCTTCGGGACTCTGCGGGGGGTCGTGGCCACGAAGAACACGCTCGGCCAGTGCATGGCCGTCGGTCTGCTGGGATGTGCCGTCGGTGTCCTCGTCGATCGCGGACGGCTGCGGCGCGCCGTCTGGTCTGCCGTGCCGATGGTGCTCGCCCTCGCGCTCACCGAGTCTTCCGCGGGGGTCATCACGGCAGCCTTCGTGGTCGGCTCCGCGGTCGTGTCCGCAGTGTGCCGGAACTGGACCGGACGAGCCCTGCTGCTGAGCGGGGGCTTGCTGCTCAGTGGCGCCCTGCTCGTGATGGTGCCGCGCATGACGCCCGAAGGCCTCGCGAGTGCAGTCGGCGAGGACACGACGCTCACCGGCCGTGTGCAGCTGTGGCAGTACGTGTGGGAGGCCGCCTCCGCTCGGCCCGCTGCTGGCTACGGGTACGGCTCCTTCTGGCGGTCGACGGACGAGGCGTCGCTGGTCCGCGCGCGCGTGGGCTGGGACACCCCCCACGCGCACAACGGCCTGCTCGATCTCGTGCTGGACCTGGGCCTGCTCGGCGCCGTCGTGGGCGTGACGCTGCTGCTCGCTCTCGCGCTGCGAGCATTGCAGGACGCCAGCGACGGGGCTTCGGCCTCTGCTGCTCTGCGCCTCTCGATCTTCGGCGTCGTCGTCCTGAGCAACCTGGTCGAGTCCGAGTTCCTCGTCCAGAACAGCCTGGACGGCCTGCTGCTCGTCGTGGGTCTTGCGCTGCCGTCAGCCTCCCGTGCCCACGCGTCCCCGTGACGGCGCTCACCAGGCGACTCGGGGCCGTGCTCGCCAGGCCGGCCGCCCGCTCGAGCTCATGGGCGTTCATGGGCCAGGTGGCTGCACTCGCTGCGGGGCTGGTCAACTTCCTGTTGCTGGCCGTCCTGCTGGGCCCGCGCCAGTACGGACTCATCGCTGCAGCATGGGCGGTCGTGCTGACGGTCGGTCGGATCGTCACCCTCGGAGCAGAGGAGCTCCTCGCCCGAGACGTCACCTCACCGGGTGGCCGAACCGCCCGGGCCTTCGGGGCTGCGTTGCTCACGACCGTCCTCGGGTCGGTCGTCGGTGTGCTCGTCGTCTGCCTGGCAGGACCGGCGCTGCTGCCGCAGGTGCCGCTCAGCCTCCTGGCTGCGCTCGCGGTCGCCGACATCCTCGCCCTGGGCGTGGCCACCTGCGTCACGTCCTTGTTCTTCGCCGTGGGTGACGCGCGCTCGGCAGGACTGTCGAGCACCGCGACGAGCGCTGCCAAGCTCGTGGGGGTGCTGCTGTTCCTGGCTGCGAACGGCGCGGATCCCGTCCAGTGGGCATGGCTGTACGCGGTCTCGGCGGTGGGGTCGAGCAGCGTCCTTCTCGTGTGGGCCATCCGGTCGCAAGGGCGGCCGTCCCTGGACGGCGTGCACCTTCGCGAGCGGGCCCGACAAGGCCTCCCGTTCAGCATCAACAAGGCAGCGCTGGTGGTGCTGTCGGACTCCGACAAGGCCCTGCTGGTCCGCTTCTCCAGCGCCTCCGACGCCGGGAACTACGCCGTCGCGTACCGCCTCGCGGCAATGGCCTCCTTGCCGTTGCTGGCCGTCCTGCAGGTCGCCTTCCCCCGCTTCTACGCGCGCGGCCACCAGGGCGGCCTGACGGCGACCAGCGACCTGGCCAGGCGCATGGTCATGCCACTGGCGACGTACGCGGTGGTCGTCGGCACCGGGATGGCCGTGGCCGGACCAGTCGTCGTCCCGATGCTGATCGGCGAGGACTACCGGCAGGCTGGTTCCCTGCTCGCGCTGATGGCGCCGCTGCCGTTGATCCGGGTCCTGCACGCCTTGGCATCCGACGCCCTGACCGGCGCCGGTCGCCAGACCGCGCGGACCGGCTGCGTCGTCGCGGCGGCCGCCGCCAACCTGGTGCTCAACCTCCTGCTGATCCCCGACTACGGAGTCCATGCGGCAGTGGCCTCCACGCTGCTCACCGAGACCATGTACCTCGTCTGCGTCGTCGAGGTCGTACGGCGCGGGCTCAGGCGCACGCCCCGCCGGCCCTGCGTCCCGGAGTGAGCGCGGCGACGGCAGGACCTCCTCCGAGCCCTCGGACTCAGCCCCGTGCCGGTCCAGTTCCCTTGGCGGGCCAGCGCTGATGTCGGGTGGCCTCTGCCCAACCCAGGAAGGTCGCCGCGTCGGTGACCGCAGTGAGGCCTGCTACGGCGATGACGAGACCGGGCCCCGGCCTCGGTCGGCCGAGGTCCGCGCTGTGTCGATGCACGCGCACGAGCGCGCGTGCGAGCAGGACACCGACGGGAACCGCAGACCACCCCCGCGACCGGAGCGTCAGGATCGAGCCTGCGGCGACGGGGACGTAGCTGCGTGCCAGTCTGCGGTGCCAGTGCCGCTGCTCACCGGCCAGCGCATAGTGGAAGCTGTAGGACCGGAACCTCTGGAAGGTGCTGCGCAGGTCCGGCCTCGGCCGCCACCAGACGGTCGCGGTCGGTGCCCAGTCGGTCGGGATCCCGCGGCTGCTGATCGCCCGCGTGAAGATCTCGTCCTCACCCGATCGGGCGTCCGTGAACCCGCCCACCTCCTCGAACGCAGCCCGGTGCAGGAGGACGGACACCACGGACGGTGCACGGCAGGGCCCGCGCGGCGTGGCCCTCTTCGCCTTGCCGTAGGAGACGACCGCCGAGGCCTCGAAGCCCGACCGCACGTCGAACTCGTAGTTGCCGTAGACCACTCTGGCGTCCGGGTTGAGCACGTGCGCGTTCCACAGCCGCTGCAGCCAGGTCGGCTCGGCCGTCGTCCCGGCGTCCGTGAAGGCGATCCAGGCGTTGCGAGCAGCACGGGCACCCAGGTTGCGGCCTTGACCGGGCCCGGCCGGTCCGTCCGCGACGATGAGGCTCACGTGGGGGTCGATGCGTGCCCGCGCTCGTACCAGGCGAACGGTGTCGTCGCGGGAACCCCCGTCGACGACGAGGACCTCGTCAGGGGCGGCCACCTGCGCTGCCAGCGACTCGAGGAGCGGCACGATCGAAGCCTCCTCGTCCTTGACCGGCACGATGACCGACACCGGCAGCCGGTCGGAGGCGCGTCCGGCAGCCGGCGCCCCCGTGCGTGCGCGAGCGGGCCACGACGTCATCGCGAGACCCGGGCTCTGCCCAGCGCTGTCACGGCCTCGTACAACAACCCGTCCCACTCGGTCACGTACCGGACGGTCGACCTCGACTGCGCCAGCTCGTGGGCACGAGCGCAGCGCTCGCTGGTCGCCTCGTGCTCGGTGAGCGTCCGGGCCAGAGCGTGGGCGCAGGCCGCTGCGTCTCCGGGCGGGAACAGCAGGGCGTGCGTCTCATCCGTCACCGCCTCCGGGATGCCGCCGACGCGGCTGGCGACGACCGGCACCTGCGCCAGCCCGGCCTCGATCAGCACCAGCGGGAAGACGTCCGGCACGACGGACGGCACCACCATGACGTGTGCACCGGCCAGCACCTCAGCGGTCTGGGCGGCATCCAGTCGCCCCAGCTGCTGGACGGCAGTGCCCAGGTCGAGGGTGGTGGCAAGGCGCGCCAGACGCCGCTGCGTCCTGCGGTCGCTGGGACCGATCACGATCAAGCGCGCGGAGATCTGGTGACGGCTGCGCAGCAGCGCAACGGCGCGGTAGGCGACGTCGATGCCCTTCGCAGCGTTCACCCGCCCCAGGAACACCACTGTCGGGTGCGCGCGCGGAGCCCGGACGACGGACGAGAAGGCCAGGGCGTCCGGCGTGACCGGGTGGACCACGCGTTCCACGTCGACCTGGAGGTTCAGGGGGAGCGCTGTCTCGCGTCGCAGGGCCTCGCTGCCCCAGGCCACCGCCGCCGCCGCGCGTCGTCCCGGGTCCAGCTGCAGGCGGGGATGGCGGTTGATGGTGCGCAGAAGCTGGGACCAGGCGCCTCTGGGACCCGGATCCCGGCCGAGGAGGTGGCGGAGGTACCGGTCACCCGCGAGCACGTGGTCGGCGTAGTAGGTCTCGGCCAGGCGCAAGACGACGGGCCGCTGGCTGTGAAGGGCTGCGAGAAGTGCTGCCTGCGGCACCCCGAGCATGTTGTAGACGACGATGACGTCCGGGTGGAAGGTCGCCATCACACGCTTGGTGACCCGATCTGCAACGGCCGCGCGTTGCGGGGCGAGCAGCGTCGCCCACACGCGCCCACGGGGGTTCCACGGCAGCTCCCTGCGCACGTGAGGCTCGGCACGCGTCCGTCCCCGATCCAGGTCGGAGGTCAGGACCAGCACCTCGTGCCTGGAGGCGAGGCCTTCGGCCAGGACGGCGCACTCGCGCTCGTAGCCGCCGAACGCGACGGGGGGGAACAGGTCGCTCATGACGAGGACCCTCACGTCGGTCCCCAGTCCCAGTAGACCTCGAAGCCGTGGATCCGCGGGTTGGACATCTGGCCGATCGGCCCGCGGTCGAGGGTGGCGAACTGCGTCTCGTACACGCGCATCGTCTGGAGCTTCTGCGCAGCCTGAGGCCCGTCGAGCTCGACGATCCGCGCCGGCGCGAGGCCTGGCACCCCTGACAGGCACGGCCTCCAGACCGCATCGACGTCCAGGTGCGGCTGGGGCGGCGTCCCCGTCACCCATGCCGGCCAGCCGTAGACCACCGCGTAGGGCACGTCGGCGTAGAAGGTCGTCGGAAGGAGGTGTGACGAGGCGAGTGCGTACTTGCGGAGCAGCAGGTGATCCGGATGTCGTGCTGGGCCCAGTGCGAGTGGCGCGAGGACGTGGGAGACCCGCGGAGTCGTGTCGGAGATCGCTGCGTCGAGCCGGCGCAGCGAGACGTCCAGCCCGAACCGCCGGTGCGGATGTTCCAGGAAGGAGAGGTTCTCGGGGCGCAGGCCGAGGACGCCCAGGGCTGCGGCGTCCTCCAGGTGCCGTGCCTCCATCAGCGCAGCGGAGTCCGTCGCGCCGGCGATGCTGTCCCACGTCGTGCACCGCCCGGGAGGTGGCAGCCCTGCGAACACGTTGACGACCCTCAGCTCCGCGGTCGAGCTGAGCACGGACCAGCACGAGAGCACTGCATCGTCGAGGTGGGGCGAGAGCAGCAGCACTGGTCCGCCCCGGTCGAGGCGCAGGGAGGTCCGGAACCCGGCATCGCGCACCCTCGACGAGCGTCGGGCGACGGCGGCGACGGCAGCGGGCGCGAGCCCCGTCACCGCGGCTGCACCCGCGTGCGAGTCCACCGTGCCGGGCGGGTCCGCGCGAGCTCCCGAGCCGCGATGAAGAGGAAGGCGAGGTCCTGCACAAGGTATCGCCGCCACAGCCGCCGCGGCTCCTGCACGAGGCGGTAGAGCCACTCGAGACCGGTCCGCTGCATCCACCGCGGTGCCCGCCTGCGCATCTGGGCGGCGAAATCCACGGCCGACCCCACGCACAGGTACACGCCGGGACGTCGCCGCACCTGGCCGGCCGCCCAGACCTCCGAGCGTGGAGCCCCGAAGCACACCATCACGATGTCCGGGTCGAAGACGCGGATGGTGTCCCGGAGCGCCCGGTCGTCCGCTGTCGACTCGAAGCCGAACGGTGGGCTGTGGCCCATGACGCGCAGGCCCGGGAAGCGCTGAGGCAGAAGCGTGAGGGCGGCCTCCAGCACGTGCGGCAGTCCACCCGCCAAAAACACGGATAGGTGCTCCTCAGCGGCGCGCCGGCAGACCTCGTTGAAGAGGTCCGTTCCGTTGACCCGTTCGGGGACGGGCTTCCCGCAAAGCCTCAGGAGCATGAGCAGTGGGACCCCGTCGCAGACGCGGAGCCGCGACGTGGCGTATGCCCCGCGGAAGCCGGCGTTCCGTTCAAGCAGCACCAGGTGGTCGACGTTGGGCGTCACGACGACGGCCGCGGCACCTTGTACCGCCCAGGCCACGATCTGGTCAGCGGCGCTGCAGAGCGTCATTGGATGCACGTCGATTCCCGCGATCGGCACCGGCGGCGGCGGACACGGGTCGGGCGAGCGAGGGAGTCCATGAGGCCGCAGCCCTGTGGGGTGCACGTGGAAGTGAGCGGCCGCCGGTTCCACAGATACGCGGGGTATCACCGTTGACCTCGAGTGCTTCTACCAGCAACCAGTGCTAGCCACCGGTGCCTTGCTGAGGGGGCAACCGTGCCCGTGCCGCGAGCCAGTCGTCGCGGTACGTCACGAAGCGGAGCTGCTGGCACCGCCTACGACGCGATGGTGCTGGATGCCACGTCGCGACAGTCTCTGGTGGCGGTGCGCTCCCTCGGCCGCGCGGGACTGCGCGTCGTCACCGTTGACACTGTCGGCGCGGGCCGACGCCCCGTACCGGCGATGGTCTCCCGTTGGTGCACAGCAAGCGAGCTCGTTCCCGGACTACTGCGCGCCTCCGCGGACTTCTCGCTGCTGCTGCGTGAGCTCCTCATGGCGTATCCCTCGCGCGTCGTCACGGTCCGCCGACGTTGCAAGTGCCATGACGGGAGACTGTCGAGTTCCTCCGGGCCGTGCGTCCCGAGCTGCCGGGGGGCACTCAGGTGGCCTTGGCGCCGGACGGGCCGCTGTCGGTGCTCGTCGACAAGAGGTTGACGCTGCCACTTGCCAGAGCAGCCGGCGTGAGGATTCCGCAGACTGCTGGTGGTCGGCACCCGGGTCACTGCCATGGTCGCGACCGCCGTGAACCGGACGTTTCCCCCCCTTGGGGCTGCGCCACGAGCCGCGAGACTGTGCCTCTTACGCCGGATCTGCGCGATGCCTCCCACAAGCTGATCCAGGCCACGGGTCTGGAGGGCTATGCGGAACTCGAGTTGAGGCGGGACGCGGAAGGCCGGCTCGTGCTCATGGAGGTCAACCCGCGACTCTCTGCGGCGGTGGAGGTGGCGGTCCGGGCCGGTGTGGACTTCCCGCTGCTCCTGCAGAAGTGGGCCAACGGTGAGCCCTCCCTGCGGACGCGCTCGTACCGAACTGGCGTGAGCGTGAGATGGCTCGGCGGGGACCTGGCTTGGCTCACTGCCGTGGGCCGGCCCGGACGCCCTGAGAGCCTCGCGCCGCGCCATGCGCTGATCGCCTTCGCTCGAGACTTCGGCCGCCGCACCTCGTACGACTACCTCGACATCAGCGACCCGGCTCCTGCGCTGGCCGCGCTCCTCGGCAGTGCACAGGACCACGTGCGGAACCTGCGTGCCGGAACGGGCTGGCCGATGTCCCGTCGAACTGTCAAGACCTCATCACCCCAGCAGGAGCGGCAGATCGCATGACCATGACATTCGACACGGACAGCGTCGTCGTGGGAGCCGGTCCTTACGGCCTGTAGGTCGCGGCGCACCTGCTGGCAGCCGGGCTCGAGGTGGCGGTCTTCGGCAATCCCATGCAGACCTGGATGGACAACATGCCCCAGGGCATGTGCCTGAAGTCCGAGGGGTTCGCGTCGAACCTGTCCAGCCCCGACGGGCTCCACTCGCTCTGGGACTTCTGCAAGTCGACGGGGCAGTTCTACGCACCCTATGCCTGGCCGGTCCCAGTCTCCGTCTTCGTCGACTACGGGCTGTGGTTCCAGCGCGAACTCGTTCCTGCGGTCGTGACGGACAGGAGGGTCACTTCCGTCGAGCTCGCCGACAGGGGCTTCAGGGTCAGGCTGCAGGACGGTGGTGAGCTGACTGCACGCCGCGTCGTGACAGCGCTCGGCGTCCTGCTCCACCCCCACAGGCCGGCGGAGTTGAGCGCGTTGCCGCCCGACCTGCTGTCGCACAGCTCCGACCACTCCGATCTCAGTCGCTTCGCGGGGGCCGAGGTGGTCGTGCTGGGAGCTGGCCAGAGCGCCCTCGAAACGGGGGCGCTACTGGAGGAGCGCGGAGCTCGCCCTCTGCTGGTGACACGTGCGGGGTCACTGTGCTGGAACCCCGGGCTCGACCGCTACCCGGCGTACGGCTCACTCCGGCGCCGGCTGCGCATGCCGATCTCCGGCCTCGGCCCCGGCTGGGACTGCCTGGTGCACTCGGAAGGCCAGGCGCTGCTCCACCGCCTGCCGGAGTCGAGGCGCCTGCGCATGGCGTACGAGACGTACGGCCCGGCGGGGGCTTGGTGGCTGCGTCCCCGGTTCGAGTCCGACGTCCCCGTCTTGTACCAGCACAGCCTCGTGGGAGCGGAGCAGGTCGGTGGAAGGGTGCGGTTGCAGCTCGCCGGACCAGCGGGTGGTCGGTCCCTCGATGCGGACCACGTCATCGCCGCAACCGGATACCGGCCCTCGGTGGACGATCTGGCGGTAGTCGCTCCTCCGCTGCGAACGAGGATCCGACGCTGTGGCCGAGGGCCATCCCTGACCAGCGGCTTCGAGACCTCCGTCAAGGGCCTTTACGTCACGGGGGTGCTTGCCGCGAGCGAGTTCGGGCCGTCCATGCGGTTCGTGCACGGGACGAGGTTCGCGGCCGGCCGGGTGGGGCGGAGCATCGCTGCGCAGGTTGCCGGCCGCCCGCGCCTGATCTCGGTCTCCTCCGCGCTGGTGGGGCGCAAGGAAGCGGTGGCAACCCGCTCCTGAGCCCTGGCATGAGCGGCCACCCAGGAGCCATGGCATGAGCTGCCACCCAGGGCGGCGGCTCCACCCCGCAGTACGGTGCGCGCCGTGTACAGCGTCGGCCTCACCGGGGGCATCGGGTCGGGCAAGTCCTCGGTCAGCGGGCTGCTCCGGTCGTACGGCGCCGTCGTCCTGGATGCCGACCTGATGGCCCGCGAGGTCGTCGAGGTCGGCACGCCGGGGCTGGCCGCCGTCGTCGAGGCGTTCGGTCCCGAGGTCCTGCGCGCCGACGGCACGCTCGACCGGGAGTCCCTGGGCAAGCGGGTCTTCGGCGACCCGGAGCAGCTGGCGCGGCTGAACGCGATCGTCCACCCGCTGGTGGGGGAGCGGTACGCCGCGCTGGTCGCCGCGGCCGAGGAGTCCGGGGCGGCGGTCGCGGTCCACGACGTGCCGCTGCTGGTCGAGAACGACCTGGCCGGCTCCTACGACGCCGTCGTCGTCGTGTCCGCGACCCCGGCGACGCAGCTGGAGCGGCTCGTGCGCATCCGGGGGATGAGCGAGCACGACGCCCGTGCGCGGATCGACGCCCAGTCGACGCTCGCGCAGAAGCTGGCGGTCGCCACCCACGTGATCGACAACGACGGTCCGATCGAGGACCTCGAGCCGCAGGTCGCGCGGCTCTGGGCGGAGCTCGTGGCCTTGGCCTCCAGGAGCAGCGGAACGTAGCCGATGCGACACCGTGCGTTTCACCTCGCCGTCCTCGGGAAGTACGTACGGTCGCTTCGTGCCCCCTCGTCACTCCTGTCCCACTGCGCGGTGGTCGTCGGTGCGGGAGCGCGCCAGCAGCGCCACGCGAGAGATCGCGCTGGTCCTGTCGGTGGTCCTGCTCGTCGGCCTCGGCGCCGTGCAGGCCCCGCCGGATGCGCCGGTGCAGGCGCCCGACGCACAGCCGGTCGCCGCCGCCTCGCCGCTGCCGAGCCCGGTC
>JAODNA010000194.1 GCA_025465135.1 Frankiales bacterium | reverse complement strand
CTGCCGGGCGAGGGCGGCCGCGAGCTCGGCCTCGGCGTCGGCCCGGCTGGCGAACCCGCCGCGGGTGACCACCCGCCGTGGGGACGTCGGTGTGGAGGGCAGGTCGAGCTTGAATGACCACGATCCGTGGGCGATGTTGCAGGCCAGCCGGCGCCCGCGGGCGCCCGTACGGGGCGGGCAGGTGCACCGCTTGAAAACCGAACCGCGCATGTGATGGCTCCTCACGACCGAGCGGTGGTCGTGCGAGCAGGATCGGTGGGGGCTGTGCCAGATCCGGTCCGCTGAGCGTGGCTCCCGGTAGCAACCGGTAGCAACTCGGGCCGAACACGTGCACCGACAAAGCGGCTGCAGGGCTGTGACCTGCAGTTTCTCTGTCGGGATGACAGGATTTGAACCTGCGACCCCTTGACCCCCAGTCAAGTGCGCTACCAAGCTGCGCCACATCCCGGCGACCGGGTCCGTGAACCCGGCAGCGGGGCGAGACTACCAGCGCCGCCGTACGCCGCCCTCCGTGCAGAAACCGGCCGGACGCCGGTCAGCCGGCGCCCTTGCCGCGCTTCTCCCGCACCCGGACGCTGACCTCGATCGGGGTGCCCGCGAAACCGAAGTCCTCCCGCAGCCGTCGCTCGACGAAGCGGCGGTAGCCCGCCTCCAGGAAGCCGCTGGTGAACAGCACGAACCGCGGCGGCCGGATCCCGGCCTGGGTGGCGAACAGCACCTTGGGCTGCTTGCCGCTACGCACCGGAGGTGGCGTGGCCGCCACCAGGTCGCTCAGCCACGCGTTGAGCTTCGCCGTGGGGACCCGGGTCTCCCAGCCGTCGAGCGCTGTGCGCAGCGCCGGCGCGAGCTTGTCGACCGAGCGTCCGGTGAGGGCCGAGACGTTGACGCGGGGCGCCCACTGCACGCGAGCGAGCTCCCGCTCGATCTCCTTGGCGAGCGTCGGCCGGCGGTCCTCGTCGACGAGGTCCCACTTGTTGAAGGCGAGGACGAGCGCCCGGCCTGCCTCGACGACCATCCCGATGACCCGCTGGTCCTGCTCGCTGATGACCTCGCTGGCGTCGAGGAGGACGATCGCCACCTCCGCGGTGTCCAGCGCCGCTTGCGTCCGCAGCGACGAGTAGTACTCCGCGCCGGACGCATGCGCGACGCGCCGCCGGAGCCCGGCCGTGTCCACGAAGCGCCACGTCTCGCCGCCGACCTCGACGAGGGAGTCGACGGGGTCGCGCGTCGTGCCCGCGACACTGTCGACGAGCACCCTTTCCTCGCCGATCAGCCGGTTGAGCAACGAGGACTTGCCGACGTTCGGCCGGCCGAGCAGCGCGACCCGGCGAGGGCCGGCTTCCTCGTCGAAGCGCTCTGCGGGTGTCTCGGGCAGCGCCTCGAGGATCGCGTCGAGCAGGTCGCCGCTCCCCCGGCCGTGCAGCGCGGAGACCACGATGGGCTCACCGAGTCCCAGCGACCAGAGCATCGCCGCATCCGCCTCGGCCCGCTCGTCGTCGACCTTGTTGGCGGCGAGGATGACCGGTTTCTTCGCGCGGCGAAGCACCTTGACGACGGCCTCGTCGGCGTCCGTCGCGCCCACCGTCGTGTCCACGACGAACAAGACGGCGTCGGCGGCCGCGACGGCGATCTCGGCCTGGGCGCTCACCGCTGCCGCCAGCCCGTCCGCGCCGGGGTCCCACCCGCCGGTGTCCACGACGGTGAAGGTGCGCCCGCGCCATTGCGCGTCGTAGGTGACGCGGTCGCGCGTCACGCCCGGCACGTCCTCGACGACGGCCTCGCGGCGACCGAGGATGCGGTTGACGAGGGTCGACTTCCCGACGTTGGGGCGCCCGACGACGGCAAGGACCGGTTGCGGGGCAGCGCTGCCGCGTTCCTCGTCGCTCATGCCGGCACCCTCGCGAACCCGGCGTCGGCGGCGAGGTCGAGCACCCGCGCGACGACCTCGGCGGCGGACAGGGCGCTGGAGTCCAGATGCACGGCATCGGATGCCGCCTGCAGCGGGCTGGTGACGCGGCTGCTGTCGAGCCGGTCCCGTCTGGCCAGGTCGGCGGCGACGGCTTCGACCACGTCGCCCGTGGTGTCGACGCCGCTGTCGACGTCGCCGGCCCGTCGGGCTGCCCGCACCGCGGGATCGGCGTCTAGGAAGACCTTCACCGGAGCGTCCGGGAAGACCACCGTGCCGATGTCACGACCCTCGAGCACCGCGCCGCCCGCGGCGAGCGAGCGCTGCAGGTCGACGAGCGTGGCGCGTACGGCGGGGACCGCGCTGACCGCGCTGACCGCCGCGGTGACCTCCGATCCCCGGATCTCCGCAGTGACGTCCCGGCCGTCGAGGCGCACCGACGGAGCATCGGGATCGACCGAGAGGGAGATGTCCGCGGACCGGACCGCCCGGGTCACGGCCGGCGACTCGGTGGGCGGCAGCCCGGCCCTGAGCACGGCCAGGGTCGCGGCCCGGTAGGTCGCACCCGTGTCGACATAGGCCAGGCCGAGGGCCCGCGCGACGGCGCGGGCGACCGTGCTCTTGCCGCTTCCCGAAGGCCCGTCGAGCGCGATGACGCGCGGGGGCGGGCTCACGCGGTGTCTCCTGACGGGGGGAAGGAACAGCGCCGACGGCGCAGGGTCAGCCTACCGGCGGCCCTGGCCAGCAGGACCCGACCTCGCAGCGGGCGAACGGCCCGGCGGCGCCCGGGCTCTCAGGAGAGCTCGCCGAGCACCTCCAGCCCACCGGCTCGCAGCGCCGACAGCAGGTCGGTCCGCTGGTCGGCGCGGACCAGCAGCTCCACGACTCCCGTCTGGTGGCCGGCCAGGTGCTCGACCCGGACGTCCTCGACGTTGACGCCGGCCGCGGCCGCGCGGACGAGGAGGTCCGCGAGGCGACCCGGCTGGTCGGGAACGCGCACGGCGACCACGGCGACGTCGCGGTCGCGGACTCCTCGCTTGACGGGGACCAGGGCGCGACCGGCGTTGCCGCGGCTCAGCACATCCCGGACGACGCCGAGCGCAGCCCCGTCGTCGGGCGTGCGCGCGAGCACGGAGAGCGCGTCGGCGACGCGGCGGAGGTCGTCGGCGAGGAGCGCCGCGAGCGGTGCAACGTGACCGGCGTTGGCCGACAGCACGTCGGTCCACAGGTCCGGATCACTGGCGGCCACCCGGGTCGTGTCCTGCAGGCCCGGCCCGGACACCCGGACGGCCGCGGTGTCGCTCTCGAGGAGCCGAGCGGCCAGGGCGCTCGCGGTGACCTGCGGCAGGTGGCTGCTCAGTGCGACTGCGCGGTCGTGCGCCTCCGGGGACATCACGGTGGGGTCCGCACCGCAGGCCACGGCGAGGTCCGTCACCTGCGTCAGCACATCCGCGGCCGTTTCGGGCGACGGGCACGCCACCCATGGTCGGCCGACGAACAACCGGGCTGTGGCGCCGGCCGGGCCGGCTACCTCCCGACCGGCCAGTGGATGGCCGCCACAGACGTTGGACAGATCGGTCTCGAGCAGCTCAAGGTCGTGCTGAACTCGAGACTGGCAGCTCGCCACATGAGTCAGACTCGCGCTCACCTCGCGCCGCTGCAGGTCCTGCAGAGCCCCGGCCGTGAGAAGGGGCGGAACGGCGACGACCGCGAGGTCGACGTCCGTGCGTCCGTCCCAACGCTGACCGGCACCGCGATCGACGGCTGCACCGAGCGCTTCGTCATCGACGTCGGCGAGGAGCACCCGCCGCTGCCCTTGCAGCGCCAGCCCGATCGACGTCCCGATCAGCCCGGTCCCGACCACCAGCAGGCTCTGCATCAGCGGTGCGGTCTCTCCGGCAGCGCAGCACCCGAAGGGGCCGGCAGGCGACGCGCGCTCACTGGGGAAGATCCGTGCGCAGAGCGGCTGCTCCGCGCAGGTAGACGTGTCGCAGCTGCGCCCGGCTGAGATCGGTCTCGACGTGGGCGAGCAGCCGCAGCACGCGCGGCATGGCGCCCGGGACGTCGATCTCGGCGGCGCACAGCAGCGGCACGTCGTTGATGCCCATCTGCCGTGCGGCGTAGGCGGGGAACTCCGCGTGGAGATCGGGCGTCGCCGTGAAGACGACGCTGATCAAGTCGTCGCTGGACAGCGCGTTGCGGTGGAGCACCTCCGTGAGCAGCTCGGTCGTGGCCGCCAGCACCTGGGCGCGGTCGTCCGCTTCGACCTGGGTGGCGCCCCGCACTGCCCGCACCGCCATGCAGCCTCCTCGCCGGAAGCGGCCACCCTAGCGAGCAGCGAAGGGGGCGTCCGGGAGGCATGGCGGGATGTCGGGCTGGCATCTCAGCGACACATCTCTAGATCGACAAGTCAGCTCTCAGCGCCCGCCGGAACCTCCTCCCCCGTGTCGACAAGTGGATCCGCCTGCCGGGGGGCAGGCCCCGACTGGTTGGCGCGGGTGGGGCACGCCGCCCGGACCCGCGGCACTTCCGCGAGAACGACCTATGCGGGCTTGTCGACAAAGGGCGTTGCCTCCATCAGGGTCGGCCAGGCCGCACGGCTAGAGCCCGACGGCGGCGAACAGCCCGGACAGCTCGGGGGCCGTCAGCGACCGCAGCTTGCCGGCGCGCTGGTCCCCCAGCAGAACAGGCCCGATTGAGGTCCGGACCAAGCGCTGGACCGGGTGCCCGACCTCCTCGAGCAGCCGTCGCACGATGTGCTTGCGGCCCTCGTGCAGCACCAGCTCGAGCATGACCCGGTTGCCCGAGGAGCTGACCAGCCGGAACTCATCGACCCTCGCGATGCCGTCCTCGAGCTCGACCCCGGCCTTCAGCCGGCGCCCGACGTCGCGCGCGACCGGGCCCACGACCTCCGCGAAGTACGTCTTGGGAACCTCGTAGCTCGGGTGCGTGAGCCGGTGCGACAGCTCGCCGTCGTTGGTCAGCAGCAGCAGCCCCTCGGTGTCGGCGTCGAGCCGGCCCACGTGGAACAGCCGGTCGGTGCGCTGCTCGATGAGATCCCCGACCGTGGGCCGTCCCTGGGGGTCGCTCATCGCGGTGACCATGCCGCGAGGCTTGTTGAGGGCCAGGTAGACCCGGTTGGTGCCGGTGTTGATGCGCATGTCGTCCACCCGGACGACTGCGGTCTCGGGGTCGACGCGCATGCCCTGCTCCCGCACGACCGCGCCGTCGACGGAGACCCGGCCCTTCGCGATGAGCTCTTCGCAGGCACGTCGCGACCCCACCCCGGCCGCCGCCAGCACCTTCTGCAGCCGGACGCCTTCCGGCTCGGTCATCTGAACCTCACGTCGAGGGTTGGGCGGCGTCGAGGTCATCGAGGTCCGGAAGGAGTGGTGCAAGCGACGGTAGCTCGTCCAAGGACTGCAACCCGAGTCGTTCGAGCAGCAGCGGGGTCGTCCGGTACAGGATGCCACCGCTGTCCTCGTCCTGGCCGGACTCCGTGATCAGCCCGCGCGCGAGCAGCGTGCGGACGACACCGTCGACGTTCACGCCGCGGACGGCACTGACGCGGCTCCGGGTCACCGGCTGCCGGTACGCGACGACCGCGAGCGTCTCGAGGGCGGCCTGCGTGAGCCTGGCCGACTGCCCGTCGAGCACGAACCGCTCGACGTACGGCGCACAGTCCGGCCGGGTGTACAGCCGCCAGCCCCCGGCGACGTTGCGGAGCTCGAAGCCGCGCCCGGCGCCGACGTACTCTGCCGCGAGCTCGGCCAGCGTCTCCTCGACCTCCTCGGTGGGTCGCTCGGTGACCTGGGCCAGCGTCACTGCGGGGACGGGCTCGTCGGTGACGAGAAGGACGGCCTCCAGCGCGGTGCGCAGCGGGGGCAGGTCGTCCTCCCCCGCATCGCCTCGCGTGATGCGCTCCTCCGTGCTGTCGTCGGTCATGTCGGGTCCTCCGCGCCATCCACCGCTGTCGTGCCCTCCGCCGGACCGGCGCCGGCGTTGTCGTCGTCCCACTCAGCACCGGCAGCGGACTCGTCGTCGGCCTCGGCCGTGCCGCCGGTCCACCTGACGTGCAGCTCGCCGAGGGCCTCGGCCTGCTCGAAGGCGACCAGGCCCTCGCGGTAGAGCTCCAGCAGGCCCAGGAACCGAGCCACGACCTCGAGGGTGCCGTTGCAGTCTGCCGTGAGCACCCGGAACGACCCGCCGCCGCCTCGTTGGAGGCGGGCGCGCAGCAACGCTGTCTGCTCCCGGACGCTGACGGCGCCGCCGTGCGCGTGCTCGATCGACACGGTCGGCTCGGCGCGCGGAGCGAGGGCGCGCGCGGCGAGCGCGGCGAACTCCTCCACCCCGAGCCCCAGCAGGACCTCGGGGAGCAGCCCGGCGAACCGCGCTTCGAGCTGCACCTGCCGCGGGTAGCGCCGCGACTCCGCGGCCAGCAGGCCGGCGAGGTAGGCCGCGGCCTGCTTGTAGGCGCGGTACTGCAGCAGCCGGGCAAACAGCAGGTCGCGGGCCTCGAGCAGCGCCAGGTCGTCCTCGTCCTCGACCTCGGCGGAGGGCAGCAGCCGGGCCGCCTTGAGGTCGAGGAGCGTGGCGGCCACGACGAGGAACTCCGTGGCCTGCCCGAGGTCCCACGCGGCGCCGGCAGCCCGGATGTGCGCGATGAACTCGTCCGTCACCTGGGAGAGCGACACCTCGGTGACGTCGAGCTGGTGCTTGGCGATGAGCCCGAGCAGCAGGTCGAACGGCCCCTCGAAGACGTCGAGGTGGACCTGGAACGCGGCAGGTCCCCCTGCCTCCGGCTCGTCGACAGACGTCACGCGCTCAGCCACCGGTCACGAGCCGCACGAGAGGGCTCACCAGGTCGTCGAGCACCGTCGGCAGCAGGGCCTGCGGTCCGCCGAGCGGGAGCAGGAGCAGCAGCAGGAGCACGGCCAGACCGATGTTCTGATCGACCAGCTGGTGCTGCGCCTTCTGCCAGCCCACCGTGCGGGGCGCCGATCCGAACAGCAGGCGGCCACCGTCCAGCGGTGGGAGCGGTACGAGGCTCAGGATGCCGACGTAGACGTTCATGAGCCCGAACAGCAGCGTCGCCCGGTCGGCGACATCCAGGCCGGGAAGTCCGTGCTGCAGGATCGTCGCCGAGACGGCGATCAGCCCGTGGCCGGCCCGCGCCCGGTAGGCCACGAGCGCGCCGAGGCCCAGCGCGATGTTGACCGCCGGCCCGGCCAGGGAGGACGTGATCAGGGCGCTTCGCCGGTGCCGGCCGGAGACGGGCTCCAGCGGCCGGGCCCACCCGATGCCCGCGATGAGGCCCGCGATGGCGCCGAACGGGTCGACGTGCCGCCGCGGGTCGGGGCGCAGCCGCCCCTCCGCGCGGGGCCGCCGGTC
>JAODNA010000189.1 GCA_025465135.1 Frankiales bacterium | reverse complement strand
TGCGCCGCCGTACCGCCGTCGACGCCTGACCCGTCGCGCAAACCCCCGCGCGTCCTGGCACCGGTGCAGTGGCGCTCCGTAGGCTGGGCCGCATGACAGCCATCGACCCGGTCATCGACGAGCTGTGGGAACGGCGCGCCGACCTCACTCCCGCCGACGAGGACGCCCGCAAGCTCGTCGTCGCCGCCGTCGACCAGCTCGACGCGGGCGAGGCGCGCGTCGCGCACGTCGAAGGCGGCGACGTCGTCGTGGACGAGCGCGCCAAGCGCGCGATCCTGCTGGCGTTCAAGGTGCTGCCGATGGAGTCCAGCGAGGCCGGCGTCTTCCGCTACGAGGACCGCGTGCCGCTCAAGACCCGCTTCGACGGCGTCCGCGTCGTGCCGGGTGCGATCGCCCGCTGGGGCAGCCACTTCGAGCCCGGCGTCGTGCTCATGCCGTCCTACACGAACATCGGCGGCTACGTCGGCGCCGGCTCGATGGTCGACACCTGGGCGACCGTCGGCTCCTGCGCGCAGATCGGCAGGAACGTCCACCTGTCCGGCGGCGTCGGCATCGGCGGCGTTCTCGAGCCGCCGCAGGCCGCGCCCGTCGTGATCGAGGACGACGCCTTCATCGGCAGCCGCAGCCTGGTCGTCGAAGGCGCCCGGGTACGACGGGGCGCCAAGCTCGGCGCCGGTGCCATCGTCACGAGCAGCACGCGGGTGTTCGAGGCCGAGACGGGCAACGAGCTCGCGCGCGGTGTCGTGCCGGAGCGTGCGGTGGCCGTGGGCTCGACGCGCAACAAGACGTTCGCGGGTGGCGAGTTCGGCATGCCGTGCCTGCTCGTCCTGCGCTACCTCGAGCCGGGGCAGGAGCACGACAAGCTGGCCCTCAACGACATCCTGCGCGAGCACGGCGTGGCTCCGTAACGTGCTCGACCTCGCCGCCGACCCGATCGACCTGACCGCCGCCCTCGTCGACATCGAGAGCGTGTCGGGCGACGAGGCGCGGATCACCGACGACGTCGAAGCAGCGCTGCGCAAGACCGCGCTCGAGGTCATCCGGGACGGCAACGTCGTCATCGCGCGCAGCCACCTCGGACGCGAGCAGCGCGTCCTGCTCGCCGGTCACCTGGACACGGTGCCGCTCGCGGACAACGTGCCGTCGCGTCGTGACGGCGACCGGCTCTTCGGCTGCGGCACGAGCGACATGAAGTCGGGCGATGCCGTGCTGCTCCACCTCGCGGCGACGCTGAGCGAGCCGGCGTACGACGTCACCTACGTCCTCTACGACAACGAGGAGGTCGAGGCCGACAAGAACGGCCTCAACCGGATCGCGCGCGACCACCGCGACTGGCTCGACGCCGACCTCGCGATCCTGATGGAGCCGACCGACGGGCAGGTCGAGGCGGGCTGCCAGGGGACGCTGCGCGTCGCGGTCGCCGTCCCGGGTCGGCGCGCGCACAGCGCACGCAGCTGGCTCGGCGAGAACGCGATCCACGCCACCGCGCCACTGCTGACGACCCTCGTCCGCTACGACGCCCGCGAGGTCGACATCGACGGGTGCGTCTACCGCGAGGGCCTCAACGCCGTCTCGATCACCGGCGGCGTCGCCGGCAACATCGTGCCCGACCTGTGCACGGTGCTCGTCAACTTCCGCTTCGCACCGGACCGCAACGAGGAGCAGGCGCTCGCCCATGTGCGCGAGGCCCTTTCGCCGTACGACGTGAGCCTGGTCGACTCCGCCCCCGGAGCCCTGCCGGGGCTGACCGCTCCGGCTGCGGCGCACTTCATCGCCGCGGTCGGCGAGAAGCCGGTGGCGAAGTACGGCTGGACCGATGTCGCGCGCTTTGCCGCCCTCGGGATCCCGGCGGTGAACTTCGGGCCGGGCGACCCCAACCTCGCGCACACCCGGGAGGAGTCGGTGCAGGTCGCCCGCATCTCCCGGTGCACAGACGTGCTCCGGGCCTACCTGACGGGCTAGCCCCGACGGACCATGGGCGAGCGGGCGGCGTCGTCCTAGCGTCCGAGGCATCCGTCCTGGGGAGGCCGCAGTGACCAACAACGTCGAGAACACCAAGAAGGCGTACGCCGCGTTCGGCACGGGTGACATCGCGACGCTGACCGAGCTGATCGCGCCGGACTGCGTCTGGCACGTCGGGGGCCGCAGCCAGCTGACCGGTGACTACGTCGGCCACGAGCAGATCCTCGGCTACTTCGCCAAGCTCTACGAGCTCACCGACGGCACGTTCACGGCGACGCTCGACGACGTCGGGGAGACCGAGGCCGGTCTCGTCACCTGCGTCGTCACGCTCAACGGCCGCCGCCAGGGCACGGCCCTGACGACGCGCATGATCGAGATCGGTCGGTCCAACGCCGCCGGCCAGGTCGCCGAGTGCTGGTGGTTCGCCGAGGACGCCTACGCCGCCGACGCGTTCTTCGGACCCGCGCAGATCGTGCTGCCCGAGCAGGCTCCGGTCATCACCCGCGCGTAACGAGCCACGAAGGGCCGGTCCGAGATACGGGCCGGCCCTTCGCGTTGCCCTCTAGGGCTTGGCGTCGAGGACGGCGAGGCCGTGCTTCGCGACCGGGTTGTCTGCCTGCAAGGCAAGGGCTCGCTGGTAGGCGGCGCGGGCTCCGGCCGGGTCCTTGGCCGCGGCGTAGACCTGGCCGCGGGCCGCCCACATGTCGGCGTGCTGCGGCAGCGCGGCCAGGGCCCGGTCGAGCTCGCGGCCGGCCGCTGCGAGGTCGCCGTGCCCTGCGTCGAACGCCGCGACCTCGAGCGCCGTGAGCGGGTTGGTCGGGTCGACCGCCGCCGCCCGGTGCAGGAGCCGAGCCTGGAGGGCGTCGTCCTTCTGGGTGGCGGCCAGCCGAGCGCCGGCCATGAGAAGCGACACGTCGAAGGGGTCGGCATCGGCGCCGCGCACGTAGGTCTGCAGCGCGAGGCTCGGGAGCCGCACCGCTTGGTAGAGGTTGGCGGTCTTCTGCCAGTAGAGCCCGACGCCTGGCTGCAGCCGGTTGGCCTTCTGGAAGGCAGCCAGGGCCGCGTTGCCGTTGCGGTTGGCGAGCGCGACGTCACCCGTGTGGGTTGCGGCGCTGGCCCGCAGCGGCAGAAGGGCGAACCACAGCACGACCAGGCAGCCGACGGCGACCGCCGTCGCGAACCCGGTGTCGGCACCGGTCCACTCCCGCTCGCGCGGCAGCGCCGGCACCCGCCGCTTCGTCGCGGTCTCGGCGGCCGGCCGCAGGGCCCCGGGCAGCCGGATCTCCCGCACCGCGCTCGCGCTGAGGCCGACGACGGCGCCGGCCGCGACGAGGTTGACGGTGAGCAGCGGCACCTGGTCGATGGAGACGGCCGCCTGGACGGCGTACGCGAACCACACGCCCCCCACCGCGCCGAGGACCAGCCGCGCCTGGCCGTCGAGCCGTCGCAGCCCGCGGACCAGGCTGAGCGCGACCAGCCCCATGAAGGCGAGGTACGCCGCGCCGAGCAGGACGCCCCCCTCGGCGAGCATCTGCAGCGGCACGCTGTGAGCGGCGTCGCTGAACTCCTGCCCGCCCAGTGCGCGCGTGGCGGCGTAGGGGCGGACCTGGCGCCAGTAGGCGCCGTAGTGGTCGAGCCCGACACCGAGCACGGGGTGGTGGCGCAGCATCGTCAGCGCGCCCTCCCAGTACCAGCCGCGCGCCCGGCCGCTGTTGTCGGTGAACGAGGAGGCGAGCGGCCCGACGTGTGCCGCCCAGCCGGCGACCGCCGTCGCGACGCCGAACACCGCCAGACCCCCGAGCGTCGTCAGCCCCGCCCGTGCCGTGCTGCCGCCGCGGTTCATGAACCAGGCGGCCGCGATGACGAGGAGCCCGGCGGCGGCGGCGATCGGCCCCTGGACCGCCGAGGAGAGCAGCGCGACCAGGAGGCAGAGCACTCCCGCGACGCCGCTCGCGACCCGCCACGGCAGCGCCCAGCGGTCCCACAGCGCGCCCCACGCCGCCACCGGCACGCAGAGGCCGACGTAGGCGGAGGCGAAGTCGGGGTTGCCGAGGCCGGCGATGATCGGGTTGAACGGGTTGTTCCAGGCGAAGTGGTCGATGCCCTCGTACTGCAGCAGGCCGTAGGCCGCGGTGAACAGGCCGCCCGCGAGCAGGGTCAGCAGCAGGATCGGCGTCGAGGCGGCGTCCCAGGCCCGGCTGCCGAGGAAGAACAGCAGCAGCGCGGCGGCGTAGGCCAGCAGCCCGCTGTTGCGTCCGTAGGTGCCGACGACGGCCGTGCCGAGCGTCGGCGCGGTCACCGTCACGAGCAGCAGGACGGCGAGCAGCGCGGCTGCGGCGTAGACCGTCGGATCCCGGGGGAGCCGGACGACTCGCTCCCGCAGCACGCGGAGCGCGGCGAGGAAGCCGGCGACGACGGCGCAGAACACCAGTGCGGTGAGCTTGACGACGTTGACCGGGTCCGCGAGCGACGGGAGGAACAGCACCGCGGTGAGCGCCGTGGCGGCAGCGATGGCGACGCGCTCGAGGGTCAGCAGGGTGCCGGGCATCGGGACACCCTATGCAGCGCCGGAGGCTCCCTGGACCGGCCCTCGTGGGGCCGCACCACGCCGGGACCGCGCAAGCGCTTGCCCAAATCGGACATCGGGGTAGGGTGCCCGACGGAGCCGCCCCGTCTGACGGGGAGGATCCCGTTTGTCACGGAAAGGTCACAACGGCGTGCCACGTCGTTTGCGACCTGACGGTGGTGGAAGTCGTGCCTCGATGGGCGACCGACGCCGTACCCCGTCGTCCATGACAGGTAGCGGGACGTCTCGATGAGTCCCCAGCACGTCGGCAAGGGCTCGTTCTCCACCCGGAGGTCGAGGACACGCTGATCAGGTGCCCCCGACAGGGCCAGTACGGACCCAGACGCGTTGCGCGTCCGGGAACACACGTGAAAGGGAAGTGCATGACCCGAACGTCAAAGGTGCTCAAGCGCCTTGGCATCGCGGGCCTCGCAGTCGTCACCATTGGTGCGGGCGTTCCTGCGCTCACCAGTGCTGCATCGGCAGCTGCGAATGACCCGTCGACGATCTTCATCCGTCCATCGAGCCAGAACGGGACTCCCGGTACCTGTCTCAACTACGTCGTCAACGCCTACGACTCGACCGGCGCAGCGTCGGCCAACGCGACCATCACGGTCACGCTGACCCCGCAGACCGGCCTCACGCCGTCGCAGGACGTCGACTTCTGCCAGACCGCGCAGACGCCGGAGCCCAACGGCACCACCGCTCTCGGTGCGGCCAACGGCACGGCCGGAGCGGCCCCCAGCACGCCGAGCAACGTCCAGAACGGTGCGGCCAACGCGCCCGACCAGGGCACGTTCAAGGCCAACGCCAGCGGCCAGTTCACCTTCGGTGTGTTCTCGAACCAGACCGGGACCGTCTCGATCCAGGCCTTCTTCGACGCCAACAACAGCGGGTCCTTCACCGCTGGTGAGCCGCAGAGCCAGGCCACGGCCAACTACGGCGCCGGCGGCCCGGCGGGCAGCAACGCGCAGGCGGACGTCGTCCGCTGCGTCGACGCGACGCCCAACACGGCGACCAACCCGACGAACGACCCGCACACGTTCCAGGCGTTCTTGACCAACCAGAGCACGAGCGCCTCGACCGTTCAGCCGACCCCGGGCGCCACTGTGCACAACAGCAGCAGCCCTGCGACGCCGTGCATCGGCAACCCGGTCCCGGGCGTCACGCCGGTCTTCACGGTCACCGACACCGACGGCACTCCTGCCGCCACGCTCGGCCCGATCGCGTGCACGCAGTCCGACAACAACGGCATCGCGACCTGCACCTACACCCGGAGCACCACGACGACGGACACGATCAACGTCTACGTCAACCAGTCCAACGGTGCGACGGCTGCGCAGGAGCCGGCTGCCGGCACCGGTTGTGCCGGCGTCTCCGGCCCTGGCACGCCCACGCCGTGCGAGCCCGGTGACGTCATCAACAAGACGTACATCGCGGCGCAGACCGGTAACACGGTCACGGTCACGTGTGCTCCGGACGCTGGAGCGGGTGGCGGCGCCACGGGCGCGACGGACAACAACGGCAGCGCCAACAACACGACGCCGGCCGGTTCGTCCTGCACGAACAACGTCAGCGACGGGGACCGCGCGTTCACCGCGTCGGTCACGAACGGCAGCCCCGCGGTCAACTCGGGCGCCGGCATCCTGATCCGCTTCACGGTCACGGGTGACGCCACGCCGAAGACGTTCGACTGCACCACGGCGGCCTCCGGTCAGTGCTCGGTGCTCATCACCGACGCCGACCCGGTCGCGGGCGAGAAGCAGGTCGTCACGGCGACCGTGCGTGGAACCAGCTCCGCCGGTTCCGCCACGCTCACCTTCACCAACCTGCCGGGCGACGCGCGCAACATCGCGCTCGCGCCCAAGGGCGCCACCCTCACGCCGCAGCAGGTGCAGACCTACACGGCGACGGTCACTGACCTCGACGGCAAGCCGGTTCCCGGCGCCACCGTCACGTTCGGTGAGAGTGGCCCGGGCTTCTTCCGGAACAACGCCACGAACGTCGTGACTGACGCGAACGGCCAGGCCACGGTGGACTTCACCAGCGGCCCGTCCGAGACCGGCACCAACACCATCACCGCCACGATCACGAGCACCTCACAGTGCGCGTCGACGACCGGTAACGGTGCTGCGGCCGGCGGAACGGCTCCGCAGGGTGGCTTCGCGCCCACCGGCGCCAAGGCCGGTAACTGCTCGGACACGGCTGGTGTCACCATCTCCAACGCCAGCCCGACCCCGACGGCTACCGCTTCCGGCGGCCGTCAGGCTCTGACCCTCACGGTCCTCACGCCCAGCATCCCGGCCGGTTCCACCGGTCAGCTGCGGGCGACGGGTGCCGCGAACCAGGGCTTCCAGCTCGAGTGCTACACGCGTCCGTCCACGACGTTCGTTGCGTCGCACCCGGGCACGTTCGACGCGGCCGGTGACCCGGTCACGTTCACGCTGGCTCTGGGTCGTAACACTCGCTGCTTCATCGAGTACACGACCAACTCCACCCAGGGTGCGTCCCCGTCCGTCGTGATCAACGTCCGGACCGTGCTGAGCTTCAGCGCGATCCGTACCGCGGTCCGCACGTACACGTTCCAGGGCCGCAACCTGCCGCGCGCGTCGGGTCAGCTCATCACGCTGTACCGCATCGACGCGGCCGGTAACGAGATCCGCACGTCGAACCTGACGACGGATGCCTCGGGCATCTTCCGGCTCTCGCGCAAGTTCACCGGTACCGGCACGTTCCAGTTCCGCGTCCGCACGCCTCAGACGCTGAACAACGCTGCTGGTTCCAGCGTCACGATCACGGTGAACATCCACTAGGTCTCACCGGCACCACCTGCACGTCCCTCAGGGGCGGTCCCGCAAGGGGCCGCCCCTGAGGCGTTCTCACCTAGACTTCCGCCAAGCGTCGCTGGTTCAGGAGGACCCCTTGCAGGACCGGCATGTCGTCGTCGTCGGCCAGGGCTATGTCGGGCTGCCGCTCGCCGTTGCTGCGGCGGCATCGGGTCGCGACGTCGTCGGAGTCGACCGCGACAAGGACCGTGTCGACGCGCTCAACGCCGGCAGCAGCCCGATCGGTGACATCGCCGACGCCGAGCTGCAGGCGGTGCTCCATGACGGCCGCTACCGCGCCAGCGCCGACTTCTCCACCGTGACCGATGCCGACGTCGTCGTCCTGTGCGTGCCGACGCCGTACCACAACGACGCCCCCGACCTGTCCCACATCGAGGCGGCGGCGCAGCAGGTCGGCGAGCAGCTCACGCCCGGCACGCTGGTGATCCTGGAGTCCACCACCTACCCCGGCACGACCGAGGAGGTCCTGCTGCCGATCCTGGAGCAGGCCTCCGGGCTCGTGGGCGGGGTCAGCCTGCAGGTCGCCTTCAGCCCCGAGCGGATCGACCCGGGCAACCCGACCTACGGCCTGCACAACACCCCGAAGATCGTCGGAGGAGTCACGGCCGAGGCCACCGAGCGGGCCGCGTCGTTCTACGGCGGTTTCGTCGACACGGTCATCCCCGTCAGCGGACCCAAGGCCGCCGAGATGGCGAAGCTGCTCGAGAACACCTTCCGGCACATCAACATCGCCCTGGTCAACGAGCTCGCCATCCTCTGCCAGGACCTCGACGTCGACGTGTGGGAGGTCATCGGAGCGGCCGCGTCCAAGCCGTTCGGCTTCATGGCCTTCTACCCCGGGCCCGGCGTCGGCGGCCACTGCATCCCGGTCGACCCGATGTACCTGTCGTGGCGGGTCAAGCAGTTCGGCGGCTCGGCGAAGTTCATCGACCTCGCCCGCGACGTCAACGCAGGGATGCCGGCCTACGTCGTGCAGCGCGTGCAGGACCTGCTCAACGACCAGGAGCGGTCGATCAAGGGCGCGCGCATCCTCGTGCTCGGCGTGGCCTACAAGCCCAACATCACCGACCTACGCGAGTCGCCGGCGCTGCCGCTCATCGAGCTGTTGCTGCGCAAGGGCGCCGATGTCCGCTACGCCGATCCCCACGTGCCCGCGCTGACCTTGGAGGACGGCGCACAGCTGACCGACGACAGCGCCGACGACGCCGTGCTCGCGTCGTCGGACTGCGTCGTCGTCGTGACCGACCACAGCGGTGTGGACTACGCGCGGATCGCCGAGACCGTCCCGCTGGTGTTCGACACCCGCAACGTCCCGGCGCTCGCCGGGCGGCCCAACGTCGTTCGGCTGTGACGGAGTCCGCGCTGCCGGCGGCGGACCTCGTCAGGCTCATCGCCTTCTACCTGCCGCAGTTCCACCCCACGCCGGAGAACGACGCCTGGTGGGGCCCGGGCTTCACGGAGTGGACCAATGTCGCCGCCGCGCGCCCGCGCTTCCCCGGGCACAACCAGCCGCGGCTGCCCAAGGACCTCGGCTTCTACGACCTGCGGCTGCCGGAGGTGCGTGAGCAGCAGGCCGATCTGGCGCGACGACACGGGATCTCCGCCTTCTGCTACTACCACTACTGGTTCGCGGGTCGCCGCGTCCTCGACCGCCCCGTGCGCGAGATCCTCGCCTCCGGCCGTCCCGACTTCCCCTTCCTGCTCTGCTGGGCCAACGAGTCCTGGACCCGTGCCTGGGACGAAGGCGCTCACGACGTGCTGATCGAGCAGACCTACTCCGAGGCCGACGACGCCGCCCACATCGAGCACCTGCTCGACGTGTTCGAGGACCCGCGCTACCTCCGGCTGGAGGGCAAGCCGGTCTTCCTCGTCTACCGGGCCTCCGCGATGCCCGCACCGGTCGCGACGACCACGCGCTGGCGCCAGGCGGCGCAGCGCCGCGGCTTCCCGGACCTCTGGCTGTGCCGGGTCGACCGCACCGAGCGCGAGATGGAGCGGACCCCCGCCGAGCTCGGCTTCGACGCCGCCGTCGACTTCCAGCCCGGCGTCCGGCTGGGACAACGCCCCGTCCCGGCCTCACTGGTGGGGTCAGGCCTGCGCAGGCTGTCGCGGCGACGCTGGGCGCCACCTGTCACGGTCTACGACTACGCCGAGCGGGCACGACGAGTGTCCGAGCGCCCGGTGCCGCCGTACGTGCGCTACCCGTGCGTCTTCCCGGACTGGGACAACACGGCCCGGCGCCGATCCGGGGCGATGGCCTTCCGAGGGGCCTCCCCGTCGGCGTACGGCGACTGGCTGGAGGCCACCATCCGGCGCAGCCTCGCGGAGCAGGACCGCCCGCCCCTGGTGTTCGTGAACGCCTGGAACGAGTGGGCCGAGGGCTGCTACCTGGAGCCGGATGCGCGCTGGGGTGACGGCTACCTCGACGCGACGCGGGCGGCCGTGCAGCGGGCCACCGCGATGGGCACATGACACGGCGGCTGCGCATCGCGGCCTACCACAACCTGGCCCCCGGGGGAGCCCTCCGGGCCGCCGACGAGCTGCTGACCCGACTCGCCCGCGACCACGACGTCGTCGTGTTCACGCCGGCACTGTCACTCGGCGGATCAGCGCCCGGCGGCGACGCGACCGGCCTCGTGGTGCGGTCCTCCCGGGCGCCGCTCGGCCGTCGCATCGCGGCCCGCAGCGGCCCGCTCCAGCCGGCGGTGGCGGTCCGCGTCCTCGATGGCCTGGAGCGCCGGATCGCCCGTCAGATCGACGGTGGCGGCTTCGACGTCGCCTTCGTGCATCCCTGTCAGATCACGGCGACCCCGCTGATCCTCGAGCGGCTGCGGCTGCCGAGCGTCTACCTGATGCAGGAGCCGCGACGTCGGTCCTTCGAGGCCGGCTACAACCCGTACATCCCGAGGCGCAACGACCCGGCGGCGCGGGTCCTGCGCTGGGGGATCGAGCGCATGCTGCGACGGCGTGACGTGCGTGCGGCGCAGGCGGCCCAGCTGATCCTGGCCAACTCGTTCTACTCCTACGAGTCCATCTACCGCGCCTATGGCCGCGAGTCCGTCGTCACGCACATGGCCGTCGACATGGCGCGCTTCCGGGTCGACGACTCCGGCGCGCGCGCAGACGCGTGCGACGGTCAGCACGTCCTGAGCATCGGCGGCGTCGAGGCGGCGAAGGGACACGACCTCGCGATCGAGGCGCTCGGTTTGCTCCCCGCCGACCGCCGGCCGCACCTGCGCATCGTCTACGAGAGGGAGTCAGGGCCCTACCGCGATGTGCTGGAGGCGCTGGCCCTCAGGCACGGCGTCACGGTGCACTTCGAGCGGGAGATCTCCGACGACGCGTTGATCGTCCGCTACAACACCGCGGTCGCAACGCTGTGCACCGCGCGGCTGGAGCCCTTCGGGCTGACCGTCCTCGAGTCCCTCAGCTGCGGCACGCCGGTGGTCGCGGTGCGCGAGGGCGGCTTTCGCGAGACCGTCCGCGACGGCGTCAACGGCTTCCTCGTGCCACGGGCGGCGCAGCAGGTCGCCGATGCCCTCGCCAAGGTCCTCGCCGGGGAGCTCGGCCGTGGCGCCGCGATCCGCGACAGCCTCGGCGACTACTGGGACTGGAGCCGGGCCACCGAGCGGGTGGACGAGCAGCTGCAGGCGTGGGTCATCGACCGTCCTGCGCCTTGATCGATCGCCGTTGCACGATCTCGTGCAGGCCTACGGCCGCGAGGACGAGGAGCGCCCAGAGCACCTGCCCGCGATGACGGAACGCCGTACCGACGTTGCCTTCGTACAGGGCGCCGGAGAGCAGCACTCCCACCGTGACGATCGCCGCGAAGGCAAGCCTGCGATGCCGGCGGCCCATCACGATCCCGCAGGCCGCGAGGACGTAGAGGAGGTACCAGCCGAGGTTCTCGAGCTCGCTGAACGCCGTGTCGGCGTTGCGGATGGGCTCGCCGGGGACCGGCCGGAGCGTCACGGCGAACAGCCCTGCCGGCAGGTGGCGGATGCTCGGTGCGACGGAGTCGTCGAGCAGTGTCTGCGCCGCGCCCCGGGGCGCCGCCGGCGGCGGTGTCGGTGTCGCCGGTGCGGTGGTTGCGGTCGGCGGCGGTGGCTTCACGATCGCGGACTGGGCACCGTCGGCGAGGTTGGCGCGGGTGGTCCCCAGCCCCGGTACGGCGCGCTGCACGAGTGAGAACCCGGCGTAGCCGTAGCCCGCCCAGACGGGGATCAGCACGACCATCGCGAGGACCGCTCCCCGTTGCATCCAGGCTGCCCGCTTGGGCCGGCAGAAGATCAGCGCCAGCGCCGCCGCCCACGCAGCGACGACGAAGGTCTGCTCGCGCAGGCGAGCCAGCATGACGAGGGCGAGGAAGAGGGCAGCGAGCGAGATCAGGACCCCGCGGGCATCCGGCCGTCGCGCGGCGGCCGCGAGCGCGACGGCCATCACGGCCAGGCCGAGCCAGACGGCCGACTCGCGCAGCGCGACCGATGACCACAGCACCTGGGAGGGGAAGACAGCGGCGAGGAGGCCTGCGGCGAGGGCGTAGCGGCGGGGGACGGCCTCCAGGGCCAGCTGGGCGACCGCGGCCGCCGTACCGGCTCCGGCTACGGCGGCGACGAGCTGGGCCAGGATCCGGTAGGGCCCGATGTGCTGGAAGAGAAACGCCACGGTGCCGGTGAAGGGAAACGTGGTCTGGTAGAGCAGCTGGCCGTAGCCCGGGAACCACGCGTCAGCGCCGTCGCCCCTCGCGACCGACGCGGCGAGGTCGACGTACTGGTGCTCGTCGGGGATCAGGACGCCCGCGTGCAGCCGGTTGATCAGCACCGCCGCGGTGACCCGCACGAGCAGCGCGACGAACAGCGTCACGAGCACCGGATGCGCCAGGCAGCGCTCCAGCAGGCGCCGGCTCCGGCCGGTGGCGCGGGGCCCGTCGACGGCGCCGCCGGTGCTGGGAAGCCCCGTCGTCGTCTCCACCGCCATCCTCAGCCCACCATCCTGGTGCCATTGTCGCCCATACCGGACCGGCCCGGTCAGCCCAGCACCGAGTCGATGACCCGGTCCCAGTCGGCCAGCCGGGCAGCCGCCGAGTGGGCGGTCTCGACGAACGCTCTGCCCGCCCTACCCGCATTCGCCCGCGCGGACTCGTCTCCTGCCAGCGCAGCGAGTCGCGTTGCCCACTCACCCGTGGTCGTGCAGGTCAGGTCCAGGCCGGCCGCGGCCATGGCCCGGTCGTAGGCAGGGGTCGCGGTGGTGACCGTCGGCAGGCCCATCCGCCACAGCAGCAGCAGCTTGTTCTCCGGCTTGCCGCGGGCGAAGGCGTCACCGGCGTCGAGGGGGATCACCGCGATGTCGGCACGGGGGGCCTCCCGGACCAGGTTGTCCTCCGACCAGGGGACGAGCCGGTGCGGTACGCGCAAGACGCTCTCGGCGAGGGTCGCTGTGTCTGCGCGCAGGAAGCTCCCGGCGAGCCTGGCGTAGCGCAGGTCGGTGATCAGCGTCAGCATCAAAGGCTGCTGCGCGGCGATCTCCTCGAGCACCGGTGCGATCGAGGCGAACCCACCGAGGGTGTGCGGCAACCCTTCCCAGACCAGCCGGAGCTCGGGGCCGCGGGCGTAGTCGTCCTTCGGGCGGAACGCCATCGGGTGGTGGTCGAGGACCACGTGCACGTTGCTGTTGTACGGCGAGATCGTCGCTTGCTGCTCGACGGTCGTGCACACGACAGCGTCGGCGCGACGGCACAGCGCGACAACGGCGCGGCGATAGCTCAGCGCCGGACGGCTGTGCTGGCGCAGCGCGAACTTGCCGATCCCCCGCGCCATGTCGCGGGGGTCGCGGGGCGGGATCGCGAGGTACGAGTCGATGAGGTCGTAGACCACTCGGGTGGAGGACGGGGCCTTCGCCCAGTAGGTGAGGTCGGCGCGGGCGCTGAGGACGACCAGGTCGTATCGGCGGCCTGGTCGCGCGACCTCGAAGTCGACGCCGCGCCGGCCGGCCCAGAAGCAGAAGCGCCGACGGTCACCGGGGTGCTGGAGGTCGGCGGAGTACGGGACGTAGCCGATGCGCAGGTCAGGCCGCATCAGGAGCCGGTGCGCGCACGGACGGCATCGACCGTCTCGCGCAGGCCGTCGCCGAGGGAGGTGCTCGCCTGCCAGCCGAACGCGGCCTGCGCGGCGTGCACGTCCGCCACGAGCAGCGGGGGCTCGTCGGCTGCGGGAGGACGCGTCGGCCGGAGCAGCTCGGGCCGTCCGGTGAGGTCGGCGACCGCGCGGGCCACGTCGCGGACCGGGGTGCCGACCCCGGTGCCGAGGTTGTAGGCGCCGACGGCGGTGCCAAGGGTGAGCGCGGTCAGTCCTTCGGCGACGTCGCGCACGCTGACGAAGTCGCGCACCTGCGTGCCCGCCGTCGTCTCCACCGGCTGTCCGGCGAGAAGTCCGGCTGCGACGGCGGAGACCAGCTTCTGCGCCGGCTCGCCGGGTCCGTAGACGTTGAAGATGCGCCCCCAGGCCAGCTCCACCCCCGCCTGCGCGCAGAAGGCGCTCAGTGCCGTGAAGGTCGCGGCCTTGCACGCGCCGTACAACGTGGTGGGCTTCAGCGGCGTGGCGTCCTCCGAGCAGCGGCCCGCGGACGGGTCGTACTCCGCGCACGTCCCCGCGACGACGACGCGTCGACCGCCGGCATCGGCGAACGCGCGGACCAGCCGCAAGGTCGCCTCGGCCCACGCCACGTTGGCCGGGTCGGTCCAGAAGGAACCGGGGTCGGCGCACCACGCCAGGTGCAGCAGGTGGGTCGGCGCGACCTCGGCGACCAGCCCGGCTGCGGAGAGCGGCGCCAGCAGGTCGCTCTCGTGCCAGTCGCCACCGGCATCGGCCGAGATGCGCCGGGCGGCGACGTGCGCGGTCTGGCCGGCGCGGGTCAGCGCCTCGAGGACGTGGCGGCCGACGAAACCGGTCCCGCCGGTGACGAGGATTGTGCTCATGGCTCGAGCAGAGCGAAGTCGCGATCCCGGTCCGAGATGACCTGCGGTGGCGCCGGCCAGGTGATCGCGACCGCGGGGTCGTCGTAGCGCAGGCCGCGGGCGTGCTCGGGGGAGTAGCGCGACGTCATGAGGTAGGACACCTCGGTGTCGTCGCTGAGGGTCAGGAAGCCGTGAGCGACACCGGCCGGCAGGTAGAGGCACTCGCCGGTTTCGGGTCGCAGCTCGATCCCGAACCACTGCAGGTACGACGGGGAGTCGCGGCGGACGTCGACCGCGACGTCGAAGACGGCTCCCCTCGAGCACCGCACGAGCTTGATCTCGCCGTACGGCGGCTCCTGCCAGTGCATCCCGCGCAGCGTCCCCTGCGCGCGGTTCGACGAGACGCAGTGCAGGTCGAGCCGCTCCGGAAGGCCGGCGGCGGCGAACTCGTCCTGGTCCCAGACGCGGCTGAAGCTGCCCCGCTCGTCGGCGGCCGGGTCGACGTGAACGAGGACGACGCCCGACAGCCCGGTCGGAGCCAGCCGCATCAGCTGATGGCCAGCTCGGGCGACCACGCGACGAAGCGGCCGCCCCAGCTGTGCACGTCGGAGAGCTGCTCCTCGATCTCCCGCCTGAGGTTCCACGGCAGGACGAACACCCAGTCCGGGCGGGCCGCGCGCAGAGCGTCGGGATCGAGGACCGGGATGTGGGTCCCGGGCAGGTACAGCCCCTGCTTGTGCGGGTTCAGGTCCACGACGAAGTCGATGAAGTCGGTCCCCAGGCCGCAGTAGTTCAGCAGCGTGTTGCCCTTCGCCGCCGCGCCGTAGGCGACGACCGTGCTGCCGGCGTTCTTCGCGTCGATGAAGAAGTCGAGGACGTCACGCTTCGCGCGGCGCACCTCCGCCGCGAACGTGTCGTAGTGGGCGGGATCGGCGAGTCCCGCCGCCCGCTCCCGCTGCTCCAGCGCCTCGACCGCCTCACCGGTGGGGGTGCTGCTGTCGTCGTGCACCGCCCAGATCCGCAGTGAGCCGCCGTGGGTCGCCAGCTCCTCGACGTCGTGGATCCGCAGGCCGTGCGCCGCGAAGACCTTGCGCACGGTGAGCAGCGAGAAGTACGAGAAGTGCTCGTGGTAGATCGTGTCGTACTGCCGCAGCGTCAGCAGCTGCAGCAGGTGAGGGAACTCCATCGTGATCGTGCCCTGGGGAGCGAGCAGCTCGTGCAGCCCGGCGACGAAGTCGTTCAGGTCGGGCACGTGCGCGAGCACGTTGTTGCCGAGCAGCAGATCCGCTGGTCCCTGCTCGGCTCGGAGCCGCTCCGCGACCTTGGCACCGAAGAACTCGACGGTGGTCGGGATGCCGCGTGAGCGCGCCACCTCGGCGACGTTGGCGGCGGGCTCGACGCCGTGCGCGGGGATGCCGCGCTCGACGAAGTACTGCAGGAGGTAGCCGTCGTTGCTGGCGATCTCGACGACGCGGCTCGCGGGACCGAGCTGCAGGGCGTCGGTCACCTGGCCGACGTAGGCGCGGCAGTGGTCGAGCCAGCTCGAGCTGTACGACGAGAAGTAGACGTAGTCGGAGAAGATCGCGTCGGGCGACTCGTAGGCCTCGAGCTGGACGAGCATGCACTCGTCGCACACGAGAGCCGTCAGCGGGTAGTGGGGCTCCATCGCGTTCAGCTGCTCGCGCCGGAGGAACGCGTTGGACAACGGCTGCATGCCGAGGTCGGCCACCACGCGCGACAGCGGCGCCGCGCAGAAGCGGCATGCGGAGCTCGGCGTGCTCATCGGGCGGCCTGGTGGTCACGGATCTGGGTGTTGCACATCGCGGTGACGTCATCTCCTGCTTGGTAGGCGAGGTACCACTCGGCGACCCGGCGCAACGACTCGTCGAGCGCCCACTGCGGACGCCAGCCGAGCTCGCGCCGCGCCTTGGTGGAGTCGAGGGTCAGGGTGTGGGCCTCGTGCAGATCCGGGTCGGGTGCGCGCCGGTAGGGGATGCCGCCGGGCCAGGTCGCACCCAGCTCCGCGACGAGGTCCTCCACCGTGCGCACGTCCGCGGAGTCCGGCCCGAAGTTCCAGCCGCCCTGCATCGAGCGGTCTCCCCACAGCGCCTGCGTCAGCACGAGGTAGCCGCTCAGGCAGTCGAGCACGTGCTGCCAGGGCCGCACGGCGGCCGGTGCGCGAAGCGCGACCTCGGTGCCGTTCAGCGCGGCGGTCATCACGTCGACGACGAGCCGCTCGCCGCTCCAGTCGCCGCCGCCGATGACGTTGCCGGCGCGCGCCGAGGCAACCCGCGGGCGACCGTCAACGCCGAAGTAGCTGCGGGTGTAGGCGTCCGTCACGAGCTCCGCGCAGCCCTTGCTGCTGCTGTAGGGGTCGTAGCCGCCCTTGGGCTCGTACTCGCGATACCCCCAGCGCCACTCGCGGTTCTCGTAGCACTTGTCGCTGGTCACGATCAGCGCGGCGCCGACATCGGCGCTCTGCCGAACGGCGTCCAGCACGTGCACGGTGCCCATCACGTTGGTCTGGTAGGTCTCCACCGGCGACGCGAAGGACGGCCGCACCAGGGACTGCGCGGCGAGGTGCAGCACGACGTCGGGCCGTGCCTCCTGGACTGCTTTCAGCACGGCATCCGCGTCGCCGACGTCGCCGCGCAGGTCGCGAACGGATGCCGCGAGGTCGGTCAGGGCGTACAGCGAAGGCGTCGTCGGCACGCCGATGGAGAAACCGGTGACGTCCGCCCCCAGGGCCACGAGCCACAGGCACAGCCATGAGCCCTTGAAGCCGGTGTGACCGGTCACGAGGACCCGGCGGCCCGCCCAGAACGATGCGTCGACCGCGGCGCTCATCGCGACCAAGGCGCGTCCCCGCTGGCCCAGAGCTGCTCGAGGTGGTTGCGATCACGCAAGGTGTCCATCGGCTGCCAGAAGCCGGTGTGCCGGTAGGCGGCCAGCTGCCGGTCGGCGGCCAGCTTCTCCAGGGGGCGCTCCTCCCAGACCGTGTCGTCCCCGTCGATGTAGTCGACCACCTTGGGTGACAGGACGAAGAAGCCCCCGTTGATCCACGCGCCGTCGCCCTGCGGCTTCTCCGCGAAGCGCGCGACCTGGTCTCCGGCGAGCTCGACCGCACCGAAGCGGCCAGGCGGCTGCACCGCGGTCATCGTGGCCAGCCTGCCGTTCGCGCGGTGGAACTCCAGCAGCGCGGTGATGTCGACGTCGGCGAGGCCGTCGCCGTAGGTGAAGCAGAACGCGTCGTCGTCGCTGACCCGCTCGGCGACCCGCTTGAGCCGGCCGCCGGTCATCGTCGCGTCGCCCGTGTCCACGAGGGTGACGCGCCAGGGCTCGGCTGCCGAGCGGTGGACCTCCATCGTGTTCGCGGCGACGTCGAAGGTCACGTCCGACGTGTGCAGGAAGTAGTTGGCGAAGTACTCCTTGATCACGTAGCCCTTGTAACCCAGGCAGACGACGAAGTCGGTGACGTCGTGCTTGGCGTAGCTGCTCATGATGTGCCAGAGGATCGGCTTGCCGCCGATCTCGACCATGGGCTTGGGGCGCAGCGCCGTCTCCTCGCTGAGCCGGCTGCCGAGGCCGCCCGCGAGTATCACGACCTTCACGTGCGTGCTCCTCGAGACTGCGTACGGCGGGCGCGGCGCACGGAGGCGTCCATGACGCCCTCGACATTAGCCGCGAGGGGCCTCTTGCCGCGTACCGCCTCTCAGGCCGAGACGCCGCAGCAGCGGCCCTGCAGGGGCCAGCACCGGCAGCAGCAGGTAGCGCCAGACGACGGCTGCTGTCGCCGCAGCGGCAAGCCTCGTGCGCCGGGCGGAGCTGAGCTCCGCGTAGGGAGACGCGGTCAGCACGTGCTTCGCTGCGTTGAGGGCGATCGTGAGGTACGGGACGGTGGCGTGCCGCGCCGGCAGGCCCAGCGACTCCGCGGTGCGCGCCAGGCTCGCCGAGACGCCCTGCGCCGACCGGTGGATGACGACACCCGGCACCTCCACGACGCGGCCTGTGTAGGCCAGGGCCGCCGTCCACAACCAGTCACCCCCGAGCGCGTTGGGGTAGGGCCCGAGCTCCCGCAGCACCGACGTACGGGCCACGCCGTAGAAGGCAGGGTTGTGCACGACGCGGCGGTAGAACTGCCGGACCCGGCCGGGGCCGTCGGGTGCGTCGAACGCCGACGGCTCGCCTTCGTCGCGGACGGCGCCGTCGCGGTAGTAGACCGTGCGTCCGGCCGCCAGCGCCACGCCCGTTGTCAAGGCGGCGGCGCAGGAGCCCGCGTAGTCAGGGTCGATCCAGTCGTCATCGGCGAGCCACATGAACAGGTCACCCCGCGCCTCGGCAAGGGCGCGCCGGAAGTTGCCGGTCGAGCCGACGTTGGTCTCCTGGCGGACATAGCGGATGCGGTCGTCCTGCGACTGGAGCTGGGCCACGAGGCCCTCGGTCCCGTCGTCGGACGCGTTGTCGCAGACGACGATCTCGAGCGGCCGGTAGGCCTGCGCGCGTGCCGACGCGAGCGTCGTGGCGAGGCTGTCGGCGCGGTTGTAGGTCGGCACGCCGATGGTCAGCAACGGCTTCGGCACCGGTCCAGCCTGCCGCAGCCTGTGGCAGCATCGTGCACCGGCACCGGACCGCCGCCTGGACGTCCGCGGGAGGGGGTCGCATGGCCGCCCGCCGCGACCGATCCCGCCGCGACCGCCCCGTGCCCCTCCCGATCGAGACCGACTCGACGGCCGCCGACGTCACGGCAGCAGCGCTGTCGAGCACCGGCACGGTGGCCATCCGGGGCGTCGTCGTACGCGTGCTCGGCTTCGCCGGCAGCCTGGTGTTCGCCCGCTTGCTGACGCCTCGCGACTTCGGCGCGCTGGCCTTCGGCCTGAGCCTGACCGCAGCCGCCTCACTGCTCGCCGACGGCGGCCTCGGGTCCGCGCTCATCCGCCGGACCGAGGAGCCCGACCGCGCCGACCTGCGAGCGCTGCAGGGCTTCCAGCTCGGCGTGACGACCGTGCTCGCGATGATCGCTGCCGCCGGTGCCCTGTTCTTCGGCACGGCCGGCCTGGTGACGGCGATCATGATCGCGGCCCTGCCGTTGCAGAGCCTGCAGGCGCCCGGCTCGATCATGCTCGAGCGGCAGCTGCAGTACGGACGGCGCGTCCGGGTCGAGCTCTCGGAGACCGTCGCCTACCTGTGCTGGGGCATCGGCGCCGTCAGCCTCGGCTTCGGCGTCGTCGGGCTGGCGACCGCCGCCGTCGTACGGAGCGCCGTCGGGGTGCTCGTCATGCGCAGCGTGTCGCCGGTGGGGCTGGTCGCGCCGTCCCTGGAGCTCCGTCGGACGCGCGGGCTGCTGGGCTTCGGCGTCCGCTACCAGAGCGCGGGAGCGCTCGGGCTGCTGCGTGACCAGGGGACCAACCTGCTGCTCGCCGGACTGTCCGGCCTCCCGACACTCGGCCTGTGGAGCCTTGCGTTCCGCGTCATGCAGGTCCCGGCTCTGCTGTTCGAGTCGCTGTGGCGGGTCTCCTTCCCGGCGATGTCACGTCTGCTCGACACCGGTGCCGACCCGGCCCCGGTGCTGAGGCGCGCGCTGCGCGTCGGAGCCATCGGCACGGGCGCGCTGCTGGTGCCGTTCGCGGCGATGTCACCGCACCTGATCGAGGTGCTGTTCGGCGCGCGTTGGGCAGACGCCGGGGCGGTGCTGCCGTGGGCACTCGCCGCGCTGCTCGTGGGGGGCCCGGTCTCGGTGGCAGCGGCCGGCTACCTCTACGCGGTCGGCGACGCCCGCACCGTGCTGGTGGCTGTCGGGCTGCAGGCCGTCGTGTGGCTCGCGCTCGGCGCTCCGCTGGTCCCGGTGCTCGGTCTGTGGGCGCTCGGTGGGGCGTGGTTCGCGGCAACCGTGGTCGATGTCGTCGTGCTCGCCCGCGCCCTGACACGGCGGTTGACCATCCGGCCGCTGCGGATCCTCCTTCGGCCGACCCTGCTGGCGTTCGCCGTCGGCGCTGCCGGCTGGCTCCTCGGGCAAGCCCTGCCCGCGAGGCTCTGGGCTGTGCCCGCCACTGGCCTGGTTGCCGAGGCCGCGTTCCTGCTGGTGCTGCGCGTGCTCGACGCCGGTGCCGTCACGGACCTGACACGCCTCGTCCAGCGGATGTTCCCTTTCATCGGCCGCCAGGGCCGATCGGTCCTGACCTAAAGTGGCGAGCAGAAGCAGCGCTCGAGAAGGGTCCCCTGTGCAGCTCACGAGGAACGTCGTCCGCGACGGCATCGACCGCGTCGTGCGGCTGCGTGGTCTCGACAGCGTCGCCGATGTCGCGCGCTCGCCGGACTTCCCGTCCCTGGTCGAGGCCGTACGCGCTGCGGGCACCGATGACATCGCGCACTTCGGCAACGGGATCACCCTCGAGGGTGGGCTGTTCCTGCAGCAGAACCCCTTCGAGTTCGCGGCGCTGTGCCTGTGGCTGCGCGATCGCGGGCCCTTCACCAACTACCTCGAGATCGGCTCGGCGAGCGGCGGCGCGTGCCTCTTCCTCAGCGAGCACGTGGGGTTCGCGCGGCCGATCAGCATCGACGACGGCAACCACCCGCGGGCCTCCGAGCAGGACCGCCTGCTCGGTCAGGTGCCCGGGCTGCTGCGGTTCCGCGGCGACAGCCACTCACCGCAGGCGCGGCAGTTCCTCGTCGACAACGTCGAGGGCAAGCTCGACCTGGCGTTCGTCGACGGCGACCACTCGTACGACGGGGTCATGCAGGACATTGCACTCACCCTGGAGTTCTGCCGGCCGGGAACGCTGATGGTGCTGCACGACATCACGGCGTGTGAGGACGTCCGCCGCGCCTGGCGTGACTCCGTCCGCCGCGGCGTGCTCAAGCCGCTCGCCGAGCTCATCGGTGTCGAGCGGCCGCTCGGGATCGCGATAGGCGCGGTCCGCTAGCCGGACGTCGGGGCCCCCCAGGCCTGCGAGCGTCGTCGCCGGCGCCGGAGCCTTCCGGCCCTGGCGTAGCCATCCGTGGCGTTGTCCGCGACCAGCAGGTTCTCCTGGTCCCGCGACCGGAACGTCCCGCTGCTGGGCCATTGATCCGGGCCGTACGTCCGGCCATCCGCGGCGGCGACCAGCACGGGGAGCCCGAGGTCGTGGACCTGGCGGGTGATGCTCCGGTAGCCGCTCTCCAGCTGATAGGCATCGGCCTTGCTGATGATGTCCCGGTGCTCGAGTGAGAGGAAGAGCGCGCGACGAATCGCGAACGCGTTCGTCCTGATGTGCGGGTTGGGGAACCGGGGGAAGTCCATCATCTCGAGCGGGGTCTGCTGCCTGTGCAGACCGCGCCAGAGCCGGAGAGGGAAGGGCTCGGCGGTGGCGTTCGTCGCGTGGCTCTCCCACGAGCCGGTGGCTCCCACCAGACCGGCTCCCGCCTCCACGGCGGCGACGAGGTTGTCGAGCCAGTGCGGGTGCAGCGGCCGGCTGAAGGAGTTCACGAAGCAGACGACGTCGTGGTCGAGCGTCCTTGCGGCCACCCGGTAGGTGCCGAGGTCGTATCCCTCATCCGGAACGCGGAGCTCTCGCGCCGGCACCGCCGACCAGGCCGCACGGTGCAGCTCCAGGTCGGCGTCGGAGAAGCCCTTGAGCGCCAGGACGAGCTCGTGGCCCGTCGCAGGCGGGTTCCGCCGGTAGGCCTCGAGGAACGTCAGCAACGGACCCATGCCGTTGGCCGCGCGCACCAGGTGGACCACGGCGACCCGTGGGCGTGACGACGGGATGGTGCTCACGCGCGCCGGCCGCCTCCTGTCGGTGATCTCCGGTCAGGCTATCCATGCCCGGTACCGTCGGCCCGGTGTGTGGAATCGCGGGCGGCACCGGCGCTGACGGCGAGGAGCGGCGACGGGTCCTGACCGCACAGCTCGCGACCCTGGCCCGCCGCGGGCCGGACTCCTCCGGCTTCCTGGCCGGCGACCGCGCCGCGGTCGGACAGACCCGGCTCGCGGTCATCGACCTCGTGCACGGCGACCCGCCGCTGACCGACGAGAGCGGCGACGTGCGCGTCGCCCTGAACGGCGAGATCTACAACTACTGGGCGCTGCGCACCGAGCTGGTCGCCGGCGGACACCGGTTCGCCAGCGAGGGCGACACCGAGGTGATCGCTCATCTCGCGGAGACCCTCGAGCCGGCGGTGCTCGCGGAACGACTGCACGGCATGTTCGCCTTCGCCGTCTGGGACGCCCGACGCGGCCGCCTGGTCCTCGGACGTGACCGGCTCGGCAAGAAGCCGCTGTACTACTGGAGCGACGGACGCGACCTCGTCTTCGGCAGCGAGATCAAGGCGGTGCTTGCCGACCCGCGCGTCCCGCGCCGGCTCGACCCGACCGCGATCCCGGCGTATCTCGAGCACGGCTACGTCCCGACGCCGGGCACGTTCTACGACGGCATCGTGTCCCTCCCGCCGGCGAGCGTCCTCGTCTGGGAGGGCGGCTCGCCGCGCGTGGAGTGCTACTGGCAGCCACGAGCCGATCGCGACCGCACGGCGATGACGACGGCGGAGCTCGCCGGCGAGCTGCGCGCACTGCTGACCTCATCGGTCTCCGATCGCCTGGTGTCGGACGTGCCGCTCGGCGCCTTCCTGAGCGGTGGGGTCGACAGCACGGCGGTCGTCGGGCTGATGGCAGAGCTCACGTCGACACCCGTGCGCACCTTCGCGGTCGGCTTCGACGACCCGAGCTACGACGAACGGGAGTGGGCCCGGCTCGCGTCCGTGCGCTTCGGCACGCAGCACACCGAGATCGTCGTGAAGCCGGACGCGTCGGTCCTCATGGACGACGTGCTCACCGCGTGCGACCAGCCGTTTGCCGACTCCAGCGCGTTGCCGCAGTACCTGCTTGCGGAGGCCACGCGTCGTGACGTCACGGTGGCGCTTTCCGGAGACGGCGGCGACGAGATGTTCGCCGGCTACGACCGGTTCGCGGTGGCGCTCGCGCTCAGTCGCACGTCGTCGCTGCCGACGGCCATGACGGCACCGGTACGACGGCTGGGTCGAGCAGTCGGCGGCGGCGACCTGCGGGGCAACCGCGCGCGGGTCGGCCGGCTGCTGCGCGAGGTCGGGCTGCCGATGCCCGATGCCTACGTCGACCTCGTTCGGCTGTTCGACCGCGAGCAGGTCGAAGCGCTCATCCGGGCCCCGGCCGGCGGTCTGCACGCGGCCGACGCGGCCGCGTGGGGTGCGGGAGAGGGGCTCCCGCTGCTCTCGCGCGTCCTCGACTTCAACCGCCGTACGTACCTGCTCGACGACCTGCTGGTGAAGGTCGACCGTATGTCCATGGCCCATGGGCTGGAGGTCCGCTCTCCGCTGCTCGACCACCGGCTCGTCGAGTTCTCCCTGTCGGTGCGGCCCGACGAGCACTTGCGCGGGACGGCCCGGAAGCGGCTGTTCAAGCTCGCGGTGGCCGACCTGCTGCCGGCGAGCATCGTCCACCGGCCCAAGCGGGGCTTCGGCGTACCGCTCGACGCGTGGTTCCGCGGCGACCTCGCCCAGGAGGTGTCACTGCGGCTCGGTTCGGGTTCCTCCCGGCTGGCGCAGCACGTGGACGCCGGCGTGCTCGCGCGCCTCGTCGACGAGCACACCCGCGGGCAGGCCGCGCACGGCCAGCGGCTCTGGGCCCTGCTGCTCGTCGAGCGCTTCCTGGAGCGCGAGGGCTGGTAGCGCGGCTGAACGGCCCCTGTGCGGGCATTAGGCTGGCTCCACAGCGACAGGACGGATGCACAGCGGCATGAAGGCACTGATCACCGGCGGCGCGGGCTTCATCGGCTCCCACCTCGCCGACCTGCTCCTCGAGCAGGGTCACTCCGTCATCGCCCTCGACAACCTCTCGACCGGGCAGCACCGCAACATCGAGCACCTGCTCGGCCGCACCGACTTCGAGTTCGTGCTCGGCTCGATCCTCAACGCCGACCTGGTCGACGACTGCGTGAGCCGCTCCGACGTCGTCTTCCACCTCGCCGCAGCGGTGGGCGTCAACCTGATCGTCGAGAAGCCGCTCGAGAGCCTCGCGACCAACATCCGCGGGTCCGAGATCGTGTTCGAGAAGGCCCACAAGCACGGCGCGAAGGTGCTCGTCACGAGCACCAGCGAGATCTACGGCAAGAACACCTCCGACCGGCTCGGCGAGGAGGACGACCGGATCCTCGGCTCGCCGCTGAAGAGCCGCTGGTCCTACAGCGAGGCCAAGGCGATCGAGGAGATCCTCGCCTACACCTACTTCAAGCAGAAGGGCCTGCCGACCTACATCGTGCGGCTCTTCAACACAGTCGGCCCGCGGCAGACCGGCCACTACGGCATGGTGATCCCGCGGTTCGTCAGCCAGGCCGTCCGCGGCGAGGCGGTGACGGTCTACGGCGACGGCGCCCAGACGCGCTGCTTCTGCTACGTCGGTGACGTCGTCGAGGCCCTGCTGGCCCTCGTCCAGCACCCGGAGGCAGTCGGCCGGGTCTTCAACATCGGCGGCAACGACGAGATCTCCATGGACGCCCTGGCGCATCGCGTCATCGAGCTGTCCGGCTCAGACAGCAAGGTGCGTTACGTCCCCTACGAAGAGGCCTACGAAGAGGGCTTCGAGGACATGCAGCGCCGTGTCCCCGACACGACCCGCGCGCGCGAGCTGATCGGCTTCGCACCGACCGCGGGCCTCGACGACATCATCCGGATGGTCGTCGAGTACCACCGCGCCTGATGACGCTCGGTCCGCCGGAGTACGCCGCGGCCTTCGCCGTCTCGGTCTCCCTGGCGTGGATCCTGACGCCGTTGATGCTGAGGCTCGCCGTACGGCGGGAGATCCTCGACGTCCCGGACGAGCGCAAGGCGCAGAGCTCGCCGGTGCCCTATCTCGGCGGCGTCGCCATCGTCCTCGCGTTCTCGGCCACCGTGCTCGTCGCCGGCAGCCTCAGCGCCCGCACCGACGGCGTCAGGTCGCTGGCCTGGGTCCTCGGCGCAGCGGTCGTGCTCGCCCTCGTCGGGCTGGTCGACGACCTTCGCGGTCTCAACCCCTTCGTTCGGCTCGCCATGGAGATCGCGGCAGGGCTCGTCGTCTACGCCACGGACCCGGGAATCTCCTTCCCCGGCCCCCACTGGCTCGACATCGTCGTCACCGTGCTGTGGGTGGTCGGCGTGACCAACGCGTTCAACCTGCTCGACAACATGGACGGCCTGTCCGCGGGCGTCGCGACCATCTCGGCGCTCACGTTCTGCGTCATCGCCGGCATGAACGGCCAGTTCCTCGTCGCAGCACTCAGCGCCGCTGTCGCCGGCTGCGCCGCGGGGTTCCTCCGCCACAACTTCCATCCCGCGAAGATCTACATGGGTGATGCGGGCAGCCTGTTCCTCGGCTTCCTGCTCGCCGCGCTTGCGGTGCGGCTCAAGCTCGTGAACGCACCCCAGACCGTCGCGCTCTTCGTGCCGATCCTGGTCCTCGGAGTGGCGCTGTTCGACACGACGCTCGTCACGGTCAACCGGCTGCACCACCGGCGCAACCCGATGAGCGGCGGTCGCGACCACATGAGCCATCGCCTCGTGTGGGTGGGCATCCCGGTGCCGGTGAGCGTCGGTCTGATCTACGGGCTGTCGGTCTCGCTCGGCTTCCTCGCCGTCCTGCTGACCCGGCTCGACACGACGTCAGGGCTGATGCTCGTGGGCTTCGTGCTCGCCGTCGCGCTGGGCACGATGGCGCTGCTCTCGGCGGTGCCGGTCTACGACAGCAGCCGGCAGAGGCAGGCGATGCTCAGGGTCGTCCGCGAGCACGAGCTGGAGCCCTTGGCGGGCGCCGCGTCACGTGGAGCGGAACCAGGCGAGGGTGTCGGCTAGACCGGTCGACAGCGGCATCGGAGCCGCATCGGGGAAGAGCGCCCGCAGTCGCTCGGACGAGGCCTGCGAGTCGCGGACGTCGCCGCGCCTCTGCTCGAGGTGCGTACGCGCGACCGGGTGCCCCAGCAGCTCTTCGAGCAGCGCCAGCAGGTCGAGCAGGCTCGATCGCGTCCCGAAGGCGAGGTTGAGCGGGGCGTCGGACACGACGCGTCGGGTGACGGCGTCGGCGAGCACCCGGCTGACAGTGCCGACGTAGGTGAAGTCGCGGGTCTGCAGCCCGTCGCCGTAGATCGTCACCGGCTCGCCGCGAAGTGCGGCGTCGAGGAACGCCGGTACGACGGCGGCGTAGGCATGCCCGGCGGCCTGCAACGGGCCGTAGACGTTGAAGAAGCGGAACACCAGCGTGTCGAGCCCGAAGCTGCGGTGATGCGCAAGGGCGTAAGCCTCGGCCGCGAGCTTGGACACGGCGTACGGCGACATCGGCCGCGTCGGCAGGTCCTCAGACTTCGGCAGCACGTCGGTGTCGCCGTAGACCGACGAGGAGGACGCGACGACGACGTGCGCGGCGACCTCGCGGGCGGCCTCGAGGACGTAGAGCGTTCCGGTCGCGTTGGCCTCGTGCGATGCCACGGGGTCGACCAAGGAGCGCGGCACCGACGGCCGCGCCGCGAGGTGCACGACCGTCGTGGTGCCGGTGAGCAGCTTCGCGAGCAGCGGCCGGTCGAGGATGGTGCCCTCGACGAGCTCGACCTCCAGGTCCGCGAGGTTGTCGGCGAGACCGGTCGACAGGTCGTCGAGCGCGATCACCTCGGAGACCTCGGGCCGTTCGAGCAGCTCGCGGCACAGGTTGGCGCCGATGAAGCCGGCCCCACCGGTGACGACGACGCGCACTACAAGCCCTTCTCTGCTGCCAGCTGCTCGTACAGGCTCTCAGTATCGGCCACCAGCCGGGCTCGTCCGAACGATGCCGTCGCATGCGCACGCGCGGCGTCCCCGAAGGCCTGCAGTGACCTCGAGCCGAGCGCCCTGTCGACCGCGGCTGTCAGCGCATCCACGTCGGGCATGCAGAGCCAGCCGCTGCGGCCGTCGAGCACCACCTCGCTGACGCTGCCGACGTCGGTGGCGACGGCCGGTACGCCGCACAGCGCAGCCTCGATCAGGGACACCGGCATGCCCTCGTTGTCGGAGGTCAGCACCACCAGGTCGCTCGCGGCGTAGACGACCTCGACGTCCCCGCGCCAGCCGAGGAACCGCACGTTGGCGGGCGCGTCCTGCTGCAGGTCGGCCAGGCGGTCGCCCTCTCCGACGACGGCGAAGACCGCGGTCGGGTGCCGGCTCTGCAGCCGCCGGGCGATCTCGACGTACCGCTCCGGCCGTTTGATCGCGGTGAGCCGCGCGACGAACACGACCACGACAGCATCGGCCGGCAGGCCGAGCCGCGTGCGGGCGTCGGCGCGCGACGGCATCGGCGGCAGGGCGATGCCGGGCGCGACGACGGTGTACTGCGCCGGCCGGCCGATGCCGGCCGCCAGCAGGTCGTCCCGGACGTGCGCGCCGACGGAGACGAGCCGGTCCGTCCCGCGGGCGAGCGTCCGCTCGGTCTGGATCACGGCGCGTGTCACCGGGGGGGAGAAGTACCCGTGCAGCAGGTGGCCGTGGAAGGTGTGGACCAGGGCCGGTACGCCGGCCGCCTTCGCGGCGAGCCGGCCCAGCACGCCGGCCTTCGCCGTGTGCGTGTGGACGATGTGCGGCCGGAAGGCACGCATCTCGCGGACCAGCAGCCGCAGGGCCCGGACGTCGTCGAGCGGCCGCGGTGACCGGCCCAGCCCGGCGATCCTCGTCAGGGGCAGCCCGGGCGCCCGCAGGTCGACGTAGTCGGCCTCGTCCGGCCCGACCGACCCCGTGAGCAGGCGGTGGTCGAAGCGGTCGGGGTCCATGGCCTGGACCAGGCCGGTCACCTGGAGCGCCGGGCCCCCGACGTTCATCCGGGCGATGACGCGCAGGACCCGGAGGCGTTCCGCGCGCTCGGTCACCCGCCCGAGGCTATGCGGCCCGCGAAATTCGGCCCATTTCGCCCAGCGCGGCACATGTCCCGGTTCCCGCGCGCGACCGTCACAGTGTGGTTACGTCCTGACCTACATGGCAGGAGTACCCGCCTGCACCCGGAACTCAGCCCCGGCCCGCGTGTGCGTGCCCGGTAGGAGAGGAACTCCATGATCCGCATTCCCCGCTCAGTCCGGGTGGCCCTGGCGGGCGCGACCGCGGTCGCGACGATCGCGGCCGGCGGCAGCGTGCTGCTGGCCACCTCGGCCAGCGCCGCGAACCCCGGTGTGGCCACGCGGCTCAGGATCCAGCCGATCTACCCGACGGACAACATCGCCTCGGCCGGCACTTGCATGATCTACCGGCTGATGCCGACGGACGACTTCGGTCAGGACGCCACGGACAGCGGCACCGTCGTGATCACGCTGCAGGAGTCGCCCAACACGGGCAGCCAGGATCTCGACTTCTGCCTCACTCCCAGCCCCGCCCCGGACGGCCTGAGCGGCGTCAAGGTGGACCACGGCACCTACACGAACTCGCCGCAGCCGACGGGGCCGACCGGTGGCACGAGTCAGTCCTACTGCGCCGGCGAGAGCATCACGCCCCCGGCTGCCAACACCTGCAGCCAGTCGACCAACAACCCCGACACCGCCTCCAACGACACCCTGAGCCCCACCAACCCGGCCCCGGGCACCAACACCAACCCGAGTGGCAAGGACTCCGTCAACGACGTCGGCTACACGAACGCCGTGCCCAACCGCAGGTTCGTGGAGTTCGGCGTCGTGGGGCTCACCCCGGGCAGCGGCGGAACGATCGATGCCTGCATCGATCGCAACAGCAACGGCAACTGCACGTCGGGCACTGGTGTCCAGGACGTCCAGGCGGCCACCGTGGCCGTCAGCTTCACCGCCGGTGGTCAGCCGGACAGCTCGGCGGCCTACAACGCGGTCACGACAATCACCTCGGACCGGACCTCATACCAGGCCGTGCAGTCGCCGAACACGCCGGCGCCGATCGACCTGAGTCTGGTCAACAGCAGCAGCGACACGGTGTTCGGCGTCATCCCGAACTACCGCGTCCAGTCCGGCCCCAACCTCAGCTCGACGATCCGCAGCTGCCCGCGTAGCAACGACTTCGGTGAGTCGGTCTGCAACTACCTGGGTGCGCAACCGGGCACGGACACGCTGCTGGTGTGGGTCAACCACAGCGGCGGTGCTGCCACGGCAGGACCCGACCCGGGTGAGCCGACGCAGACGATCACCGTGACGACCTACGCGCAGCCGGCAGCTGCGGCGACCGCCAAGACGATCGACCTGACGCCCAACACGCCGACCAGCACGACGGCGACCCAGCCGAAGGTCTTCACCGCGACGGTCCTCGACGCCACGGGTGCACCGGTCCAGGGGGCGCAGGTCACTTTCTCGGAGTCGGGCCCCGGCCAGATCAGCGGCGGCACGTCGCCTGACGGCCTGTCCTCCTCGAAGGTCGTCGGCACCGGCCCGGACGGCCGCGCCAGCATCACCATCACGACGGTGCCGGGAGAGGCGGGCAGCGAGACGGTGACCGCGAGCATCTCGGCCACCGACACGCAGTGCGCCACCACGGGCGGCACCTGCAGCGACAGCACGACCAACACGGTCGGTGGCGGACCTTCGCCGACGCCGACTCCGTCGTCGACGAAGTCCCCGACCCCGACGCCGACGGGGAGCGGCACCAGGCGCGCGCTATCGCTGCGGACGAGCACGCCGGACATCCAGCCCACCAACACCGGCGTCCTGGATGTCACGGGGCAGCCCAACGCCACGGTCGAGCTGCGCTGCTACACGCGGCCCAGCTCGGCCTACGGGACGGCCCGCGGCCCGCAGGCGCTCAGCAGCACCGGCTCCTGGCAGTTCCAGATCACGCCCGGCGCCAACACCCGCTGCTACGTCCGCTACACCGGTGACGAGGCGAGCGCTTCCAACTCCGTCGTCATCAACGTGCACACGACGCTGAGCCTGAGCGCCTACCGCGACGGTGTCCGCAAGTACCACTTCCAGGGCACCAACCTGCCGCGCCGTTCCGGCCAGCTGATCACGCTCTACCGCTGGTCACGTCGCGACAACAACGGCTACTGCGACCCGCAGATCGCCGCGGGTGACTACAGCGCCACCTCCAGCGACCCGAACTGCGTCGCCGTCCGCACGGCGACCGCGACGACCAACGCGTCGAACGTCTGGCGGATCGACCGCAGCTTCACCGGCTCCGGTCAGTTCGTGTTCCAGGTGCGCACCAGCCAGAACCTCACCAACGGGGCCGGCGTCAGCAACGCGCGCCTGACGATCATCCACTAGCAGGGCACACGCGAAAGGGCGGCTCCCCGCGACGGGAGCCGCCCTTTCGGCGTCGTACGACGGTCTAGATGCCTTCCTCGATGGTGCCGAGGGCCGCCAGCTGCTTGACCGCGGCGGTGCGCTGCGCGGAGGTGGAGTGGCCGAAGAACTGCACGTCGACCTTGCCGTCCTTGAGCTCGGCCGACTGCACTCCCGGCATGGAGCGCAGCTGGTCGATCGTCGCCTGGACGTCCTTCGAGGAGATGCCCGCACGGGGGGTGGCGAGGTACTCCCCGAGGTCGGTCCTCAGGTCGCTGGCGATGGGCGCCGGCAGCGCTTTCGCGGGCGCGGGGGCGTTGTTGTTGCCGCCGCTGACGTTGGCGCAGGCCGAGACGGTGAGAGCAGCTGCGGCACAGGACAGGGCGGTCCGGCGGGAGAGGGCGAGCACGATCAGGGTCCTCCAGGAAAGGTCGGCGGATACGGTCAGGCTATGCCCGCGTCCATCGACCCTGACCGCCCGCCGGAGGATCCGCCCGAGAAGCAGCGCGGACCCGTCACGCTCCGCCGTGGGCAGGTGCAGGCGAGCACGACGGACCAGCGCCTGCTCGACACGCGAGGCCCGACCGACTGGGTCCACGCCGACCCCTGGCGGGTGCTGCGGATCCAGTCGGAGTTCGTCGAGGGCTTCGGGCTGCTCGCCGAGCTGCCCCGCGCCGTCACCGTCTTCGGCTCGGCCCGCACATCCCGGGAGGCACCCGAGTACGCCACCGGCCTGGCTCTGGGCCGCGCCCTCTCCGACGCCGGCTGGGCAGTCATCACCGGCGGCGGCCCCGGAGCGATGGAGGCCGCCAACCGCGGCGCGAGCGAGGCCGGCGGGCTCTCGGTCGGCCTCGGGATCGAGCTGCCCTTCGAGCAGAGCCTCAACGACTGGGTCGACCTCGGTCTGAACTTCCGCTACTTCTTCGCGCGCAAGACGATGTTCGTGAAGTACTCCCAGGGCTTCGTGATCCTGCCGGGCGGCTTCGGCACGATGGACGAGCTGTTCGAGGCGCTGACGCTCGTGCAGACCCACAAGGTCAACCAGTTCCCCGTCGTACTGGTCGGCTCGGCGTACTGGTCCGGCCTGGTCGGCTGGCTTCGGGACACGATGCTCGCGCACGGCTACATCAGTCCCGGCGACATCGACCTGCTGACCGTCACCGACGACGTCGACGAGGTCGTTCGCCTGCTCGACGCCGCCGACGCCAGCCGACCAGACCGCAACACACCGCCGGCCGCGACGGGCGACGAGAAGCCCGGCAGCGACGGCTGATGGCTCTCTGATGGCTGCGATCTGCGTCTACTGCTCGTCCAGCACGGCGATCGACCAGCGGTACGTCGACCTCGCGGCCGAGGTGGGCGCTGAGCTGGCCCGCCGCGGTCATCGGCTGGTGTCCGGGGGCGGTGACCTGTCGTGCATGGGCGCGGTTGCGCGAGCGGCGCGGGCCGGCGGCGCGCACACGACCGGTGTCATCCCCGCGGCGCTGCTCGACCTCGAGGTCGGCGACCAGGACGCCGACGAGCTGCTCGTCGTCGACGACATGCGCACGCGCAAGGGGCTCATGGACGCGCGCAGCGACGCCTTCCTCACGCTGCCCGGCGGCCTGGGGACGCTCGAGGAGCTGCTCGAGGTGTGGGTCGCGCGGTTCCTCGGGATGCACGCGAAACCGGTCGTCGCCCTGGACCCGGAGGGGTTGTTCGCGCCGCTGCGTGAGCAGGTCGACGTACTGGTGGCGAAGGGGTTCGTACGGCGGGAAGCCGCGGCAGCGCTCACCTGGGCGACGACGGTCGCGGAGGCCTTCGACGCGGTCGAGGACCAGCTCTCCCAGGTGACGCCGATGGCCCCTCACGCCGACGAGGCGCTGGAGGCCGAGCCCACCGGCTCCTGACCCGGCGACCCGGCCGACCGGCCGCGCGTCTGCGTGGAAGGATCAGGCCCGTGCTGACCGTTCTGTCCATCCTCGGTGTCCTCGCCGTGCTGTTCGTCGCGGCGGCCGTCGCCACGCGCGAGGGGCCGATCCTGGCCGACGCCCCGGTCGACATCGCGGACGTCGAGCTGCCCGAGGGGCCCCTCCAGCCCGAGGACCTGCGCGCTGTCCGCTTCGCGCTCGCGGTCCGCGGCTACCGGATGGACGAGGTCGACCGGGTCATCGAGCGGGCCGCCGCTGCGCTCGCCGAGCGCGACGAGCGCATCCTCGCGCTCGAGAAGGGCAGGAGCGGTCCGGTGAGCGTCGCCCCTGCGGCAGCGACCGTCGTGCTCGCCACGCCCACGGGGCCGGCGCAGCCCGAGCCCGTGGCAGCGGGCGGGAGCGCCGCCCCGGAGACGCCGAGCGAGCCCTCCGGGCCGGCCGAGCCGCTGGCGCCGATCGAACCGCCCTTGGACACCCCGCCGCCGCCGCCCGCGCCACCAGCGGAGCCGGAGGCGACCGAGCCGGAAGCGTCCGAGCCGGAAGCGTCCGAGCCCGAAGCGTCCGGGCCCGCAGCGACTGGGCCCGAAGCGACCGGGCCCGAAGCGACCGGGCCCGAAGCGACTGAGCCCGAAGCGACCGAGCCCGAGACGACTGAGCCGGAGGTCGCCGAGACGGCGTCCGAGGCTCTGCCTCCGCCCCCCGCGCCACCGGTCCAGGTGGCCGTCGTACGCACGGAGGTCGCGCCCCTGCCGACCAGCACATCCGTCCCACCTGGCGACGAGGGCACGCCGACCGCAGACTGAGCTCGTGCCGGTCCTCGCTCTGTTCGTCGATGTCGACGCGCCCGCTCAGGCGACGTGGGACGCCGCCGTCGACTGGCCCACGCAGGGCGACTGGATGCTCGGCACCCGGGTCACTCCCACCCTCAACAAGGGCCAGGGCGTAGGGGGCCGGCTGGAGGCCTTCAGCGGCCTGGGCAAGATCGGCTTCCTCGACCCGATGGAGATCACTCTCTGGCAGCCGCCTCGGGCCTGCCACGTCGTGCATACCGGCCGCGTTGTCCGCGGCACAGGCGTGTTCGAGGTCGAGCCGCGAGGCGACGGCCGCAGCCGCTTCCACTGGCGGGAGGACCTCGTGCTGCCCCTCGGACTGCTCGGTGGGCTGGGGTGGCCGCTGGTGCGTCCGTTGTTCGCGTGGGGAGTGAGAGTCAGCCTTCGCCGCTTCGCCCGGCAGGTCGAGGTGCGGGCCCGCCCGAGCTAGACCGAGCGCGAGGCCTGACTGCCGGCGTAGCGGCTCGGCTGACCGGCAAAGACCGCGCGCAGGATGTGCTTCGGCGGTGACGTGATGGACGCGTGTCCCCTCGCGTCCGTCTTGCCGTTGCGCGTGGCCTTGCCGTCGACCGACCAGGCCACCGCCCTTCCGGCGAGCGGCTGGCCGAGGTCGTCCACGAGCGTCAGCGTCACCACTCGCGAGGCCCCAGACGGCGCCGCCGTCAGCGCGGCCCGCGTCGGCTGGATCGCGACCACGATGGGTGCCGAAGCCGTTGCCTGCAGCAGGGAGTCATCGCCGGCGAACGTCGCCGTCGCGTCGTACGAGCCAGCCGCCACGTCAAGGCGAAGCGACGCGGTGAAGGCCCCGGTGGCGTCCGTGACCGCGTCCGCGACCGCAGCTCCGACCGCCACATGGACGGTCTTGCCCGCCTGGGCCTTGCCTCCGTCGTCCGTCATCGTGCCGGTGACAGCAACGGTGTGCCCTGCGACGGCCTTGGCGGGCACGCTCACGGTCACCTTCGCAGTCGGCGGCGCGAAGCAGGCGTTGTCGCCGATGGTGTAGTCGGCGGTGCCGGACGCGCCATCGCCGACCTGCGCGGTCCAGAAGAAGTCGTTGGCGGACTGCGCCGCAAGCTTCGAGACCGAGACCCCGTCATCCAGTGCTGCGGCCGAAGCCTTCTCGATGGGCGCGCGATCGGTCGTCAGGATCACGGTGCTCGAGGCGGTGTCGAAGACGGCATCGACCGTGGCTCCGGTGACGGACGCACCGTTGTAGGCCACCCCCGAGGCGGGAGTCGCCGAGGCCGCGGTCGCCGCACCGCGACCGCTGTCGAACGGCGAGCCGTCCTGGCTTCCCCAGAACCGCACCGGCTTTCCGTTGTGCGTGAACGACACCGTGAACATGTGGCCGATCCCGTAGGCCGGTGACCCGAGCTTGCTGACCTTGAGATAGGCGCGCAGCTTCCCCGGCGGGGACGCGAGCACGACGCTCGTGATGTCGAGATCGGGATCGTTGGGCCCGGCCGGGAAGGGGCTGCCGAAGTTGTACGGCGTCGCGTCGCCGACCGGGTCGGTGAACGTCGCGCACCCGGCGGTCGGCTTGGGCAGCGGGTCCGTCGCTGCTGTGGCGCTCGATGCCGCGACGGCTGATCCCGCCAGCAGCGCTGCCGCGACAAGCAGGCTCGAAGGCACGTTGCGCATGACCGTTACTCCGTTTCCACGAGCTGCCTGGGGACGCCCCCCGCGTTTCAGGAGTTCGCGCTGCGTGGGCACGCGTCCTGCTGGCCGACTGGCCAGTCTTTTCCTGGCCAGTCGGCCAGGATCCGGTCGGTGCGTAACGCCGGCCGACCTGGTTTCCGTATACCTCTCGAAGCACGCACACGTCGGGGGAGGTGGCCACATGACACTCGCGTCGGAGTCGGCTGCCCACGAGGAGTGGACGCGGCTCAGCCCTGCTTCCGCGCTGGCGTTCACCGCACGCGTCGTCAACAGCTCGCTGCGACTGGACGATGTCCTGCGGACGGTCGTGCGCTTGTCCTGCGAGGTCCTGACCGCCGACCGGGCGACGATCCTGCTGCTCGACGGCCAGCAGCGCTTGGTCCCGGCCGCTTCGGACGGGCGCGTGGACGACCCGCGGGCGTTGGCGCGGTTCCGCGAGATGCTGCCGGTGAGCCTCACCGCCCTGCCGCAGGCCCTGGAGCTGCTGGGCAAGCCCGAAGCAGTCGCGATCCCCGATGTCGCCGCCTCACCACTGGTGCCGGCCGTCTGGCGCGAGGCATTCGGCCTCAAGTCCCTGCTGATCGCTCCCATCGTGACCCACGGAGTTGTCCTCGGCGCGCTTGTCGCCGACTACGGCGTACGGCGCCTGTCGTTCTCGTCCAACGAGGTACTGACGATCGAGGGCATCGCGGCGTGCACGTCCACCGCGGTGCGCAACGCGCGCCTCTACGAGGCAGCGCTCGGTCGCGCCGCAAGCCTCGACGAGAGCCTTCAGATCACCGCTCAGCTCAACGCAGCGACAACCCCGGGCGCGGTGTGCGAGGTCGCGCTCGAGGGCCTGGTGCGCATGCTCGGCGGCACAACGGCGTCCGCCCACCGCTATGACGGAACGTCCCTCACGACGCTCGCATCACGTGCGGGGGGACACCCGGCGCCCGGCGTCCACCGGCTGACCGCGCGCGAGCGCACGGCGCTTGCAAGGGTCAGCACCGGTCCCGCGGACAGTGCTACCCAGCTTCGCCGGATCGGCCCGTTCCGGGAGCTCCCGGACGGCTCGGCGACAGTGCTCCTCCCGCTGTCGGACAGCATCGCGCCCGGTTTCCTGGTCGTGACCTGCCCGCAGGAACCGGCCGCCGATCTGTGGCAGGTGGCCAAGTCGGTCGCCGGCCAGATCCTCCTCGCCCTGGACCGGGCGCGGCTGTCCGAGGAGACGGAGCAGCGTCTGGCCGAGCTCGCCAGCGCCCAGCGCAGCCTCGCCGTCGTCCAGGAGCGCGAACGGATCGCGCGCGATCTGCACGACACGTTGGGGCAGACCCTGTTCGGACTCGGCCTGCAGCTGGCGCAGTGCGAAGGGGCTGCGACGGGCGATCTGCGCGCGAAGCTCGGCAAGGCGCGCGGCGCCACTGACGCCGCTGCCCTGCAGCTGCGCGAGGCCATCCATGCGCTGGCCTTCCTGCGCAAAGGCTCACCCAGCCTGCAGCGGTCCCTGCGGGCGCTGGCGCGCGAGATGCCCAAGGGCGTCACCGTGCTGGTGAACTGCACCGGCAAGGCCGTCGCCGTTCCACCGGAGAAGGCCGAGGCGCTCGTCCGCGTCGCCCGTGAGGGACTCGTCAACGTGGGCCGGCACTCGCGCGCCACCGATGTGGCCGTGGCGCTGCGCTATGACCGGCAGCAGGTCGAGCTGGTGATCACCGACAACGGCACCGGCCTGGCCCAGCGTTCCGCCGGCGCCGGCAACGGCCTGCACTTCGGGCTGCGGTCGATGCAACAGCGCCTGCAGGAGGTCGACGGCGCTCTGTCGTTCAAGAACGTGGCGCCACACGGGCTGCGACTGACCGCGACGGTGCCGCTCCCGTGACCGACGTGATCCGGGTGTTCATCGTCGACGACCACCCAGTGGTCGTCGCGGGGCTCATGTCCATGCTCGCCGAGCCGGCCGACATCGAGGTCGTCGGCAACGCGAGCAACGGTGAGGACGCACTGGTGGCGCTGGCCATGACGCCGGCCGACGTCGTACTGCTCGACCATCGCCTCGGCAGCGGCATGGACGGCGTCGAGCTGTGCGAGCGGCTGACGCAGCCGCCGTACCTGCTCCGGTGCCTCGCCCTCAGTGCCGGCGCGGACGGCCCCACGCTGCGGGCCTTCATCGCGGCGGCTGCGAGTGGGTTCCTGCTCAAGCACGCCGACCCCGAGCGCATCGTCGACGCGGTCCGCTCGGTGGCCGGCGGTTCGCTGTTCGTCGACCCCCGGCTGACCCCGTTGCTGATGGACGAGGTCGGCGGCAACGCGGCGCGGGTCGCAAGCCTGACGGCGCGCGAGCGAGGCGTCCTGCGCCTGATGGCCGCGGGCCTGTCGAACCCCCAGATCGCCACTCAGCTGTGCGTGTCGACCAGCTCGGTCAAGGCCTACGTGTCGAGCGTCCTGCGCAAGCTCGAGGCACGTCACCGCGCCGAGGCCGTGGCCATCGCAGCACGCGAGGGCCTCCTCGACATCGTCGGGGCCGCCGGGACAGCTCATGAGTGACCCCACGCTCACGGCTGCTCCGCCGGAGCACAAAAGAATGGTCACCTGGCCAGTGAAAAACTGGCCACCTGGCCGTAGCGGGCAATCCTTTATGACTAGTACGGTTCGGTCGCCGAAGAAACGGCACAACCAACATTCTGGGGGATTTACCGTGAAGTTTTCTCGCACGCGCCTGCTGCTGGTCGCGGTAGCCGCGCCCGTCGCTCTCGTGGCCGCGACCACCGCTCCCGCGTCGGCCGCCAGCGCCGGCGTTGCGGTCGTCACCGGCACGGGCTCCATCAGCCCCGGCCTGACCGCTGTCCCCTCCGGGCAGAGCTTCAGCTTCGGTGGCACCGCGCTCGTCACGGGTGTCGTCAACAGCGCCCCCGAGGCTGCCGTCAGCCACAGCATCTCCGCGTCGGGGTCTGACCTCGCCGGCAGCTACGCCGAGGGCGCAGGCACGCTCAACGTCAACATCTCCGGCCTCCCGTCCATGGGCGGCGTCTTCGTCCGCATCGGCGCCGTGGTGCTCGTCGCCGTCACCGGCCCGGTCGCCAGCGCGGGCGCCGGCGTCTGCGGCTTCGTCGCCGCGCAGCTGCCGCCCGCCACGGTGACGGACTACACCGTCGCGTGTGGCTCGCTCGCACTCTCGACCACCTAGAAGGAGCTTGCTGTCCCGTCCACACGTGCCGGTGGTGCCCGCGCTCTGCGCGGGCGCCACTGGCACGTGTGGCAATTCTGCGAGAGGCAGGAAAAGCACCGGAGATGACGTCCGATCTGCCGTGCCGGCCGGTTTCGTCGATCATTTCCCAGAGCAATTCCGTCACTTCAAGAACGCATTCTCGTTAGGCCGCACAACCGCTTGTCCGGCTACTCGACCCAGGAGCACCGCATGCGCATCCGTCCGCTTCTCGCCGCTGGCTGCATCGCCGCCGTCTCCTGCGGCTCGGTCGCCGTCGCCGCCCCCAAGCCGGCACCGAAGCCCGCATGCGACGTGCTGGTCGACCCGGCCGGCGACGAGCTGCCGCCCAGCGACCCCTCCCTCGACATCGTGTCCGCCGACCTCGCCAACAACGCCACGACCCTGACCGCCGTCATTCGCGTGGCGAAGCTCTCCGCGGCCGACCAGATGTCGCCGACCGGGCGCTACTACAACGTCACCTACGACTACCGCAGCACGGGCCTCGGCAGCGGGCCGATCAGCGCTCTGCTCACGCCGACCGGCGATCTCTGGGTCAACGGCGACGGCACGGGCGTTGTGGACGTCGCCAAGAGCGAGATCCGGATCTCCGTGCCCATCAGCCGGCTCGGAGGTCACCCGCTGTTCAAGCCCGGCGATGCCCTCGAGCACATCAACGCGCAGTCCGACCTGGCCGTGCCGGCGACGCCGTCGCCGACCGACCAGGTGCCGCACTACTCCTTCGGCGCCTCGTTCAACCTGTTCCCCGTCGATCGTGGCGTCACGGAGAAGACCTATCCCGTCGGTGCACCGTCCTGCGTCAAGGTCGGTGCCTGACCACCATGCACCGTCGATGGATCCGCGCGCTGGCAGCGGCTGCCGCCATGGCGTGCGCGGCGCTCGCGGTCCCGCTCCCGGCGCAGGCGGCCGAGAACAGCCTCGTCGTCACGGGGAGCTGGCATCGCGTGCCCGCGGACACCGGCGGCCTGCCCATGCTCACCGCCGACAGCGCCGCCGGCGACGGCTACCTGCTGTCGAGCAAGCAGCCGACCGGGTGGGACCGGGCGCAGGCGGTGTCCCTCGTCTCGGGACGGCCGCTCTCGAAGGTCGTCGACATCCCGCCGCTCGAGAACCGCGCGCCGATCCTCGTGGACGAGAAGCGGCACGTCGTCATCTACGCCGGGGGCACCGCACCGGTTGCCGGCGGAAGCATCCACGCGCCCGCGGCAGCGGTCCTCGTCGGCATCGGACTGCGGGCAGGGGTGGTCCGAGTCCTGTTCCGAGTCACCACGCGGTTGCAGCCGGGGGAGCGGGTGGCCGGCCTGTCCTTCGACGACTCCGGCGATGACCTGCTCGTTCTGGCGACCCACGACCCCAACGCGACGACGACCCTGGCACCCGCGGGAAGCCCGCTGATCCATCTCGATCGGCTGAGCGTGGACGGCCTGATGCGCAACGTCTCGGCACCCCGCTGGACGAGCCCGTACCAGCTGCCTGCGGGGCCGTGCGCGGCGTTGGTGACCACGAACCAGCCGGCCGCGCTCCTTGTCATCGGCTCGCGTGTCTACTTCGGCTGCGGCGCCCCCACCACGCTGGTGAGCCGTGCCTTGACGACCAACGGCGGCGTTCTGCCGGGCATCATGGGCCTGTCAGACGTCACGAGCGCCGCGGCGCCCAGCATCACCACGACGTACTTCCCCGCGCCCGGGCAGTTCGCGGTCGGCGAGACCGTTCTGGACCGGCACACCCGACGCCTCGTCATCACCTCCACCCTCAACGGTGGCCAGCTCATGAGGGTCTTCGACACCGACCACGGCCGCTACGTGGGAACCATCAAGACCAGCGGAAACCCGGACGGCGCCGTGTCGGATCCCCGCACCGGCCGGCTCTACTTCGCCGGCGGCCTCGCCGCCGTCAACCAGGCCGTTCTGGGTCGGGCGGACCTGGCCCCCCTCGTTCCCACCCAGGGCGAGATCCAGCGCGACCCCTTCGGCGGCATGATCGCCAGCGCCAGCGATCCCACGCGCCTGACGTTCGACCCGGGCACCGACCGGCTCTTCCTGCCGTGGCGGGACACGTCCCACACCCCGGCGGTCTACTCCATCGCCGTGGTGCGCGACACCCTGCCGCGCTACACGGCTCCGCCCGAGCTGGATCCGGACACCGGCGCGCTGGACACGGTCGATGCCGCTGGACTCACCGACAGCAACCGCTCGTCGTCGGCGCAGGCCTTCGGCGCCGACTACCAGCTGGTCGGTGGCGTGACCAACCTCGGTCAGAACACCGCGGGGGACCAGGGCAGCGTCTACCGGCCCGGCACACGGTCCCTTCGGCAGGCCTACGTCAAGCAGGCCTCACTGGGCAGCGACGGATCCACTGCACTGGCCGTGGCTGCCGAGGAGGACACGGCGACCGACGCCGACCGCAGCGACGCGGGTGCCGGCGGCACCTTCGTCCCTCCGGCGCTCTGCGCCGACTTCGGTACGTCGCCGAGCAGGCAGCCCGTCGCGAGCCTGACGGCCTCGGTGACCTGTGACTTCGGCAAGGAGCAGACGCACGCCGCGGCGAGATACACCGGTAACGACGCGGTGCTCATGACCACGAAGGGCATCGACTCACCCGTGGTCGCACCGGTGCAGGTGGGCCGGTCGAGTGCCGAGGTGCTCAGCCAGCGGCTGCCCCACCGCGGTGCGCTGCGCACGACGGTCACCGCCACCGCGGAGAACGTCTCGGTGCTGGGCATGGTCACGTTCGGGAAGGTGAGTGCCACAGCGGCCGTCGCCACGAACGGCAGGCGTGGCACCGGGCTGGCGACCGCCCCGGCGGTTCAGGTGTCCGGGGTGCAGATCAACGGCGCGCCGGTGTGCGGACCCGTGTGCTCCACCGCTGCCGTCGCCGATGCGGCGAACAAGGCGCTGGGTGGTCGCGCCTACATCTCCTTCCCGCAGGCGCAGGTGACCCGCTCCCGCGGAGGCAGCACCGTCTCGGTCACCCAGGACTCCTGGTACCACGCCGAGCGGGTCCTCGACTTCGACAAGGCGGACAACGACTACGCCGTACCGGCGATGAGCATCACGGTCTACCTGGACGGCACAGCGAAGTCACGGCTGGTGGTGGACCTCGCCGCCGTCAGCGCGTCGGCGTCGTACCGCATCTACGCCCTGGACAAGTTCACGGGTGGGGCTCCGACGGCTTCGGGAGGGACCGGGCCGTCACTCGTGACCGCCGGTCGCACGTCGACGCTCCCGGGTGGGCTCCAACCCGTGGGTTCCGCCGGCTCGCACGTGCTGTCTGCTCCCGCGGCGTCGGCGGATGCGGGCTTGGTCTCGGGCCTGGGCAGAGCGCTGCGGCTCGGCCTGCGCTCGCCCGCCGCCGCGCTGCCGCTGCTGTTCATCTGGGCCCTGCTCGGCCTGCCCGAATACCTCGCTGCCCGCCGTCGGCTGCTCCTCGAGCTACCGATGCTGACCCGTGAACAGGACATCGCATGAGCCGCCTCGGTCCCTCTGTCGACGGCTCGCTGTCGACCCTCCTGGTCGTCGCCGCGGGAGTGGTGGTGCTCTCCTTCGCCGCGCTCTCAGGCCCGGCGGCGCAAACCGGGACGGTGCCCGGCGTCGCCGTCGGCAACAGCGACAGCGGGGTGGCGGCGACCACGACGGGCGGGGGAGTCGGGCCGTCGGGCGTCGCGACCGGCGGCGGACCCGGCGGACGCACGACTGCCGTCGGCGCGACGGTGACGACGCCAGGGCACGCCGTCGCGGCAGCGCCGGCTGGGATCAGCTGCGCAGCAGGCCGCAACGGAGGCAGCACGGATCGCGGCGTCAGCGGCTCCGAGATCAAGCTGGGCGCGACGATCGTGAGCAGCGGTATCGGGGCGAGCTTCCTCGGACCCGTTCGCGTCGGCATGACGGCGGTGAAGAACGACGTCAACCGGTCCGGTGGCATCTGCGGTCGGCAGATCTCGCTGAAGATGGTTGACGACGGCTGGGACGCCCAGCGCGGCTACACCTACATCCGCAACCTCGTCGAGGGCGACAAGGTCTTCGCCCTGGCGGTCAACCCGTCCTCCGAAGGTCTTCGCATCGCGAGCAACGAGGGCTACTTCGCCAAGACGCGCACGCCGGTCGTCGGTACCGACGGCATGCTCAACAGCCAGTACGCCGACCCGTGGATCTGGCCGGTCGCTGCGTCCACCGTCTCCACCATGCACATCATCGCGGCCGATGCCTACAACCGAAACCGCGCGCGCCAGTTCTCCATCGTCTACGACAGCCAGTACCACTTCGGCGTCGAGGGCGCGTTCGCCTTCAACGCTGCGGTCAAGCGGCTGACGGGCAAGGACATCGTCGGCTACTCGAACGGGTCCAACAGCAGCTGCAGCGGGCGGTTCTGCGCCATCGCCGCGGGCAAGGCCAACTACGCGACCGAGAACAAGCAGTACAACGACGCGTGCTTCGGCGCGAGCCGCGACAACTGTGACTTCGTCGCGCTGCTGCTCGAGCCGACCGAGGCGCTGAGCTTCATCCGGCAAGGCTTCGGCGCGACGTTCACGGCGGGCATGGGTCTTGCGCAGACCCTGTTCAGCCGGCCCTTCGCCACGTCGTGCGGGAGCACGTGTGCAGGCGCCACGGTCTGGACCGGCTACAACCCGCCGATCGAGGCGCTGGCCAGCAGCAAGGCTGTTTCGGCGTACGTCAACGCGGTGCACCAGGTCCAGCCCGACGTCGACATCTACAACCAGTTCCTCGAGGGCGGCTACTCCGGGATGCTGCTCACCGTCGAGGCGCTCAAGCGCGCGGGGGCCCAGCTCACGCGCGACCGCCTCGCAGGTGTGCTCGACGGGATGGACTACGACAACGGCCTGTCGACGCCGCTGCGGTGGCGGCCCGGCAACCACTACGCGAACGTCGCGATGCAGCCCTTCGAGATCCAGTACCAGGGCAGCTTCAACGGCTTCCGCTCGGTGGGCAACGGCTGGGTCAAGGACCCGTGGGTCGGCCAGGACACGCCGAAGGAAGGCCGCTGAGCCATGCTCGACGTGCTGATCTACCTCCTGCTCTCGCTGCCCCTGGTCGGCGCCTACGCCATCCTCGGCATCGGCATCGTCGTCATCTTCCGGGCCTCTCGGGTGCTCAACCTCGCCCACGGCGCCATGGCCATGCTGCCGGCGTACGTCGTCTACGACCTCAACCAGCACCACCTGCCGATGCTGCTGTCGGTGCCGATCGCCATCGCTTCCGGCGGAGGGCTCGGCATGCTGACGGAGCGCATCTTCGTGCGACCCCTGCGCCGGCAGGGACCCACGGCGCAGACGGTGGGCACGATCGCGATGTTCGGTCTCGTCGTGGCTCTCGTCGCCAAGCGCTACGGCACGACCCCGCTGATCGGGCCTCGGCTCTTCCCTGACGGCGGCGTGCACCTGCACGGCAGCATCCTGTTCTACGGCGACCTCGGCCTGTTCGCGACCGCACTGGTCGCCGCCGCCGGCCTGCTCGCGGTCTTCCGGTTCACCGACCTCGGGCTCTCCTTGCGCGGCGCTGCGGACAACCGCGTCGCCGCGGCCCTCGTCGGCATCGACCCCGACCGCAGCGCGCGAGTGGCCTGGTTGATGGGCGGCTCGCTGGCCGGCCTGGCCGGCGTGCTGCTCGGCGGCGTCAACAACCTGAGCCCGTACAACCTGTCGCTGCAGATGCTCCCGGCGTTCGTCGCCGCACTCATCGGCGGGCTTGCATCACTGCCCGGCGTGCTCGTCGGCGCGGCCTGCGTCGGCTTCCTCCAAGGCCTGGTGCCCGCCGTCGGGCTCATCCGCCCGCTGCGTCACGTCGCCGGGCAGCTGGGTCTGCCACAGCTCGCTCTCACGATCATCGCGCTGACCGTCATGTACCTGCGCGGCGGTCGCTACAGCTCGAGTGACATCCGTGCCGAGCAGGCGACCGGCTCTGCCGAGGTGACGGCGGGCCGTCGCCGCTATCAGCCCACGCTGCCCGTCGCGCGTCGCCGCATGCTCGGGCTGTCGATCCGGGTGTGGCGCTACGCGCTGCTCGTTGCGCTGCTCGGCTGGCCGTTCCTGCATCCGCCCTTCTCGCTGCTCGGCGACGCGATCCAGACCTGCCTGTTCGTCATCGGCGCGGCATCGATCGTGCTGCTGACCGGCTGGGTCGGCCAGATCTCGCTGTGCCAGGCGTCCTTCATCGGGATCGGAGCCTTCACGTCCGGGCTGCTGATCCGCGACGTGCACGCACCGTTCCCGCTCAACTTCGTGCTGTCCGGCGCGATCGCGTCGCTAGCCGCGCTGGTGCTCGGTGTGGTCGCGTTGCGCGTGCGCGGGCTCTACCTTGCCGTCGCCACGCTCATCTTCGCGTACATGGCCGATGCCTACCTGTTCGTCGCGCCGTGGTTCTCGGGCGCGGGCGGCAGCTCGAGCGCGCAGGTCAAGGCGGTCGGTACGCCGGGGACGAAGCCGTACTTCGACTTCAGCGACCGGCAGACGTTCTACTTCGTCGTGCTGGCGGTCGCTGCAACGGTCATCTTCGGGCTGCTGAACCTGCGCGACTCGAAGACCGGGCGTGCGTTCTTCGCCATCCGCGGCTCCGAGACCGCCGCGGCGTCGCTCGGCATCGACGTACGGCGCTACAAGCTCATCGCGTTCGCGTTAGCGGGCGGCATCGCGGGCCTGGCCGGCAACCTGACCTTCATCAGCCAGGGAACCGTCGTCAGCGCGCAGTTCTCGATCAGCGTCTCGCTGCTGCTCCTCGCGATCGCCGTCGTCGGGGGGCTGCAGAGCCTGGGCGGCTGCGTCGCTGCGTCCGTCATCTTCGCCGGGCTCAACGAGCTGTTCTTCCGCGTCACAGCGCTCTCGGGCTACCTCGACGTCGTGTCGGCGCTGCTGCTGGCCGTGGTGCTCCTGGTCTACCCGGGCGGCCTGGCGGCACTTCCCTCGTCCATCGTCGCGCGCTTCGGCAACCGGCTCGGAGCGTTGCGCTCCCTGTCGGCCGCGCTGCGGCTCCGCGGGACGTCGGCGCTCCGCGGCATCCTCGCGCCACTCGCCGGTCTGCGCTCCCGTGCCGAGCGCCCCGCCCCGGCCCGGGCCGGCTTTGCTCTCGTCGAGGCGCGACCGCTGCGTCTTCCGGTCGCCGCCGTGCACATCCCGCATCAGGCCACTGACCGGGTGGCGGAGGACACCACAAGGGTGCAGCACCCGGTCGGCGACCACCCTGTCATCGACGTGCGCGATGTCCGGGTGGAGTTCGACGGACTGGTCGCCGTCGACCGCGCGAGCCTCGTCGTGGAGCCCGGGCAGATCGTCGGCCTGATCGGGCCCAACGGCGCCGGCAAGACCACGCTCTTCAACGCGATCTCCGGCCTCGTCGTCCCGACGTCGGGAACCGTCTCGATGTTCGGTGCGGACGTCACGCCGCTGGCGGTCCACGAGCGCGCGAGACTCGGCCTGGGTCGCACCTTCCAGGCCGTGCAGCTGTTCCCGCAGCTTTCCGTCTACGAGAACCTGCTCGTGGCCACGCACGCCAACAACCCGACCGGCCTGCACTCCCATGTGCTGCTCACTCGCCGGGGCGTCCGGATGGAGGCGGCGGCCGAGGAGACAGTGCGCCGGGCCGTCCGCTTCATGCGACTGGAGTCCGTCGCGGACAGCACGGTCGCCGGGCTTCCCTTCGGCGTGCTGCGCCGGGTCGAGATCGCCCGCACGCTCGTCACCGGGTCGCCCGTCGTGATGCTCGACGAGCCCGCGTCGGGCCTCGACAATGCCGAGACCGATCAGCTGTCGTCCCTCCTCCTCGACCTGCGCGAGCGGCTGGGCTTGTCGCTGCTCCTCATCGAGCACGACGTGCGGATGGTGACCGAGGTGAGCGACCACATGTACGTCCTCGTCCACGGGAAGATGGTCGCGAACGGCTCACCTGAGGAGGTCCGGCGCGACCCTGTCGTCGTCGCTGCCTACCTCGGCGATGCGGCCGAGACGACCGCCCCCGAGGCGGTGCCGGCATGACCGCGCTCCTCGATGTGCGAGGTGTCAGCGTCAGCTACGGCGCCGTACCGGCGTTGCGCGGGGTCGACATGGAGGTCGGCGCGGGTGAGGTGGTCGCCGTCGTCGGCGCCAACGGCGCCGGCAAGTCGACGCTGCTCAAGACGATCTCCGGACTTCTCGCGCCACTCTCCGGTCAGATCCTGCTCGACGGTGACGACATCGCGGGCACGCCGGCGTACGACGTCGTGCGCCGCGGGCTGACGCTGCTTCCCGAGGGCCGCGAGCTCTTCCGCGAGATGTCGGTGCTCGAGAACCTGCACCTGGGGTTCTGGCCCACACGCCGCCCGTCGTCGCTCCGGGACGAGCGCGTCGAGCACGTCTTCGCGCTGTTCCCGCGCCTTCGCGAGCGCTCCTCGCAGCACGCCTCGACGCTGTCCGGCGGTGAGGCGCAGATGCTCGGCGTGGCGCGCTCGCTGATGTCGTCGCCGAAGCTGCTCGTCGTCGACGAGCTGTCACTGGGTCTGGCCCCGAAGGTCGTCGCGCAGCTCTTCGACATCCTCGCCGACGTCAACGCGGCCGGCACGAGCCTGCTGATCGTCGAGCAGTTCGTGCACCTCGCGCTGGAGCACTCGCACCGCGCCTACGTGCTCGCGAAGGGATCTGTCGTCCTCTCCGGACCGAGTGCCGAGCTGGCCAGCGACCCCGCCATCGTGTCGTCGTACCTCGGGGGCGCCTCGACGGAGAAGGCCGGTGCCCGTTGACCCGACGACAGCTTGTGCTCGCCGCGCTGGCGCTCATCCTCGCGTGCGGGGCGATCGCGTGGTCATCGATGCACACACCGGTCACGCGGGCGTCCACCACCCCTGCGGGCCTGCGGCAGGACCAGCTGCTGGCCTACGAGCACGCCGTCGTCCCGATCGTGCAGGACGGTGGCCGCGTGATCCAGGACGGCATGAAGCCGGCCATCGACGACCTGCAGTACCGCCACATCGTTCCTGCACCGGTGATCGCGCAGGAGGCCGCCGGGTGGCTCGATCGCCTCGCCTCCGTGCGGACCCGGCTTGCTGCCGTCAGCGCACCACCCGCTCTGCAGTCGCCGACGTCAACGTTCCTCACGGCCCTTGACGGCTACCGCGCGGCGGCGCAGTCCTTCCGCGCGGCGGCGCTGGCACCGGCCGGTGCGAAGCGCGGCGCGCTCGTCGCGCGCGGGGTGAAGCAGGCCGAGACGGCCGACCGGGTCTACGACCAGGGCGCCGCGGTCGTGCAGGGACTCCGTCATGGCTTCGGACTCGAGCCGAGCCCCTACTTCCCGGACGGCACCGGTGGCTGACCTCCTGCGTACGTCGCTGGTGGCGCTCGTTGCGGGCATCAGTCTGGCCGGATGCGGGGGCTCCTCCGCTCCGCGGCAGTCCGCAGCCCTCGCCTCGGACAGCCCGGTTCCGGGTACGACGCCCGCGCCGACGGCGAGTGGGGCGGCCCCCGGCGCATCCGCCGGTGCGGCGGTCGCCGCCCGCAACCCGTCGGACTCGTCCAGCCGGCCGTCGCCCGCCGCTGGGGCGTCGGCGGCCGGCTCCCCGAGCCCCGCGGCGAGCTACACGCGCATCGTGCTGGACGCCTCGCTGTCGTCGACGTGCGTGACGCCTGGTGGCTCCCTGACCCTGACGATGCGCGCGCGCCCGGACATGAACGTCATCCTGGACACGCGCTACCCCGACGGCAAGGACGGCCAGGTGCACGGCGGGTTCGACGTCCACGGCCACACCGACGCCACCGGGCACTACGCGCTGACGTGGAAGGTCGACCCGCTCACACCGACCGGCGACGCCGACGTGCAGGTCGCTGCTGTTGACCACAGCGCGAGCGGCAACCGCCGACTTCCGTTCAAGGTCGCCGCCGCTTGCGGCTAGAGCGCCCCGTTCCGCCGCGGCCCGAGGGGGCTGCTACTCGCAGGTGATGACGTGCGTCTTGCAGAGGTTCCCCTCGGCGGGGTCATTGGAGCCGGTGTTGTCGAGGCGCAGATCGCCGGCGGGCGTGTGGACGACGATCTGCTCCCGGTTGGTCTGCCCCTTCTTGAAGAGGCTGCCAGGTGCGGCGACCGAGACCTGGGCCGGCCCCGTCGCGGCGACGACGGCTGTCGGTGCCGACACGGGCCGGAGTCCGGTGCCCTCGAGGTGGCGCATCGCAGCCGAGGCGTGTGCCGGGGACGCAACCGGTGCCGTGGTGGTCAGCGCAGCCGACCTGGTGGCGAGAGCAGCCTGCGACCCGAAGGGCGACACCAGGTGGAGGGTGGCGACGCCGAGGACCGCGAAGACCGCGCCCGACAGGGTCATCGCCGATGCCGGTACGACCACGCGACCGGACCGCCGCGCGACCGGCCGGCGGAGCAGCCACCCGAACAGGCCGAGGACGGCCGCGCTCGCGGCGAGGACCTCCTCCATCACCCGGACGAACTGCTGCCGTGCGCGGAACAGCTTCTGCCGGACTGCGTTGTCGTTGCAGCCGAGGAAGGCGGCGATCTGACCGATGCTCATGTCGCCGTAGGCGTGCAGGGTGAGCACCTGCCGCCCGGACGGGGTGAGCTGCCCGAGAACGGACCGGACGTTGTCGTCCAGCTCGGCCTGCAGCAGCTCCTCGTCGGCGGCCGGCGCGAGCGGCGCGTCGGTGCCTTCCTGGAGCTCGAGGGTGCTCGGCCGGGCACTGCGGACGAGGTCGCGGCCGACGTTCATCGTGATGGTGGCGATGTAGGGCCACGGGTCGCGCCGGCCGTCGATGCGCTCGACGTGGGTCAGCACGCGCAGCATCGCCTCCTGCGCGATCTCCTCGGCATCGAGCTCGGGGAACCGTCGCCGGGCCAGCCCCCGGGCGCGGCTGTAGTAGCCGCGGAACAGGTCTTCGAAGCGGTCCTCGTCGGGGGCAGGGGCAGGACGAAGGGCCAAAGCGGACATTCGGTACTCCGGGGCTGGGCGGATACCTGCTGGGTGGCAGTCACGCACCGCAAACAACGATTCAGAGACGCGAGCGTAACGCCAAGCGGGACAAATACGTACCACCCTTGACAAGCGCGTACAGCCCGTCCCGACATGCCGTGAGAACCCTCGATCGGCGTCACCGGGAGCGGGGCCGGCTCGTTCATCCAGCAGTCGCTCGCGGCACCGCCGTGACGGAGGGGGACCCATGTTCCGCAAGGCTTTGGCAGGAGGTGTGATGGCGGCTGCCGCCGTCGCCCTGAGTGGCGCCGCGCTGGCGCCGCACCAGGAGCTCGTCGAGGCAGGCGACATCTGCGCGCAGGAGACGACGTACGGCGTTGTCCCGGCGAACGTCGGCCCGGCCTGCGTCCCCTACGGCGCCGGTGTGAACTGCCAGACGACCCTGCTCGGGTTCACGCCCACGATCGACACCAGGACGTACGTCTGCGTTCCGCGCCCCTGAGCGAGCGGTCCGGGCCGCCGCGGCGGCCGGTCAGCGGCCGGTGAAGACCGGCGGCGTCTTGGCGAGGAACGACTGCACCGCCTGGGCGTGGTCCGCTGTCGCGCCGGCGCGGGTCTGCAGCTCGTCCTCCTTGGCCAGGGCCTGCTCCAACGAGGCGTCGGCGCCGTACAGCACCGACTCCTTCACGCAGGCGTAGGCCGCCGTCGGGCCGGCGGCGAGCCGCTGCGCGAGCTCCAGGGCCGCGGGCAGCACCTGCTCGGGTGCGACGCAGGCGTTGAGGATGCCCATCTCCAGCGCCTGCTCGGAGGTGAACGGCTCGGCGAGCATCATCAGCGCCGCTGCCCGCCCTGAGCCGACCAGGCGGGGGAGGGTCCACGACAGACCGGAGTCGGCTGTCAGCCCGATGCCGGTGAAGGCCGTCGTGTAGCGCGAGCCTGCTGCCCCGATGCGGAAGTCGCAGGCACACGCGATGCCCAGTCCGGCTCCCGCTGCCGTCCCGTTGACGGCGGCGACGACCGGCTTCGGCATCGTGGCGATCAGTGTGATGAGCGGGTTGAAGTGCTCCGTCACCGTCGACAGCGGGGCGGTGTCGCCGGAGGCCAGCAGAGCCGCGTGCTCCTTCAGGTCCTGCCCCACGCAGAACGCCCGTCCCGTCCCGGTCAGCACGACGGCGCGCACGGCCTGGTCCGACGCGACGGACGAGACGGCGGCGAGCAGCGCTGCCTTGGCCTCGAGGGTGAGGGCGTTCATCCCGTCGGGCCGGTTCAGCGTGATGGTGGCGACGGCGCCGGAGACATCGACCAGGATGGTGTCGGACACGCAGACTCCTACGGGATCAGGCAGTCGTCGACGAACCGACGGGCCGCAGGCAGCAGCGTGTCAGCCTCCTGGTCGAACCACGCGGCCGCCTTCGTGCCGGGCCAGTCCGGCGGGAGGAGCGCCGGGGGCAGGCCCGGGTCGACGAACAGGAACTTGCGCCAGTCGTGCACGAGCTCGGACCGTGCCGTGAACGCCCCGATGTCGGTGGAGCTGTCGACCTCGCTGAGCAGCACGGCTGCCTCGTCGAGGAACCGCGAGTAGGCCCTCGCCAGGCCGTCGAGGTCCCACGCGCGGGCGATCAGCGCCTGCGAGTCGCCGTCGTGGGTCGACGTGAAGCGCTCCGCCCGGGCAGATGCCTCGGCGAGGGTCGCGTCGAGCTCCGGGGCCGGCCGCGGGGAGACCCAGGTCGAGCCGCCGATCGAGCCGTAGCCGAGGAACTGCAGCTGCGCGTGCAGCCGCTCACGGTCGCTGCGCCCCGTCGGCGGTACGACGACGAGCAGGTGCCAGCGACCGTCCCACGTGTGGCGGGAGGTCCGGTAGATCCGGTCCGCTGCCTCGTCGAGCCGGCGTACGGCCCGAGGGGTCAGCGCGTAACCCGCGCCCGCGGGCAGCTTGACGGCGGTGAGCCAGCCCTGCCGAACCATCCGGGACACGGCGGTGCGGACCGCGGGTGCCTGCACCCCGAGCGGCGCCAGGAGCTTGACGAGCGCGGCGACCGGAGCCTGTCCGCGGAACTCGTCCTCGCGCGAGCGCAGGTGGTCGCCGTAGAGGTCGAACAGCGCCGACCGCGCGTCCACCGCCCACCTCCGCCTCGAAGCCTGTTCGCACCCTCCCACGCTCGGCCCCGCGCGCGCTGCCCCCCTCCCTTCGGCGGCCGGGCGCGTTATACGGGAGAATGGACGCAACACGTGCGGACGACCGCACCTGAAGTCGATGGAGGTTGGTCCATGGCGGCCATGAAGCCGCGGACAGGCGACGGTCCGCTCGAGGTCACCAAGGAGGGTCGCGGCATCGTCATGCGCGTCCCGCTCGAAGGTGGCGGGCGCCTCGTCGTCGAGCTCAACGCGCAGGAGGTCAGCGACCTGGCCGACGCGTTGAAGGCCGTCCTCTCCTGACCGGCAAGCCACGCGCCGCCTTCCCCGCGGCTGCGCTGCCCGCTCTCTCGCTCGCGACCAAGGTCCCGACGGCAGGGATCGTCGCCGTACCGACCCAGGCCGGTGACGGTGGCGCGAAGGTCGTCGGCACCGCGCCCGTCGACCTCGACGGGCTGCTGGCGCGGGAAGCCGCGAAGGGCGAGGCCGGCGAGATCGTCTCCGCACCGCAGCCAGGGGCCGGGCCACTCGAACGGGTGCTCGCGATCGGTATCGGCGACGGCTCCCCGCCGGCGTTGCGCAAGGCCGGCGCGGCCCTCGCCCGGAAGGCGAAGTCCGCGGCTGCTCTTGCCGTCGACCTGCGCAGCGTCGCCCTCGATCCCGACGGCCTGCGCGCCTTCGCGGAGGCGCTGCTGCTGGCCTCCTACGGCTTCAGCCGCAAGGAGAAGGCCGAGCCGCGGGTGCTGCAGACCATCACGCTGGTGGTCGGCAAGCCGAAGCCGCTGCAGCCGGCGCTCGACCGTGCGATCACCGTGGCCGGCGCGACGGCGGCCGCACGCGACCTCGTCAACACGCCGTCGCTCGACAAGACGCCCGAGTGGCTGGCCGCGGCGGCGACGACGCTGCTCAAGGGCCTCACCGTGAAGGTGCGTGACGAGAAGGAGCTCGCCAAGGGCGGCTTCGGCGGGATCGTCGCGGTCGGCATGGGATCGACCCGACCGCCGCGCCTCATCGAGGCGTCGTACGACGGGGGCAAGCGTCACGTCGTGCTCGTCGGCAAGGGCATCACGTTCGACACCGGCGGGCTGTCGCTCAAGCCCAACGAGGGCATGCTGACGATGAAGACCGACATGGGCGGCGGCGCGGCCGTGCTGGGTGCCCTGCGGGCTGCCGCTGACCTGAAGCTGCCCCTGCGCGTCACCGCGCTCGTCGCGGCGGCCGAGAACATGCCGAGTGGCACGGCGCAGCGTCCGGGCGACGTGATCCGCCAGTACGGCGGCACGACCGTCGAGGTGCTCAACACCGACGCGGAGGGACGGCTCGTCCTCGCCGACGCCATCGCCTACGCCGACCGCGATCTCAAGGCCGACGTCATCATCGACATCGCCACGCTGACCGGGGCCATGCCGATCGCCCTCGGCAAGAAGATCGCCGGGTTCTTCTGCAACGACGACGAGCTCGCCGCGGAGCTCACGGCAGCAGCCGACGCCAGCGGTGAGCGCGCGTGGCGGCTGCCGCTCGTCGAGGACTACCGGCAGGCGCTGGAGTCGCCGACCGCTGACCTGCGCAACATCGGCCAGCCCACCCTCAAGCTCGGAGGCGGCTCGATCACCGCGGCCCTCTTCCTCCGTGAGTTCGCCGGCGGCCGGCCCTGGGCGCACCTCGACATCGCCGGGCCCGGCCGGTCCGACGCAGACGACGACGAGCTGACCAAGGGCGGCACGGGCTACGGCGTACGGCTTCTCACGCGCTGGCTCGAGGCGCTCTCGGTCGCCGGAAAGCGCAAGGCCGCCTGATGCACGGCCTCACCATCCGCTGGTCGCTGACCCACGCAGGTCCGGCGGTCAACGAGCAGCTGCGCGCCTACTGCCGTGATGAGGCCGTGCCGCGCTTCACGGGGATGGCCGGCCTGCACTACAAGACCTGGCAGATGGTCGACGGCGGCTTCTACGCCGGCGTCTACGTGTGGGCCACCGAGCAGGCCCGCACCGACTTCCTCGAGAGCTTCCGGGCATCACCGTCGAAGGTCACGCAGATCGTCGGCCACGACCCGGACGTCATCCAGGAGTGGGACGCGATCGGCTTCGCCGTCGGCGCCGTCGGCTTCCCCACCGCCTGACCTGGGCGCGTCGCCCAACGGGGAATCCTCAGGGCCATAGCCCTGAGATTCCCCGCTGGGTCGCCCTGCTCGCTAGGCGAGGTCGAAGCGGTCGAGGTTCATGACCTTGTCCCACGCGGCCACGAAGTCCTGCACGAACTGCTCCTTCGCGTCATCCGCCGCGTAGACCTCCGAGATGCCACGCAGGATCGAGTTCGAGCCGAAGACGAGGTCCACGGCAGTGGCTGTCCGGTCGCCGCTCACGTAGACGTCCGCATCGGACGTGGACGTCGTCCACTCCGCGCCGACAGCCAGCAGGTTGACGAAGAAGTCGTTCGACAGGGTGCCCGGGCGGTCGGTGAAGACGCCGTGCTGTGTGCCCCCGGCGTTGGTGCCGAGAACCCGCATGCCGCCGATCAGCACCGTCAGCTCCTTGGCGGTGAGCGTCAGCAGGTAGGCGCGGTCGACCAGCAGGGTCTCCGGCGAGAGCTTCGTGCCGGCCGGGAGCCAGTTGCGGAACCCGTCGGCCCGCGGCTCGAGCACCGCGAACGACTCGACATCGGTCTGCTCCTGGGTCGCGTCGGTGCGGCCCGGCGCAAACGGGACCGTGATGGCGACGCCCGCGTCCTTCGCGGCCCTCTCGACCGCTGCACAGCCGCCGAGCACGATCAGGTCGGCGAGCGACACCGGCTTGCCGAAGGACTGCTGGATCTCCTCCAGCTTCGAGATCACCTCGGCCGACCCCTTGTTGACGTCCCAGTCCTTCTGCGGCGCGAGGCGCAGCCGCGCGCCGTTCGCCCCGCCGCGGTTGTCGGTGCCGCGGAAGGACGCGGCCGCTGCCCACGCGGTCGACACGAGCTGCGAGACGGACAGGCCCGCGTCGAGGACCTTCGCCTTCAGAGCCGTGATGTCGTCGGTGCCGATGAGCTCGTGGTCGACCGCCGGGACCGGGTCCTGCCAGAGCTGCGGCTCCGGGACCCAGGGGCCGAGGTAGCGCGAGACCGGTCCCATGTCGCGGTGCAGCAGCTTGTACCAGGCCTTCGCGAAGGCCGCCGCGAACTGGTCGGGGTTCTCGTGGAACCGCTTCGAGATCTCCTTGTACGCCGGGTCCGTGATCAGCGCGAGGTCGGTCGTCGCCATCATCGGGGCGTGCCGGACCGACGGGTCGTGCGCGTCAGGGACGGCGTCGGCCGCCTCGCCGTTCTTGGGCCGCCACGTCGTCGCGCCGGCCGGGCTCTTGGTCTGCTCCCACTCGAAGCCGAACAGCGTGTCGAAGAAGCTGCTGTCCCACTTCGTGGGCGTCGGCGTCCACGCACCCTCGAGCCCGCTGGTGATCGTGTCCTTGCCCTTGCCGGTACCGAACTCGTTCTTCCAGCCGAGACCCATGTGGTGCACGGGGCAGCCCTCCGGCTCGGGCCCCACGAGCGAGGGGTCGCCGGCACCGTGGGTCTTGCCGAAGGTGTGGCCGCCCGCGATGAGCGCGACGGTCTCCTCGTCGTTCATCGCCATGCGGGCGAACGTGTCCCTGATGTCGCGTGCGGAGGCCATCGGGTCCGGGTTGCCGTTGGGCCCCTCCGGGTTGACGGAGACCAGGCCCATCTGCACGGCGCCGAGCGGCCCGGAGAGCTCGCGGTCACCGCTGTAGCGCTCGTCGCCGAGCCAGGTGTCCTCCGAGCCCCAGAAGATCTCCTCCGGCTGCCACACGTCCTCGCGGCCGAAGCCGAAGCCGAAGGTCTCGAAGCCCATGTCCTCCATGGCGACGTTGCCCGCCAGCACGAGCAGGTCGGCCCAGGAGATCGCCTTGCCGTACTTCTGCTTGAGGGGCCAGAGAAGGCGCCGCGCCTTGTCCAGGTTGCCGTTGTCCGGCCAGCTGTTCAGCGGGGCGAAGCGCTGCGCGCCGTCACCGGCCCCGCCCCGGCCGTCGGCGATGCGGTACGTGCCCGCGGCGTGCCACGAGAGCCGGACGAACAGCGGTCCGTAGTGGCCGTAGTCGGCGGGCCACCAGTCCTGCGAGGTCGTCATCACCTCGACCAGGTCGCGCTTCAGCGCCTCGACGTCGAGGCCCGCGAAGGCCGCTGCGTAGTCGAAGTCGGCGCCCAACGGGTTGGACGCCGGCGCCGGCCGGTTGAGGACCTGCAGGTCCGGCTGGTTCGGCCACCAGTCGCGGTTGGTCCTCGGCCGCGTGGCCTCGGGGGTGGGACTGGGGATCGCCGGGTTCTCGCTCTCGGTCACGCTGTTCCTTCCTCGGTCTTCGTGGTCTGGCAGTCGGGGCACAGGCCCCAGTACGTCACTTCTGCTTCGTCGATCGTGAAGCCATGGGTCTCGGAGGCCTCCAGGCACGGGGTCTCGTTGACCGCGCAGTCCACGTCGCCGACGGTCCCGCAGGACCGGCAGACGACGTGGTGGTGGTTGTCGCCGGTGCGCGCCTCGAAGCGGGCCGGCGAGCCGGCCGGCTCGATCCGCCGTACCAGCCCTTGCTCGGTGAGAACCCGCAGCGCGTCGTAGACGCCCTGGGTGCTCGCCTTGCCGAGGGAGTCGCGGACGGCCACCGCGATGTCGTCGGCGTCGGCATGCGGGTGCGCGACGACGGCGTCGTAGGCCGCGAGCCGGGGCGCGGTGACGCGCAGGCCGGCAGACCGGAGGTGCGTGGCGGGGTCGATGCGACGGACGCTAGCCCTCTATCTGGAACGATGCAAGACAGCGTCAGGCCAGGCTCGCGGCGAGCAGGCCGGCGCCGACCGGGATCATCGCCGCGGTGAGCCGCTCCTCGTCACGCACGAGCTTCGCGAGCTCGCGCATCGACACGGTCTCGGCGTCGCGGGCGGTCGGCTCGGCGACCTTGCCGCCGGCCAGCGCGCCGGCGAACACCACGAGCCCGCCGGGTCGCAGGAGGGTGAGGGCCGCCGCCAGGTAGTCGGCGTTCTCGGAGCGGGCGGCGTCGCAGAAGACCAGGTCGTAGGCCGACTCCGACAGCCGCGGCAGGACCTCGAGGGCGCGGCCCTGGATCAGCCGCACCCGGCCGCTCGCGACCCCTGCCTCGGTGAGGGACGCCTTCGCGAGCCGCTGGTGCTCGCCGTCGGCGTCGACGCTCGTCAGGACGCCGTCGGGTGCCAGCCCACGCAGCAGCCACAGGGTCGAGACGCCGGCGCCGGTGCCGAGCTCGACGGCGGCCTTGGCGCCGACCGAGGCAGCCAGCAGGCGCAGCACCGCCCCCGTCGAGGCATCGATGGCGGCAACGCCGACCTCGGCGGCGCGGGCCCGGGCGGCCGTGAGGGCCTCGTCCTCGGGCTGCCAGTCGGCGATCCAGGTGCTGACGTCGGAAAGGGCGGTGTCGACCACGCGCCGACCCTAGCCCGGGGGAACGCCGCCGAGCCCGGGGGCGTTCAGCCAGGTGACAGCTCACGCGGAACGAACGGGAGACAGGGCACCATGGGACCGAGCGGCGGGCTCGCACTGCGCGCCGCCGCTTCCGCTGTTCCCTCCGCTGTCCCCGTGGGAGTTCCCGTGACCGACGTGCCCTGGACGCCGCCGTCCTGGGACGAGGTCGTGCGCACCCACTCGGCGCGCGTCTACCGGCTCGCCTACCGCCTCACCGGCAACCAGCATGACGCGGAGGACCTCACCCAGGAGGTCTTCGTCCGGGTCTTCCGCTCCCTGTCCAGCTACACGCCGGGCACGTTCGAGGGCTGGCTGCACCGGATCACGACCAACCTGTTCCTCGACATGGTCCGGCGCAAGGCGCGGATCCGCTTCGACGCGCTGCCCGACGACGCCGAACGGCTGCCGAGCAAGGAACGCGGCCCGGCGCAGATCTACGACGAGACGCACTTCGACCACGACGTCCAGGCCGCGCTCGACGGCCTCCCGCCCGACTTCCGCGCAGCGGTCGTCCTGTGCGACCTCGAGGGACTGTCGTACGAGGAGATCGCGGCCACGCTGGGCATCAAGATCGGGACCGTGCGCAGCCGCATCCACCGAGGCCGTACCCAGCTCCGCGAAGCACTTGCCCACCGCGCTCCCGAGGACGCCGCGGAGGACACGCCATGAGCTGCCCCGGCGACCTGCTCTCCGGCCTCGTCGACGGCGAGCTCGACCACGCGACCCGCGAGCGGGTGCTGTCGCACCTCATGGGCTGCCCACCGTGCCACCACGAGGTGGAGGGGCTGCGGGCCCTGAAGAGCCGGCTGTCCTGGGCTGGTGCGGAGACCCCGGTGCCGTCGGACGTGCTGACGGCGCGCCTTCTCAGCATGCAGGTGCCCGGAGCCGAGCCGGCCGACCGCGTCCGTATCGGAACCACGCGCCCGGTCAGCATCCGCCCTGCCGGCCGGGCCGCCGCCGCGGCGCGGCCTCGGCCCGCACGGCGGTTGC
>JAODNA010000188.1 GCA_025465135.1 Frankiales bacterium | reverse complement strand
ATCGCGCTCGGCCACCCGGTCGGCTCGACCGGCAGCCGGCTCATCACCACTGCCCTGCACGAGCTCGAGCGCACTGACAAGCAGTTCGCGCTGGTCACGATGTGCGCCGGCGGCGCACTGGCCACCGGCACCATCCTCGAAAGGCTCTAACCCTTCGTCGAGTGGTGGGGCATGCCCCACTCGGCGCCCCCCGCACGGGGCGCAAGCCACCACTCAGCGGGGGGTCTAGTCCCAGCTGTCGAAGTACTGCGGGTGCGGGCCGATGCTCATGACCTCGAGCAGCCCGTAGCCGACATCGTCGCCGGCGGTGAACCGCGCCACGTTGTCGATGATGGCGCCGGGCATCGGGATGATCGACGCGTCCTCGGTGTCGAAGTCCCTGGTCTGCACGACGACCTCCGGGCCGTGCCACATGCCGTGCCGCCAGTCCGCGTCGAAGCCGTAACCCGTGCCGCGCGCAAGGTGCAGCGGCCGCAGCACCTCACCCGTCAGCTCGAGGCCGCGCGCGAACCGCACCGTCGCGCGGGTGACGCGGCGCGTGCCCGGCAGGAACTCCAGCGCGTGCTCGGGCCGGCCGAGCAGCTCGGCCCGGCCGTCGGCGTACAGCTTGACGCCCTCCTCCGTCGTACGGCGGCCGTCGGAGTCCTCCTGCGCCATGTAGACGACCGTGTAGTCGTCGAACTGCGCCACGAAGTAGTTCCAGAAGAAGCCGCTCAGCTGGGACGGCGCGCCCGGCGGCTCCGGCTCGCCGACCGGACGCACGCCCCACGAGCGGTCCCGGCTCCCCCAGTAGCGGTCCGGTGTGACGTCGATCGAGCGCCCGTCGAGCAGCATCGAGCCGGTCCAGCGGCCCGTCTGCAGGAAGCGCATCGTGTCGATGATGACGCGGCCGTGCGGCGCCGCGAGCAGCATGCGCGGCTCCTCGTAAGCCGGGATCGCGGCCTCCCACGTGACGTCGAGGCCGAATCCCGCGACCTCGTCGCACACGAGGCGCACGCGACGCAGCCCCTCGAGGACCTCCACGTGCAAGGGACCGACGGAGGCATCGAGCCGGTCCGTCCCGAGCGGGCGGGACGCGCGCACCACGGTCTGCGTCGTCCCGCGCGCCACCGCGACGAACCCGTCGCAGACGCCCAGGTTGGGGTACTGCCCGAGGCCCGCCGCGAGGAAGAACGCGTCATCCGAGCCGTGCAGGCTGAAGTAGTAGCGGTCGTAGAAGTTGCGGTCACTGGTGCCGACCGTCGCCATCGTCTCGGCGACCTGGTGGATCGGCAGGTCGTCGAGGGGCGACAGCATCAGCCACGCTCCAACAGGACCCGCTCGGTGAGGCGGGTCACGGTGTTGTCCTGCGCCATCCCGTCGTCCGGCGGCAGCAGTCCCCAGTCCTTGAAGATCACGGCGAGCCGACCCATGATCACGCAGAACTTGAAGGCGGAGTAGACCTCGTAGAAGTCCAGGTCGCGCAGGCTCGTACCGGTGCGCTCCTCGTAGTGAGCGACCGTCTCGGCCGTGGAGGGAAAGCCCTCGAGCCGCGGCACGTCGCAGCCCTCGCTGTGGTGCCGGTCGAGGAACAGCGCCCACGCCACGTCCTGCGCACGGGCGCCCAGACCGACCATCTCCCAGTCCAGGACGGCCAGAACGGCGCCCTCGTCGTCGTACATGACGTTGCCGATCCGCGCGTCACCCCAGGTCAGCCCCAGCGGCTGCTCGTCGGGCAGGTGACGACGCAGCCAGTCCAGGGCGCGCCGCGCCACGGGCACCTGCTCGTCCTTCTCGACGCTCTCGAGGAACGACTCGTAGTAGGCCAGTCCCTCGCCGAGCCCGCCGGTCAGGAAGTCGAGCCCGCAGGTCCGCGGGTCCAGCCCGTGCAGGTCGGCCATCGCGTCGATCGCCCCCCACCACAGCCGGGCCCGGTGCTCCGGTGAGACGTCGAAGAGCCACCCCGCCATGTGGTACGGCGGGTTGTCGGGGGGCACCCGGCCGCGGATCTCGTCCATCACGAAGAACGGCGCACCGAGGACCGACGCATCCGTCTCGTACCAGCGGACGGTGGGCACCGGCACCGATGTGGAGCTCAGGGCGCGAAGCACCCGGTACTGCGTGTCGAAGGCGGCGTCGGGGAACAGCGAGTAGCCGGTCGGCGCAACGCGCACGACGTACGACGCCTGACGCGGCTCCCCCGCCGAGCTCCACGAGGCGTCCACGATCAGCGTCTCGTTGGAGAAGCCGGTCGCGCCTGGGCCACGCAGCTCGCCGAGCACGACGTCTCCGTCGGCCGCCAACGTCCTCGCCAGCCAGCCGGCCAGCGCGGCACCGGTCTGCTCGACGTCGCGCTGCGCGGGGATCGGCACCGCGCGAACCTAGGACCTGCCCTGGCGGCGTGGCAACGTGGAAGGGTGACCGCAGCGCGCCGCACGGGACTTGCCGCGGCCTGCCTTGCCGTCGCCGTCGCCGGCGCGACGGTCGGCATCCTGGTCGCGGGGCACGAGGACGCGCGGGTGGGCCCGGTCGAAGTGCGCTTCCAGCTCCAGCCCTCCCTGTCCGGCGGGTCACAGCTGCAGGTGCCACCGCTCGGAAGCATGGAGTTCGCGACCCACCGCGGACCGCTCGCGGTCGACGCGTCCGTCGTCGAGCTGCGTGCGGATGTCGCGCGCAACCTCGCCGAGGACCCGGGCGGCTTCGCGACCGTCGGCGCCCGGGTCGGTACGGACCTGCATCGCGCGCTTCTCCACCTGGCTCTCCGCGCAGCAGCGGCGGCGCTGGTCGCGTGCGCCCTGCTGGCGCTGCTGGTGTTCCGCTCGCTCCGCCGCACCGCCCTGTGCCTCGGGCTGTGCGTCGCCACTCTGCTCGCGACCGCCGCGGTGTCGGCGGCGACGTGGCGACCGGCCAGCGTCCGCGAGCCGCGCTACACCGGTCTGCTCGCCAGCGCGCCGACAGCCATCGGCAGCGCCGAGCAGATCATCACGAACTTCTCGCAGTACCGGCTCGCGCTCGGTCAGCTCGTCGGCAACGTCGTGCAGCTGTACGACGTCACGTCGACGCTGCCGACGTACCGACCGAACGGGTCGACCATCGCCCTGCTGCACATCTCCGACCTGCACCTCAACCCGGCGGGCACCGACCTGGTGACCTCGCTGGTGACGCAGTTCCACATCAGCGGTGTCATCGACAGCGGCGACCTCACCGACCACGGCAGCGTCGCGGAGCAGCCGTTCATCGACGACCTGCGCCGGATCCAGGTGCCCTACGTCGTCATCCGCGGCAACCACGACTCCGCGACGACCGTCGACGAGCTGCGGCACCTGCCCAACGTCACGGTCCTCGACCGCTCCGCGACCACCCTCGCCGGCATCCGCATCGCGGGCATCGCCGACCCCCGCTTCACGCCCGACAAGACGACCCGCACCGCTCCCGCCGACGCCGTCGTCGCCTCGGGACAGCAGCTCGCCGACTTCATCAGGGCGCAGAGCGCACCGGTCGGTGTCGCTGTGGTGCACGACCCGCTCGCCGCCGCACCTCTCGACGGTGTGGTGCCGCTGGTGCTGGCCGGGCACCGGCACCACCGCGAGCAGCAGGTGGCGAACGGAACGCTGACGCTGGTGGAGGGCTCAACCGGCGGAGCCGGCCTGCGCGGGCTCGAGGGTGAGAAGCCCACGCCGCTGGAGTGCTCCGTCCTGTACTTCGACAGCGAGAGCCACCAGCTGCAGGCCTGGGACGAGGTGACGGTCGGGGGCCTCGGATCGTCCTCCGTCACGGTCGAGCGGCACCTGCGGCCGGCCTCGGTCGGCACCGCGCCGAGCCCGTCCGCGACCCCCTAGTGGCGCGGACACCGCCCGATGGACTAGAACAGGTTCTAGCCAGAGCGGCGTGACGAGGGAGGTGCGGTGGGCAGGTCCTTGGAGGTCGCCGTGGCCCCGAGCTGCATCAGCTCGGGCTACTGCCGCAACAGCGCGCCCGACGTCTTCGGCCAGGGCCCCGACCGCAGGTCGACCGTCACGAGCAACCCCGTCGCGGAGTCCGAGTCGCTCTGGGAGGCCATGGAGGGCTGTCCCGTCGAGGCGATCTCGGCGAAGGACACCGTGACCGGCGACGTCGTCTTTCCCGAGGAGTAGATGTGAGCGAGGAGCACCTGCTCGTCGAGAAGGACGACCACGTCCTCACCCTGCGGATGAACCGGCCGGAGCGGAAGAACGCCTTCTCCCCCAACATGCTCGGCCGGATGGCGGAGGCCTGGGAGCAGGCCGACTCCGACGACGAGATCCGCTGCGTGATCCTCACCGGCTCGGACACGGTGTTCTGCGCCGGCGCCGACCTCAAGGCGATGATGAGCAACCCGCCGCCGGATGACGAGTACGCGCAGCGGTTCGCCCGCGACGCAGACCTCGCCTGGCGCGCGCTGCTGCGGCACTACCGCCTCACCAAGCCGCTCATCGCCGCGGTCGAGGGACCCGCGATCGCGGGTGGCACCGAGATCCTGCAGGCGACCGACATCCGGGTCGCCGGCGAGTCGGCGACGTTCGGCGTCGCGGAGGTACGACGGGGGCTGTTCCCGCTGGGCGGCTCGACGGTCCGGCTGCGGCGCCAGATCCCCTACACGGTCGCGGCCGAGCTGCTGCTGACGGGGAAGACCATCAGCGCCACGGAGGCGCTGCAGTACGGCCTGATCGGCTCGGTCGTGCCCGACGGCACGGCGTACTCGCGCGCTCGAGACATCGCGGACAGCATCAGCGCCAACGGGCCGATCGCCGTGCGCTCGGTCCTGCGGTCCCTGCGCGAGACCGAGGGGCTGCCCGAGGACGAGGCGCTCAAGGTCGAGCTGGAGATCGGCATGCCGGTGTTCGCGACCGAGGACGCCCGCGAGGGACCGCGCGCGTTCGCCGAGAAGCGGCCGGCCAACTTCGTCGGGCGGTGAGCATCGACACCGGCGACCCGATCCGGTCCTGGTTTCCGCAGGACGCCGAGCCGACCGACAACCAGCTCGCGAAGCACGAGCTCGCCGACCACCTGCGCGCCCTCATCGGTGACGTGCTGCGGCTCAACTCTGGTGCGACGGACCCAGAGGATCTGCACGAGGCACACATGTTGCTCTCGCAGGCCCGCAGGCACATCGGTGCGTTGCCCAAGGTGAGCTCGCTGTTCGCAAGCGAGCAGGACTTCAGCCTGTTCGAGCGCAGCCCGTTCTCGGGGCGCGGCAACGCGCTCGCGACGCCGCTCCAGGTGCAGTTCGTGGGTGACGAGATGCGGGCGCACACGACGTACGGCGACGCCTACGAGGGCCCGCCCGGCACCGTTCATGGTGGGCACGTGATGGCCGCGTTCGACGACCTGCTCGGTGTCGCGCAGGCGGCGTCGGGTCAGGCCGGCTTCACCGGGACGCTCAGCGTACGGCTGGTGGCGCGCACGCCCCTGCACAAGCGGATCGACTACGAGGCGGGTGTCGAGTCCGTGTCCGGCCGCAAGGTCACGGCGTGGGGCCGCAGCTACTGCGAGGGCGAGCTGCTCGCCGAGGCCACCGGCATCTTCGTCGTACCGAAGGGCGGTCTCTACGAGATGCTGGCCGCCGAGAGCTAGTCGAAGTTGATGACCTGGCGGATGACCTCGCCGGACTTGAGGGCGGCGAACGCGTCGTTGAGGTCGTCGAGGGTCAGGCGCTGCGTGATCATGCCGTCGAGGTCGAGGCGGCCCGCGCGCCACAGGTCGAGCAGCCGGTCGAAGTCGCGGCGGACATCGCCCGAGCCGTAGTACGAGCCGAGCAGCTTCTTCTCCGAGAAGAACAGCTCGAAGGCGCTGAAGGACACCATGTCCTCCATCCGGCCGGCGCCAACGATGACCGTCGTGCCGCCGCGGCGGGTGAGGTCCCACGCCTGCCGGATCGTCTCGGACCGGCCGACGACCTCGAACACGTAGTCGAAGCCCTCGCCACCGGTCACCTCGGTCATGACGGCCTGGGCCGCCTCGGCGCCGTTGGCCGTCTTCGTCGCTCCGAACTTCTTCGCCCACGCGAGCTTGCCGTCGACCTGGTCGATCGCGACGATCTGCGCCGCGCCGCAGATCCGCGCGCCCTGGATGGCGGAGATGCCCACGCCGCCACAGCCGATGACCGCCACCGACGAGCCGGGCTGCACGCGGGCGGTGTTGAGCGCCGCGCCCACACCGGTCATGACGCCGCAGCCGATGAGGGCGCCGATCTCGTAAGGGACGTCGTCGGCGAGCGGGATGCAGCCGGACTCCGGGATCGTCATCTCCTCGGCGAACGTGCCGGTGCCGGCCATGCCGAAGAACGGGCTGCCGCCGACGAGGAAGTTCGGCGAGCCGAACGCGGCCATCGTCAGCTCCATGCAGAGGTTGGGCTCGCCGCGCAGGCACGTCTTGCAGCCGCCACAGGGCGGCACCCACGCCACGATGACGCGGTCACCGGCCTTCACCCTGGTGACACCGGGGCCCACCTCGAGCACGTCGCCGGCGCCCTCGTGCCCCAGGACGGCCGGCAGGGCGGCGGGCAGGATGCCCGCCATGGCCGACAGGTCTGAGTGGCAGACGCCGGTGGAGCGCATCCGCACCTTGACGTGGCCTGCAGCCGGGGCGATCGCCTCGACGTCGTCGCGGATCTCCGCCTTGTCCTGCCCGTACGCCTCGACGACCGCAGCCCGCACCACGAGTTCCCCATTCCTCGATCCGACGGCCGAAACCTATAACCGGTTCTAGTTCGGGGGCAAGGGAGGCGGGCCCTGGCGCGCGGACTAGAACGTGTTCCATAATGCGGGTGACGACATGCCCCAACGAGGAGGACTTCCGGGTGGAGACGCGCGAGCACTTCTACATCGATGGCGGCTTCGTCGCCCCGGCCGGGACGGCGACGATCGACGTCGTCAGCCCGCACACGGAGCAGGTCATCGCCCGCGTCCCGGACGGGAGCAACGCCGACATCGACCGGGCCGTCGCCGCGGCACGCAAGGCGTTCGACGACGGCGAGTGGACCCGTACGACGGCGGCCGAGCGCTCCGCGAAGATCGCGGCGCTGTCCGCGGCCATCAACGCCCGGATGGACGAGTTCGCCAAGCTCATCAGCAGCGAGAACGGCTCGCCGTACTCCTTCTCCATCATGGGCCAGGTCCTGTCGAGCACGATGGTGCTCGACTACTACGCCGGCCTCGCGCAGACGTTCCCCTTCGAGGAGCTGCGGGCGGGCCTGATGGGACCGACCCTCGTGCGCAAGGAGCCGGTCGGCGTCGTCGCCGCGGTCGTGCCGTGGAACGTCCCGCTCTTCACCGCGATGCTGAAGATCGCGCCTGCGCTGGCCGCCGGCTGCACCGTCGTCCTCAAGCCGGCGCCCGAGACGCCGCTCAACGGCTACCTGCTCGCGGAGTGCCTCGACGAGGCCGGTATCCCGGCCGGTGTCATCAACATCGTGACCGCGGGACGCGAGGTCGGCGAGCACCTCGTCACGCACCCCGACATCGACAAGATCGCCTTCACCGGCTCGACGGCCGCGGGCAAGAGGATCGGTGCGCTTGCCGGTGAGCGGCTGCGTCGGGTCACCCTCGAGCTGGGCGGCAAGTCGGCGGCAATCATCCTCGACGACGCCGACCTCGCGACCGCCGTACCGGCCCTTCTCGGTTCGAGCTTCATGAACAACGGCCAGGCCTGCGTCGCGCAGACCCGCATCCTCGCCAGCCGCGACCGCTACACCGAGATCGTCGACGCCATCACCGAGTTCACCTCGACGCAGATCGTCGGCGACCCGCTGGACCCGGAGACGCAGATCGGTCCGCTGGTCGCCGAGCGGCAGCGGGCCCGGGTCGAGGGCTACATCGCCACGGCGCAGAAGGAGGGCGGCAAGGTCACGACGGGTGGCGGCCGTCCGTCGAGCCAGTCGACGGGCTGGTACGTCGAGCCGACCGTCTTCACCAACGTCGACCCCGACTCGACGCTCGCGCAGGAGGAGGTCTTCGGCCCGGTCGTCGCGGTCATCCCCTACGACTCCCCCGACGACGCGGTGAAGATCGCCAACAACAGCCAGTACGGGCTGTCCGGCACGGTCTTCACGTCCGACATCCCCGCCGGCATCGACATCGCCCGGCGGGTGCGCACCGGGACCTTCACCATCAACGGCTTCTCGCTGGAGTTCGGCGCACCTTTCGGCGGCTACAAGAACAGCGGCATCGGCCGCGAGCTCGGCCCGGAGGGGCTGGCGGCCTACCTCGAGTCCAAGTCGATCTGCCTCCCCGCCGGCACCGAGGTGCCCGGAGTCCCGACCGCCTGACCACGTCGTCGAGTGGTGGCTCGCGCCCCGTTTCGAGGTACCTGAGTGGGGCGTAAGCCACCACTCAACGCAAGGGGTCAGACCATCTTGTTCATGATGGTCGGCAGGTCGAAGTAGTCGCGCCACAGGGCGATCTGGCCATCGCGGACGACGAAGACGCCGGCGACCGGCAGGTCGACCCACTCCCCCTTGAGCTCGAACCGGTCGGTGCGCTCGTTCATCACCGTGTCGCCGGAAGCGAGCTCCCGGTGGGCGACCACCTGGAACCGGGTGCAGATCGGCAGGAGCGCCTCGAGCGTCTCGCGCACGGCCTGTCGTCCGTGCACCGCCGGCAGCGGCATGTTCTGGTACTCGACGTCCTCGGTCAGCAACGGCAGCGAGGCCTCGTAGTCGCCCTCCTCGGCGGCCGCCAGGAACGCGTGCACGACCTCGAGCGGCGTCACTCGACGTCGGGGTTGGGCGGCAGCGCGGCGATGCGGGGCGTGTCGGCCTCGGTGTTGCCGACGCGCATCGAGCCACCCGGCGACCCCAGCGGGGCGTCGCGGCCGGGAAGGACGATCTCGAAGAAGGCCTTGTTGTCCTCCTTGTCCTCGGCGTTCTCGGCCGGCAGCTGGCGGTCCGGGTAGATCGCGTCGACCGGGCAGACCGGCTCGCACGCCCCGCAGTCGATGCACTCCTTGGGCTGGATGTAGAGCTTGCGCCCGCCCTCGTAGATGCAGTCGACCGGGCACTCCTCGACGCAGGACATGTCCTTCAGGTCCAGGCACGTGCTCGTGATGATGAACGTCATGCGGCCGGACCCTCCCCCTGCTGCTCCGTCGAGTGGCCAGGGAACACCGTGGCCTCCGGGTCGATAACGGTAGCCGCGTTGCAGACGGCCGTCGCAACCTCCCCGAAGCCGACGCTGATGAGCCGCACCTTTCCGGGGTACTCCGTGATGTCCCCGGCGGCGAAGACCCGCGGCAGGTTGGTGGCCATCGTCGTGTCGACGACGATGTGCCGCTCCTCGACGTCGAGTCCCCAGGCCTCGAGTGGCGTGATGTCGGCAGTGAACCCCAACGCCGCGACGACCTCCTGGGCCGGCAGCTCCGTGACCTGCTTCGTCTCGGTGTTGCGGACGGACACCGACTCCACCCGGTCGGTCCCGGACAGGCCCATGACCTGCGCGGGGATGCACAGCGAGACCGTCGAGTCGCGTAGGAGCTTGACCGAGTGGGCGTGCGCGCGGAACGCGTCGCGACGGTGCACCAGGGTGACCGACCGCGCGACCGGCTCGAGTCCGAGGGCCCAGTCGAGCGCGCTGTCGCCGCCGCCGACCACGACGACGTCCTTCTCGCGGTAGGGCGCGTAGCTCGGTACGACGTACGCCAGGCCCTTGCCCTCCCACTCCGAGCCGCCGGGCAGTGGGCGCGGGTTGAAGGTCCCGATGCCCCCGGTGACGACGACGGCCTTGGCCCGCACGACCGTGCCCGCCGTCGTCGTGATGACGACCCCGTCACCGGTGTGCTCGTAGGAGATGGCCTGCTCCCCGAGCAGGTACGTCGGCTTGAACGGCGCCGCCTGCGCGACGAGGTTGCGCACGAGGTCCTTGCCGCGCACGGAGGGAAACCCGGCGATGTCGAAGATCATCTTCTCCGGGTAGAGGGCGGTGACCTGCCCGCCCGCCTCGGGCAGGGCGTCGACGATCGCGCAGGTCAGCCCCCGGAAGCCCGCGTAGTAGGCGCCGTAGAGACCACTCGGGCCGGCGCCGACGACGAGGAGGTCGACGTCCACGACAGGTCGGGAGCTCACGGGAACACGCTACCGACGTCGCGCGGCGGGCCCCCGCCGGCGATCTCGGCCAGCGGGACGTCGGCAGGAGCGACCAGGCACCCGGCAGGAGATGGGGCAAACGTGCCGAAACGGGCCTGCAACAGCTCCCTCACACGCTGGAGGCGTCGTGGCCCGGATCCTGCCCCACCTCAACCGTCGCACCGTCCTCGTCGGCGCCGCCGCGCTCGTCGCGGCCGGACTGGTCCCGGTCGCGCACGCCAAGACGCTCGCCCCGTCGACCGAGCTGTCCGTCCAGGTGCTCTCCGGCCGGGCCGACCTGGTCTCCGCCGGCGACGCGCTGGTCGAGGTGGTCCTTCCGGGGGGCGTGCGCAGCGCGACCGTTGCGGTCAACGGGCACGACGTCTCCAAGCAGTTCGCGATGCGGGCCAACGGCAAGTTCGAGGGGCTGCTGACCGGCCTCCCCCTCGGCCGCAACGACGTCCAGGCCCGCCTCGCCGACGGCCGCGGCGCCGAGCTGACGGTCACCAACCACCCGCAGGGCGGGCCCGTCTTCTCCGGCCCGCAGATCCTGCCGTGGGCGTGCGGGAACGCCGTGAAGGACAAGCAGTGCAACCAGGCGCCGACCTACGCCTACTTCTACAAGCCGATCGGCCGCACCACGCTCTCGTCGTACAACCCCGACAGCCCGCCGGGCGACGTCGACACCACGACGACCCAGACCGGCGTGACGGTGCCGTTCATCGTGCGACAGGAGACGGGCTACTCGGACCGCGACCAGTACGCCATCGCGGTGCTCTGGCAGCCGGGCAAGCCGTGGCACCCGTGGGCGCCGCAGAAGCAGTTCAACAGCAAGCTGGTCCTGACGCACGGCGCGAGCTGCGACACGTCGTACGCCTCGGGCTCCGCCCCCAGCGTGCAGCTCGTCGACGCGCTCGGCCGCGGCTTCGCGGTGGCGTCGCACGCCCTCGACAACGCCGGGCACAACTGCAACATCATCACGCAGGCCGAGTCGCTCATCATGGTCAAGGAGCGCGTCATCGAGGAGCTCGGCGAGCTGCGCTGGACCATCGGCAGCGGCTGCTCCGGTGGGTCGCTCGTGCAGCAGCAGGTCGCCAACGCCTACCCCGGCGTCTACCAGGGCATCAGCCCCCAGTGCAGCTTCACCGATGCGTGGTCGTCGGCCCAGCAGTACGTCGACTACACGATGCTGCTGCGCTACTACGAGGACCCGTCGCGCTGGGACCCGGGCACGACCTGGGACCCGGTCTCGATCGGGCAGGTGCTGGGCCACCCCAACGTCGGCAACCCGGTCACCTTCACGACGGCGATCCCCAATGCCAGCGACCCGAGCCGCAGCTGCCCCGGCGTACCGACCGCGCAGGTCTACGACCCGAAGACCAATCCCAAGGGCGTGAAGTGCACCCTGCAGGACTACATGGTCAACGTCTTCGGCAAGCGCAAGGACGGGTTCGCCAACCGGGCGTTCGGCAACACCGGCATCCAGTACGGCCTCGCCGGGCTGCGCCGCGGGCTGGTGTCGGCGCAGCAGTTCGTCGACCTCAACACCAACCTCGGCGGCCTCGACATCAACGGCGACGTCTCGCCCAGCCGCAACTACCCCGACCTCCCGGGCCTGCAGCGCGTCTACACGACGGGCGCCGCCAATGAGGCCAACAACCTCGACAAGGTCGCCATCATCGACCTCCGTGGCCCGGACCCCGGCGCGTTCCACGACGTCTATCGCACCTACGCCATGCGCGCCCGGCTGCTCCGCAACTTCGGCACGGCGGCCAACCAGGTGCTGTGGCGCGGCCAGGTGCCGCTGCTGGGTGACGCCAACTACGCCGACCAGGCGATCGTCGCCCTCGACAAGTGGCTTGCCCGCGTCGATGCCGACAAGACCTCGACACCGCTCGCGAAGAAGATCATCCAGGACAAGCCCGGTGACGTCGCCGACCGCTGCACCAACGGCTCCGGCACGGCGCTCCCGTCGGAGGTCTGCGACGAGACGGTCGCCTCGTACGGCACGCCGCGCATCGCGGCCGATGCCCCGATCGCCGACGACGTCCTGCAGTGCCAGCTCAAGCCGCTGCGCAGGGACGACTACCCGGTGACCTTCACCGACGCGCAGTGGGCGCGCCTGGCCAAGGTCTACGCGAAGGGCGTCTGCGACTACAGCAAGCCCGGTGTCGACCAGCGCGGTGCCATCGGCTGGCTGACGTTCCAGGACACCAACGGCAAGGTCGTGTACGGCGGCACGCCGATGGGTGCGCCGCCCGTCTCCCGCCCGATCTGAGCCGCCTACGCTGAGCGGATGGCCGGTACGTCGCAACGCAGCGTGCAGCGGCTGGCCCTTGCGAGCGTGGTCGCGAACGCGGCGATCGTCGTCACCGGCGGCGCCGTACGGCTGACCGGCTCGGGCCTGGGCTGCCCCGACTGGCCCCGCTGCACTCCCGGCCGGCTCACGCCCACGACACAGAGCCCGGGCCACGCGTTCATCGAGTTCGGCAACCGCAGCCTGACCTTCGTCCTCGTCGCGGTCGTCGCCGCCACCCTCGTCGCCGTCGTACGCCAGCAGCCGCGCCGGCGCTCGCTCGTGCGGCTCGCCTGCCTGCTCGTCCTGGGCATCCCGGCCCAGGCGGTGCTGGGCGGCATCACCGTCCTCACCGGGCTGAACCCCTGGACGGTGATGGCGCACTTCCTGCTCTCGATGGTGCTCCTCGCCGTTGCCGTCACGCTGCACCAGCGCAGTCGCGAGGGAGACGGCCCGGCGCTCCCCCTGGTGCCGCGACCGCTGCGGCAGCTCGGCTACGGCGTGCTGGGAGTGGTCGCGGTGACTCTGGCCGTCGGCACGGTCGTGACCGGGTCGGGGCCGCACTCCGGCGACCCCAAAGCGGGCCGAACCGGCTTCGACCCGGGTGCGGTCAGCCAGTTGCACGCCGACCTGGTGATGCTCCTCATCGGGTTGAGCCTCGCGCTCTGGGTCGGTCTGCGCGCGACGGGCGCCCCCACACGTGCGGCCGGCGTCCTCGTGCTGGTCGAGGCGGGGCAGGCCCTGATCGGCTGGACGCAGTACTTCACCAAGCTGCCGGTCGTTCTCGTGGGCGCCCACCTCGCCGGCGCCTGCCTGGTGCTGATCGCCGCGACCCGCGTGGTGCTGTCGCTGCGCCTTCGAGACGCCCCGGCTGCGTCAGCTGCCGAGGATGCGGCGGTGGAAGTCACCGCCGAAGACGCGGCCGGGGTCGAGCTGGTCTCGTAGCGCGGCGAAGCGCTCGAACGCCGGGTACAGCGGTCTCAGCTCCGCAGCCGTGTGGTCGAGCTCCTTGCCCCAGTGCGGCCTGGCGCCGAGCGGTCGCATCACCCCCCAGAACGCGTCGAAGTACGGCGTGCAGTCCGGGCCGTTCGTCGAGTAGGCGCCGATCTGGCAGGTGTCGCTGCCGTACGCGGGACTCATCCACGCGTGGTCGCCGCGCACGAAGCGGATCTCCAGCGGGAAGCTCACGGCCGGCCGGCCGTCGCGGAACAGCTCGAGCACCCGACGCAGCGCCTCGGGCGCGTCAGCCATCGGCACTGCCGCCTCTGTCTCCCGGTGCCGCATCGGCATCGGGGTGTTGAGCATCAGCGCGTCCTGCCCGACCTGCGATGCGGCTCCGAGATAGGTCCGCGAGAGCCGCTCGTTGACCCGTCCGGTGACCAGCGGGCGACGGTGCTGCAGGGCCACGAGCGCCGGGAAGACCGATCGGTGCATGACCCGCTCGTCGACCCAGCGGGAGGTCGCGGCGGAGGGCCGTCGCGTGACGGGGTCGTCGGTGCGCGTGTAGCGGACCACCTGCGCCCGCGTCGCGTGCGCAAGCCACCAGACCTTGACGTACTCGGCGCTGCCGGCGATCTCCGGCAGCGCTTCCGCGACCTCGCCGACGGGGACCTGCTCGATCGACTGGTGCAGCCGTCCCGCCGGCTGCACCCTGAGCCGGACCCGCGTGACGACGCCCAGCGCCCCGAGATGGACGCGGACCGCATCGAGCCGTTCATCGCCCGACCCGATGTCGAGCACCTCACCGGTCCCCGTGACGATGCGTGCCTCCGTCACCAACGTCGAAAGGTTGCCATGGGTCAGGCTGGAGCCGTGCGTGCCGGTCGCGATCGCCCCGCCGACCGTCTGCGCCTGGATCGAACCGACGATCGGCAGCGACAGGCCGGCCCGCAGCAAGGCGGAGCTCAGGGCACGCAACCGGATCCCGGCCGGCACGCTGACCGTCCGCCGCGGACCATCGATCTCGACCGGACCGGCGAGCCGGTCGAGCGACACGGCAAGGCCATCGGGCGCGGCGATCCGCGACCAGGAGTGACCGGCACCGACGACTCGCACCGTCGTGCCGGCCGCACGCGCTGCCCCCACGACGTCGACGACCTCCCGCTCTGTCGTCGGCACCCGCCACGAGAGGGGCCGGCTTCGCTCGGTCCGCGCCCAGTTGACGAAGGCCCCGCTGCGGTCGCGGGGCAGCGCCCTCATGACGGCCAGTCGGCGATGGCGGTGGCCAGCCGGTCGGCCGCGCCCTCGGACGTCCCGAGGAAGAGGAAGGGCTCGGTGAGCTCCACCTCGAGCAGCTGTGGGCCATCCGGTCCGGGGACCAGGTCGACCCGCGCGTAGAGCAGCGGGCTGGGTACGGCAACCGCTACGGCCGCGAGCACGGCCTCCGCCAGGTCACGCTCCTCGGGTGACGGCGCGCGTGGGCCGGCAGCCATCGCCTGGGCCCCGGCCCGATCGGTGGAGTCCGTCGCGCCGACCGTCGTGCCCGCGAGCAGCGGTCCCTTGCGGGCACCGTGGCTGAAGTCACCTCCGAGGTAGAGCAGGGACGTCTCGTGCTGCTCCTCGATCGCGTGCACGTAAGGCTGGACGATCACGCCCCTGCCGGCGGCCCGCAGCCGCGCCACATGAGACCGAGCCGCCGCCTCCTGGCCCGGCCCGTAGCGCGTCGTGTCCAGTCCGGCCGCGCTCACCGTCGGCTTCACGACGTACTCACCCGGCGGCGGCGCGAACGTGCCTGTGACGTACGTCGTCGGTACGACGGGGACACCCGCCGCGGCCAGCTCGGCGAGGTAGCGCTTGTCGGTGTTCCAGCGCAGCACCGACGCCGGGTTGGCCAGCCGCGGGACCGCGTCAGCCCACGCGAGGAACTCGTCGCGCCGCTCGACGTAGTCCCAGGTGGACCGCACCACCACCAGGTCGTACGACGACCAGTCGGTCTCCGCATCCCACGGCAGCCCGGTCGCAGCCACGCCGACCCGGTCGAGGGCCCCGACCAGCAGGGGTTCGTCGGGGTCGTCGATCGTGCTGCAACCGGCGAGCGCGACCCGCATCAGACGAGCTGGTCGACCGCGACGGCCAGGAACAGCAGCGCCAGGTAGGTGATCGACCAGTGGAACAGCCGCATCGGCGACACGACACCGCCCCGTCGTACCCGCGTCTGCAGGAGGTGGGCCTCGCGCAGGAACATCGCACCGAGGACCACCGCAGACACGCCGTAGACCGGTCCGGACGCGCCGAGCAGCAGGAGCAGCGACGTGCCGACCATCACCCACGAGTAGGCCACGATGCGGCTGGCCACCGCGGCGGGGGATGCCACGACGGGGAGCATGGGGACGCCCGCGGCGGCGTAGTCGTCGCGGAAGCGCATCGCCAGTGCCCAGAAGTGCGGCGGCGTCCAGAAGAAGATGACCGCGAACAGCACGACAGCGGCCCACGACACCGTGCCTGTGACCGCGGACCAGCCGATCAGGACCGGCATGCAGCCGGCGGCGCCGCCCCAGACGATGTTCTGCGAGGTGCGGCGCTTGAGCACCATCGTGTAGACGAGGACGTAGAACGCGATGGCCGCGTCGGCCAGGACGGCCGACAGGACGTTGGTGGTCAGCGCGAGCTCGGCGGTGGCCAGGACGCCCAGGACCAACCCGAACACGAGCGCGTTGCGGTCGGGCACCGTGTGACGGACGAGCGGCCGGCGCTCGGTGCGGTGCATGACGCCGTCGATGTCGCGGTCGTACCAGCAGTTGAGGGCGTTGGCACTGCCGGCGGCCAGTGACCCCCCGGCGAGCGTGGCGAGCACCAGCCAGCCGGAGGGAAGGCCGCGGGCGGCGAGCACCATCGTCGGGACGGTGGTGACCAGCAGCAGCTCGATGATCCGCGGCTTGGTGAGTGCGACGTAGGCCCTGATCCGGCCACCGAGGGCGTGCGTCCCGGGGACCGCCGGGGCAGTCGCGCCCGGCGCATCGGCGAGGGTCGTCACGCGCTCGACTCTACCGATCGTGGGTAGGGAGCCCAGGGCTAGGGTCGAAGACAAGATCCGCGCTCCAGGAAGAGGCAGCCAGGCGTGAAGAAGAGCAGCAAGCTGGAGTGGGACGACCTGGACCGCCGGGCGGTCGATGTGGTCCGGGCGCTCGCGATGGATGCGGTCGAGGCCGCCGGGTCCGGGCACCCCGGGACCGCGATGAGCCTCGCCCCCGCGGCGTACCTGCTCTTCCAGCGCCTCCTGCGCCACGACCCGACCGACCCGACCTGGACCGGCCGCGACCGGTTCGTCCTGTCCTGCGGGCACTCGAGCCTGACCCTCTACATCCAGCTCTACCTGTCCGGCTACGGCCTCACGCTCGAGGACCTCGCCCACCTGCGGCAGTGGGGATCGCTCACGCCCGGTCACCCGGAGCACGGCCACACCGCGGGCGTGGAGACCACCACCGGGCCGCTCGGCCAGGGCGTCGGCAACGCGGTCGGCATGGCGATGGCCGCCCGGCGGGAGCGCGGCCTGCTCGACCCCGAGGCTGCCGAGGGCGCCAGTCCCTTCGACCACACCATCTGGTGCTTCGCGTCCGACGGGGACCTCGAGGAGGGCATCTCGTCCGAGGCGAGCAGCCTCGCCGGCACCCAGCGCCTCGGCAACCTGGTGCTGCTCTGGGACGACAACCACATCTCCATCGAGGACGACACGCGGATCGCCTTCTCCGAGGACACCGCAGCCCGCTACGAGGCCTACGGCTGGCACGTGCAGCGCGTCGACTGGCTCGCTGACGACGGCGCGTACGCCGAGAACGTGCAGGCGCTGTACGACGCCTTCGTGACCGCGCGCGACACGACCGACCGACCGTCGTTCATCGCGCTCCGCACGATCATCGGCTGGCCCGCGCCCAACAAGCAGAACAGCGGAAAGGCGCACGGCTCCGCGCTCGGCGCCGATGAGGTCGCGGCGACCAAGAAGGTGCTCGGGCTCGACCCGGCCGCGAAGTTCCAGATCGCCGACGAGGTGCTTGCGCATGCCCGCGAGGTCATCGACCGCGGGCGCGCTCTGCACGCCGAGTGGCAGACGTCGTACGACGCCTGGGCCGGCACCAACCCTGACGGTGTGGCGCTGCTCGACCGGCTGAGCGCGCGGCGACTGCCGGCCGGCTGGACCGATGCCCTGCCGGCCTTCGACGCCGACGAGAAGGGGATGGCGACCCGCAAGGCGTCCGGCACGGTGCTGTCGAAGATCGCGCCCCTGCTGCCCGAGCTGTGGGGTGGCTCGGCCGACCTGGCCGAGAGCAACAACACGACCCCCGAGGGCGAGCCGTCGTTCCTGCCCGAGGACGCCCAGACGAAGGAGTGGTCCGGCGGCCCCTACGGCCGGGTGCTGCACTTCGGTGTGCGCGAGCACGCCATGGGCTCGGTGATGAACGGCATCGCCCTGCACGGCGGGACCCGCGTGTACGGCGGCACGTTCCTCGTCTTCAGCGACTACATGCGCGGCGCGGTCCGGCTCGCGGCCATCATGAAGCTGCCCGTCACCTACGTCTGGACGCACGACTCCATCGGGCTCGGCGAGGACGGCCCGACGCACCAGCCGATCGAGCACCTCGCCGCGCTGCGTGCGATCCCCGGCCTGGCCGTCGTACGGCCCGCCGACGCCAACGAGACCGCCGTCGCCTGGCGGACCATCCTCGAGCGCGCAGACGGGCCGGCAGGCCTGTGCCTCACCCGCCAGAACGTGCCTACCTTCGACCGCGCGGTCTGCGGCAGCGCGGAGGGCGTCGCGAAGGGCGGCTATGTCCTGGCAGACGCCAGCACCGGCCGCCCCGAGATCATCCTCATGGGCACCGGGTCCGAGGTGCAGATCGCCATGGCCGCGCGCGACCGGCTCGAGGCCGACGGTCACCCGACCCGCGTCGTGTCGATGCCGTGCGTCGAGTGGTTCCGCGAGCAGGACACGTCGTACAAGAACACCGTCCTGCCCCCGGACGTGCAGGCCCGGGTGTCGGTGGAAGCGGCCGTGTCACAGGGCTGGCACGAGTGGGTAGGTGCCTACGGCGAGTGCGTGTCGCTCGAGCACTTCGGAGCGTCCGCGCCCTACACGGTCCTGTACGAGCAGTTCGGCCTCACCGGCGAGCGCGTGGTCGCTGCGGCGCAGGCCTCCCTGTCCAAGCTGGGCAAGACGTCCGGCAGCACGACCGGCAACTGAAGGAGCTCCCACCCATGTCTGATGCTCTCGCTGACCTCTCGGCTGCCGGCGTCTCGATCTGGCTCGACGACCTGTCCCGTACCCGCTTGCAGACGGGCGACCTCGAGGAGCTGGTCCGCGACAAGCACGTCGTCGGTGTCACGACCAACCCGTCGATCTTCCAGAAGGCGCTGTCCGAGGGGGCCGCCTACGACGAGCAGGTGCGTGACCTCGCCCTGCGAGGGTGCGACGTCGGCGAGGCCGTGCGAGCGCTCACGACGTACGACGTGCGCTGGGCCTGCGACGTGCTCAAGCCCGTCTACGACCGCAGCGACGGGGTCGACGGCCGGGTGTCGATCGAGGTGGATCCACGGATCGCGCACGACAGCGACCGCACCGTCGCTGAAGCCAAGGCGCTCTGGTGGCTGGTCGACCGGCCCAACCTCTACATCAAGATCCCGGCCACCCAGGAGGGCCTCCCGGCGATCACGAAGACCCTGGCCGAGGGCATCAGCGTCAACGTCACGCTCATCTTCTCGCTGGAGCGCTACGACAAGGTCATGGACGCCTTCCTCGCCGGCATGGAGGCCGCCAAGGAGAACGGCCACGACCTGTCGCGCATGGGCTCGGTCGCGTCCTTCTTCGTCAGCCGGGTCGACACCGAGATCGACAAGCGGCTGGAGAAGTCGGGCGGCCCCAAGGAGCTGCGCGGGAAGGCCGGCATCGCCAACGCCCAGCTCGCCTACCAGCACTACGAGGAGGTCTTCTCCTCCGACCGGTGGAAGGCGCTGGAGAAGGCCGGCGCGAAGCCGCAGCGCCCGCTCTGGGCCTCGACCGGAGTCAAGGACCCGGCCTACGACGACACGCAGTACGTCGTCCAGCTGGTCGCACCGGGCACCGTCAACACGATGCCCGAGCCGACCCTCGATGCGGTCGCCGACCACGGCGTCATCCACGGCGACGCGGTCACCCCGTCGTACGCCGCCGCCCAGCAGCTGCTCGACGACCTCGAGGCCGCGGGCATCGACTACGACGACGTGGTCGAGCTGCTCGAGGTCGAGGGCGTGCAGAAGTTCGAGGACGCGTGGAACGAGCTGATCGAGTCGGTCACCGCCAACCTCGAGAAGGCCGGCGCAGACATCGACAAGGACGGCAGCGCGTCGCCCGCCGGGTCCGGCCCGGCCGCCGCGTCCCGTGAAGGATCTGCATGACCCAGCCGATCGAGGTCGACCTCGGCGGACCTGCTCTGCGCGCAGCAGCGGAGGGAGCGCGCGAGGTGCTGCTCGCCGACGACGTGCCGGGCAGGCTCGCGGCCCACGACGCCACGCTCTGGGGCAAGGATGCCGAGGAGGAGGCTGCGATCCGCCTCGGCTGGCTCGACGCCGTCGCCGTTTCGCGTACGTTCCTCCCCGACCTGACGGCGCTCCGGGACGCCCTGCGCGCCGAGGGCGTCGACACCGTCGTCCTGTGCGGCATGGGCGGCTCGTCCCTCGCCCCCGAGGTGATCTGCAAGACCGCCGGCGTGCCGCTGACGGTCCTCGACTCCACCCACCCGGATCAGGTCCGCGCGGCTCTCGCCGGCGACCTCAGCCGCACGGTCGTCGTCGTGTCGAGCAAGAGCGGCGGCACGCTGGAGACCGACAGCCAGCGGCGCGTGTTCGCCGCTGCGTTCACCGCCGCCGGCATCGACGCGTCGCAGCGGATCGTGGTCGTCACCGACCCCGGCTCGCCGTTCTCGAAGCTCGCCGCCGAGGAGGGCTACCGCGCGGTCTTCCTCGCCGATCCGCACGTCGGGGGCCGCTACAGCGCCCTGACGGCCTTCGGCCTGGTGCCCAGCGCACTCGCAGGTGTCGACGTGGAGGCGCTGCTCGGTGCGGCGGCTGCCGTCGACCTGAGCGGCGACAGCCCCGCGCTGCTGCTCGGCGCCGCTCTCGGTGCGTCCGGGCGCGACAAGGTCGTGCTCGATGCCGACGCTTCAAGCCTGCCCGGTTTCGGCGACTGGGCGGAGCAGCTGATCGCGGAGTCGACCGGCAAGCAGGGCACCGGGCTGCTGCCGGTCGTCGTCGAGCCGGATGCACCCGAGGTGCGCTGGCCGGCCGACGACGTCCATGTGGTGCGCATCAGCGGTGCGACACCGGAGCTCGGTACGGCGGTGAGCGGCTCGCTCGGCGCGCAGTTCCTCGCCTGGGAGTACGCCACGGCGGTCGCCGGGCGGCTGCTCAGCATCGACCCCTTCGACCAGCCCGACGTCGAGAGTGCGAAGAAGGCTGCCCGCGGACTGCTCGACAGCACACCCGGACCTGACCCGGCCGACTTCGTCGACGGCGGTGTGGAGGTGCGCGCCACCCCGGGGCTGCTGCAGGGCGAGACCACCGTCGAAGGCGCCGTGGCCGCGCTGCTCGACGGCGTGGATCCGAGGGGCTACCTCGCCGTCATGGCCTATGTCGACCGGCTGCGGGATGCCGGGCTGGCCGCCGTACGTGCCCCGCTCGCCCGCCGCATCGAGCGACCGGTCACCTTCGGCTGGGGGCCCCGCTTCCTGCACTCGACGGGGCAGTTCCACAAGGGCGGGACCCCGGTCGGCAGCTTCCTGCAGATCACCGGCGCGATCACGGAGGACCTTGCCATCCCGGATCGTGCGTTCACCTTCGGCGAGCTCATCGCGGCGCAGGCCGCAGGCGACGCGGCCGTGCTCGCCGACCACGGCCGGCCGGTGCTGCGGCTGCACGTCGTCGACGCGGCCGCGCTCGACAAGGTCCGGGCCGTTCTCGGATGAACCAGAACCCACTGCGCGATCCGCGTGACCGGCGGCTCCCCCGCGTCCCGGACCCCTGCGTCCTGGTCGTCTTCGGTGTGACGGGAGACCTCGCGCGCAAGAAGCTCATCCCCGCGGTCTACGACCTCGCCAACCGGGGGCTTCTCCCGCCGGGCTTCGTCCTGCTCGGCTTCGCGCGGCGCGACTGGGGCGACGGCGACTTCGAGACCGTTGCAAAGGACGCCGCCCGCAAGGGGGCACGCACGGAGTGCCGCGACGACGTGTGGCAGCGGCTGTCGGAGGCCATCAAGTTCCTGCCCGGGTCGTTCGACGACGACAACGCCTTCGACAAGCTCGCGTCGACACTGACCGAGCTCGATGCCTCGCACGGCACGCTCGGCAACGCCGCGTTCTACCTGTCGATCCCACCGGCAGCGTTTCCCGTCGTGCTCCAGCAGATGGAGCGCACCGGCATGGCCGACAACGCCAAGTCCGGCGGGTGGCGCCGGGTCGTGGTGGAGAAGCCGTTCGGCCACGACCTGAAGTCATCGCAGGAGCTCAACAAGCTCGTCGACACCGTCTTCACCGCGCAGGACGTCTTCCGCATCGACCACTACCTCGGCAAGGAGACCGTCCAGAACCTGCTTGCCCTTCGGTTCGCCAACACGCTCTTCGAGCCGATCTGGAACGCCCACCACATCGACTCCGTCCAGATCACGATGGCGGAGGACGTCGGGATCGAGAGCCGGGCCGGGTTCTACGAGGAGACCGGCGCGGCCCGCGACGTCCTGCAGAACCACCTGCTCCAGCTGATGGCCCTCACGGCGATGGAGGAGCCCTCGGCGTTCGACGCCGAGGCGCTGCGCACCGAGAAGCGCAAGGTCCTCGCTGCGGTGCGACCGCCGACAGACCTGGCCACCTACACCGTGCGCGGGCAGTACGACCAGGGCTGGCTCGCCGGCGAGCGCGTGCAGGGCTACCGCGCCGAGAAGGACGTCGCGCCCGACTCGCGGACCGAGACCTACGCCGCGGTCCGCCTCCAGGTCGAGACCCGCCGCTGGGCGGGCGTTCCCTTCTACCTGCGCACCGGCAAGCGGCTGCCGCGGCGGGTCACCGAGATCGCGGTCATCTTCCGCAAGGCGCCGCACCTGCCGTTCAGCAAGACCGACACCGAGGAGCTCGGCGCCAACCAGCTCGTCGTGCGGGTCCAGCCGGACGAGGGCATGACCCTGCGGTTCGGGTCCAAGGTGCCGGGATCGCAGATGGAGGTCCGCGACGTCGCGATGGACTTCCTCTACGGCGAGGCCTTCACCGAGTCGTCCCCGGAGGCCTACGAGCGGCTGCTGCTCGACGTGCTCCTCGGCGACGCGTCGCTCTTCCCGCACAACGCCGAGGTCGAGGACTCCTGGCGGGTGATCGACCCGATCGAGCACTACTGGGCGGAGCAGAACGAGAAGGACGGCAACCCGGAGCTCTACCGGGCGGGCGAGTGGGGCCCAGCCGCCGCTGACGCGATGCTCGCCCGCGACGGACGCAGCTGGAGAAGACCATGACAACCCTCTGGGACACCACCGGCACCGCCGTCGTGAAGGCCCTGGCCGCGGAGCGCCGCCAGGCCGGCTCGGTGTCCTCGGGGCTGGCGCTCACCCTCGTCGTCGTGGTCGACGAGAAGCACGTCGCCGACGCCGAGGCGGCCGCGACGCATGCCGCCGCGCAGCACCCCTGCCGGCTGCTCGTCGTCGTACGCCGTCGTCCCGACGCGTCGGAGCCGCGGCTCGACGCCGAGGTGCTCATCGGTGGCCGGCTCGGTCCCGGCGAAGCCGTGGTCATGCGGATGTACGGCCGGCTCGCGCTGCATGCCGAGTCGGTCGTGCTGCCGCTGCTCGCGCCGGACGCCCCCGTCGTCACGTGGTGGTACGGCGAGCCGCCCAACAAGATCGCCCACGACCCGCTGGGGGTCTTCGCCGACCGCCGCGTGACCGACTGCGCCCTCGCACCGGACGAGATGGCCGCACTGCGCAAGCGCGCCGACGACTACGCACCAGGAGACACCGACCTGGGGTGGACCCGGACGACCCTCTGGCGGGCCCTGTGCGCCTCCGCGTTCGACTCCGTCGAGGGGCCGGTGCTCACCGCGCGGGTGCTCGGCGCACCCGGCCATGTCACGCGGGCGCTGCTCGCGGGTTGGCTGTCGTCCCGGCTCGGCATCGAGGTGGAGCAGGTCGACGTCGAGGGCACCGGGCTAACCGAGGTGGAGCTCTCCCTGGAGGGCACCACCGTCACCATCACGCGAGGCAAGGGCACGACCGCGATCATGCGTCGTACCGGCCAGCCCGACCGCACCCTGCCGCTGCCCCGCCGCGAGCTCGGCGAGCTGCTCGCCGAGGAGCTGCGACGCCTCGACCCGGACGAGCCCTACGCCGAGGCGCTCGAAGCCGCCACGGGCGTCGGCGGCCTGGCCGACCACCCGGCCCACCGCACGCACGAGTGGCACGACCCGGTCGAGGCCGACGACCCGGACCCGGCGCTGACGGTCACCTGATGACCAACCGCACGATCGTCGTGTCCAAGGACGCCGCCGTCCTGTCGGCGGCCGTCGCCGCACGGCTGCTGACGCGGCTCGTCGACGCGCAGGCGCTGCGCGGCCGCGCGTCGCTCGTCCTGACGGGTGGCGGCGTGGGCATCGCGTCACTCGCCGCCGTACGTGCCTCCGCCGCTCGCGCCGCGGTCGACTGGCGCAAGGTCGACATCTGGTGGGGCGACGAGCGTTTCGTCCCGGCCGATGACGCCGAGCGCAACGAGAAGCAGGCCCGTGACGCCCTGCTCGACAGCCTCGACCTCGACCCGGCGCGGGTGCACCCGATCCCGGCGCTGGGCGGGCCGGACGGCGACGACGCCGACGCCGCGGCCGCCCGCTACGCCGACGAGCTCGCGACCGCTGCACCGACCGACGCCGACGTGCCCGCCTTCGACGTGCTGCTGCTGGGGATGGGACCCGAGGGCCACACCGCATCCATCTTCCCCGAGTCGCCGGCCGCCCACGACGAGCGCACCGCGCTCGCGGTCCACGGCTGCCCGAAGCCGCCGCCGACGCGCATCTCGATGGGTTTCGCCGCGATCAACGCGGCGCGCGAGGTCTGGATGATCGTCGCCGGTGACGACAAGGCCGCGGCGGTCGCGATGGCCCTCGGTGGCGCCGGGCGCGTGCAGGTGCCGGCCGCGGGCGTGGAGGGCCGGTCGCAGACCCTGTGGCTGCTCGACGAGCCCGCAGCAAGCAGGCTCCCCCGCGGCCTGCGCCGCCTCTAGGCGCTACTTGCCGCGGAGCTTGGCGAGGGCCTCGGCGAGGATGGCCTCGCCGTCCTCCTGGTTGCGCCGCTCCCGCACGTAGGCGAGGTGGGTCTTGTAGGGCTCGGTCTTCGGCGGGGCGGGCGGGTTGTCCTTGTCGCGACCGGCGGGGAAGCCGCAGCGCGGGCAGTCCCAGGTCTCGGGGATCGCGGCCTCGTCGGAGAACGACGGGTGGGTCTCGTGCCCGTTGGAGCACCAGAAGGCGATGCGGTGGCGCGGGGCTGCCTCGCCGCGCTCGGCCTCGCCCATCGGCCCGGCGCCGACTCGGCTCCCCCGGATCGCGTTGCCGCCTGCCACAGGTGACGCCCCTTCGGTTGCGCTGCGTGTTGGACCCGGGTCAGTGTACGGCGGCTACTTGGTCTGCTTGAGGAGCAAGCCCAGCGCGACGATGCAGACCGCCCAGACCGAGCCGCAGATGATCGTGAGGCGGTCGAGGTTCTTCTCCACCACCGCGCTGCCGCCGAGCGAGGACGACACGCCGCCGCCGAACAGGTTGGACAGGCCGCCGCCCTTGCCGCGGTGCAGCAGCACCAGGACGATCAGCAGGATGCTGGCGAGGGCCAGCAGGATCGACAGGAAGGTGACCACAGCAAGAGCTCCAGACCAGGTCAGGCGAGTCGGACACGTGCGTCGAGCATCGCGTAGGCGATGTCGACGAAGATGTTCGCGACGACGATGAAGAACGCCGCGAACAACACGGTACCGAAGATGATGGGCAGGTCGCCGTTGATCACGGCCTGGACCGCCGTCTGGCCGATCCCGCCGAGCCCGAAGACCGCCTCGGTCACGATGGCGCCACCCAGCAGGGTGCCCACGTCGATGCCCAGCAGGGTGACCACGGGGGTCAGCGCGCTGCGCAGGCCGTGCCGGTAGATGACGCGCCGCTCCGACAGGCCCTTGGCCCGCGCGGTGCGGATGTAGTCCTCTCCCAGGACCTCGAGCAGCGAGCCTCGGGTGATGCGGGAGTACGACGCGGCGCTCACCACGGCCAGCGTGAGCCAGGGGAGGAACAGGTGCTTGGCCCACTCCCACGGGTTCTGCGTCAGCGGGACGTACTGGCCGGCCGGGAAGAAGGCTGCCCCGTGCACGGTCAGCTGGTAGAAGAGCAGGTAGATGAGCAGCAGGCCCAGGACGAACGTCGGGATGGACAGGCCGGCCAGCGCGAACGACGTCGCGGCCCGGTCGCGAAGGCTGCGGGGCTTGGTCGCCGCGAGGATCCCGATCGGGATGCCGATCGACAGCCAGACGATGGCTGCCCCGAGCGCGAGCGAGGCCGTCGCGGGCGCGCGGTCGAAGATGATGGCGCGCACGGGCTGCTGGTTGGTGAAGCTGTAGCCCAGGTCGCCGTGCAGCACCAACCGCTTGACGTAGAGCAGGTACTGGCTCGGCCACGGCTGGTCGAGGTGGTAGAGCGCGCGGATCTGCGCCAGCCGCTCGGGCGTGCAGCCCTTGCCGCAGAAGTTGCCGGCCTTGTCGCCGGGGGCGACCACGAAGAACAGCAGGAACACCGCGAAGCTGATGACGAAGAGCACCAGGATGCCGAAGAGCGCCCGGCGCAGGATGAAACGACCCATGACTGGACCCTCCGGTTACTTGCGGGCGAGGACGCGGGCGGCGCGCGGGTCGAGCGCGTCGCGCAGCCCATCGCCCAGCAGGTTGAAGGCGAGCGTCGTGATGAACAGCGCGAGGCTCGGGAAGACGAGGAACCACCAGGCCTGCTGGTAGGTGCCCTGCGACTCGGCGATCATGTTGCCCCAGGTCGGCGTCGGGATCGGCACGCCCAGACCCAGGAACGACAGCGTCGCCTCGAAGACGATCGCCGTCGGGATGAGCAGCGTCGAGTAGACGATGATCGGCGCCACCAGGTTGGGCAGCACGTCGACGGCCATGATCCGGAAGTCACCGGCGCCGAGCGACCGCGCCGCTTCGACGTACTCCTTCTCCCGGATGGACAGCACCTGACCGCGCACGATGCGGCCGACGTTGGCCCAGGTGAAGAACGCGATGACGAAGATGCTGATCTTGACGCTCGGGCTGAAGACCGACACCAGCGAGATCGCGAACAGCAGGAAGGGGAAGGACAGAAAGACGTCCATCGTCCGCGAGAGCAGGGTGTCGACGCGGCCGCCGAAGTAGCCGGCGGTGGTCCCGACGACCACCCCGATGATCACCGCCATCGCCGTCGCGACGACGCCGACGAGCAGCGAGATCCGGGTGCCGTGGATGATCCGCGACAGGACGTCGCGACCGACGTCGTCACCGCCGAGCCAGAAGAACCCGCTCGGCGAGACCGGGAGGCCGTTGGGCGCGAGCCCCTTGTCGCGGTACTGCTCGTTGGGGCCGTGACCGATGAGGTCGGTCAGCTGGGTCGCGAAGATCGCGACCAGGATGAGCAGCACGATGACGACGAGGCACGCCATCGAGACCTTGTCCTTGCGCAGCCGGGCCCAGGCGAGCTGCAGCGGGGTGCGGCCCTGGATCGCCGCCGGCGCGCTGATGTCAGGCCCGCTCCCGCCGCCCTTCTGCTCGGCGACCTCGTCCGCAGCGATGAGTGTCATGGCGCGTCCTCTCTCAGCTGCCGGTCGTGATCGCGGACAGGTCGGCCCCGACGAGCGGCCCGGTGCCGGACTGGTCGATGCCAGGGGTGCACTGCGAGATGTCCTCGCCCTCGGGCACCGGGAAGTGACAGGCCGTCAGGTGCGTGTCGGGGTCGTCGAAGACCGGCACGAGAGGCGGCATCTCCTGGACGCAGATCTCTTGCGCCTTGGGGCAGCGCGGGTGGAACGGGCAGCCTGTGGGCGGGTTGACCGGTGACGGCACGTCGCCGCGCAGGATGATCCGCTCGCGGCTGTCGGCGCGGTCGGGGTCCGGCACCGGGACCGCCGACAGCAGGGCGTTGGTGTAGGGATGACGCGGCAACCCGTAGAGGTCGTCGACGGGGCCGATCTCCATGATCTTGCCGAGGTACATCACGGCGACCCGGTCGCTGACGTGGCGCACGACGGACAGGTCGTGGGCGATGAAGATGTAGGTCAGGCCGAACTCGTTCTGCAGGTCGTCGAGCAGGTTGATGACCTGCGCCTGGATCGACACGTCGAGAGCCGACACCGGCTCGTCGCAGATGATGAGCTTGGGTCGCAGCGCGAGGGCGCGGGCGACCCCGATGCGCTGACGCTGGCCACCGGAGAACTCGGCCGGGAAGCGGTTGAAGTGCTCGGGGTTGAGACCGACCACCTCCATCAGTTCCTGGACGCGCTTCTTGCGCTCGGCGCCGTCTGCTACTCCGTGGATGTCGAACGGGTCACCGATGATCGAGCCGACGCGACGGCGCGGGTTCAGCGAGCCGTAGGGGTCCTGGAAGATCATCTGGATGTCGCGGCGGAACGGTCGCATCTTCTTGCGAGGCAGGTTGGTGATGTCGGAGCCGTCGAAGCTGACGGTGCCCTTGGTCATCGGGTAGAGCCCGGCGATCAGACGGGCCAGCGTCGACTTCCCGCAGCCGGTCTCACCGACCAGGCCGAGCGTCTCGCCCGAGCGCACCTCGAGGTCGACGCCGTCGACCGCGTGCACGCGCGCGACTTCCTTCTGGAAGATGATGCCCTGCTTGATCGGGAAGTACTTGGTCGCGCCCTTGACGGTCAGCAGGACGTCGCCGGCCTGCGTGTGGATGTCGCGGCCCGCGTGGTCGACCTGCGGCTCTGCGGTCACCGGGCGCTCCCGTTCTTGGTCGACGTCGTACGACGGGGGGCGGCCGGCTTCTTGGCCGCCGCCTTCTTGACGGGCGTCTTGTCGACGCCGGCCTTCGCCGGCGCCGCCTTCTTCGCGGTCGCGGCCTTCTTCGCGGTCGCGGCCTTCTTCGCAGCGGCCTTCTTCGCCGGGGTGGCGCTCGCCCCGGTCTCGCTCGTCGTGCGGCGCTGCGGGCGCGCCGGCGGGGCCGGCTGCCCGGCCCGGCCACGACCG
>JAODNA010000186.1 GCA_025465135.1 Frankiales bacterium | reverse complement strand
TGGCCGGATCGGGTCCCCGCTCCGCGGCGTACGCGCCGTTGCCGGAGCCCGCGAAAAGCGGGCTCGACCACATCGTCGTCGTCTGCATGGAGAACCGCTCCTTCGACCACTACCTCGGCTGGCTGCCTGGCGCGGATGGTCGGCAGAAGGGCCTGAGCTACCAGGACGACAACGGCAAGGCGCACGGCACGCACCATCTCGTCGATCGACACGGCTGCGGCAACAACGACCCCGACCACTCCTTCGAAGGGGGGCGCCTGCAGTTCAACAACGGCCGCCTCGACGGCTTCCGCAAGGGCGACAACGACGACTTCGCGCTCGGCTACTACCTCGAGCAGGACCTGCCGCTCTACGGACCGCTCCTGAAGCAGGCCACGACGTTCGACCGCTACTTCTGCTCGATCCTCGGACCGACGTACCCGAATCGCTTCTACACGCACGCGGCCGCGACGGACCGCATCGCCAACGACAGCACCACGAGCACCCTGCCGACGATCTGGGACCGACTGGCGGCCGCCGGCGTGTCCAACCGCTACTACTACTCAGACCTGCCGTTCCTCGTGCTGTGGGGGCAGAAATACCTTCCCATCAGCAGCCCCGTGGACCGCTGCTACGCCGATGCCGCGGCCGGCCAGCTGCCGTCGTACTCGTATCTGGACCCGTTCTTCCTCGGCGAGGGTCAGGGCGGTTCTAACGATGACCACCCGCACGCGGACATCCATCGCGGGCAGGCCTTCCTGTCGCAGGTGGCGAAGACCCTGGTGATGTCACCGCAGTGGGAGAGGACAGCGCTGGTGATCACGTACGACGAGTGGGGCGGCTTCTTCGACCACGTCGCACCCCCGCGGCTGCCTGACGACCACGACACGGGCCCGCACGGCAAGGACGATCACGCCCAGGCCGGCTTCCGGGTGCCGACGATGGTCCTCAGTCCGTTCGCCCGTAGGGGGCACGTCGGGCACGCGACCTACGACCACACGTTCGATCCTGAAGATGGTGGAGTGGCGCTTCGGCCTCAAGCCTCTGACGAAGAGGGACGCCGCCGCGCGCAACCTGGCCGAGTCGTTCGACTTCGCCCACCCCCGCACCGACATCCCCGACCTCCCACTCGTCGTCGACCCCGGCCCGCACGTGTGCCAGCCGCCGGTGGGGACCAACCCGATGGGCCTCGAGGACCCGTTCTGGCGCGAGCTCGCCGACTCGCCGCAGATGCGCCGTTGGAACAAGGCCCGTGAGCTGGTGTCGCGATGAACCGGCGACTTCTTGCGGGGGCCGTGGCCGTGCTCGCCGCGGTTGCTGTCCTTCCCTCCGACGCCGCGGTCCCGGCTGCACCGCGGATCGGCCACCTCTTCGTCATCGAGCTGGAGAACAAGGGCTACGACACGACCTTCGGCGCCACCGCTCCGGCCTACCTCGCCCGGACTCTGCCGAGCCAAGGCGCGCTGCTCACGCAGTACTACGGGACCGGTCATGCCAGCCTCGACAACTACGTCACCCAGGTCTCCGGCCAGTCGGCCAACATGTACACGCAGGCCGACTGCCAGCAGTACATCGACGTCGTCCCCGGTGTCGACGTGCCCGACGGCAACGGCCAGGTACTGGGGCAGGGGTGCGTCTACCCGGCGTCGGTCAAGACGCTCCCCGACCAGCTCACCGCGGCCGGGCAGACGTGGCACGGCTACATGGAGGACCTCGGCGCCGACCCGGCGCGCGAGAAGGCGACCTGCGGCAACCCGGGCAGTCCTTCCGGCACCGGCACGAAGGACCCCACCCAGACTGCGACGGCGAAGGACCAGTACGCCGCGCGGCACAACCCCTTCGCCTACTTCCACTCGCTGCTCGACGGCGGCGCCTGTGACCGCAACGTCGGCCCGCTGCCGAAGCTCGCGACAGACCTGCAGAAGGTCAGCACGACGGCGGCCTTCAGCTGGGTGACCCCGGACCTGTGCAGTGACGGCCATGACGAGCCGTGCGTGGATGGCCGACCCGGCGGGCTGAAGTCCATCAACGACTTCCTGAAGGAGTGGGTCCCTCGCATCACGTCGTCGCCGGCCTTCAAGAAGGACGGCCTGCTCGTCATCACCTTCGACGAGGCTGACGTCAGCGGCGATGCCGGCTCTTGCTGCAGCAATCCCACCGGTCCGAACACACCCATGCCGGGGATCACCGGAGCGGGCGGCGGCCGCACCGGTGCCGTCCTGCTCTCGCCGTTCATCCGGCCCGGGACGAAGACGGACGTCCCCTACGACCACTACAGCGCCCTGCGCAGCTACGAGGACCTGCTCGGCATCCGCACGGGCGGCACTGACGGGAAGGGCCACCTCGGCTACGCCGCGCGCAGCAGCATCACGACCTTCGGTCGGGATGTCTTTCGCTACTGACGAACCGGTACGCACCAACAACGAGCAGGGCCGCGCCGCACCCAGCCTCCGCCCACCAGTAGGCCGGGTACGTCGTGTCTGCGATGACGCGGATTCCGTAGGCCGCTTCTGCCAGGAGCAGGGTGGCCGGCACGGCGGCACCCATTGCAGCGCGCGGCGCACGTCGGTCGCGCAACCAGTGCGCCGACAGACCGAGAACCGGCCCCGCCACGAATGCGGCGAAGACCCAGAGGTCGACCGTCCTCGTCGAGACGCCGTAGCCCCGCCACATGCTCGCGGCGTAGTACCCCGACACAAGCGCGACGAGGGTGACTGCTCCGCAGAAGGCCGCGAGTGCCGGGCGCCGAGCGGGCAACGCGGCCAGGAAGGCGATGAGGCACCAGGGACCAGCCGAGTTGGCCAGCGAGCCGACCTGCGACGGCAGCCACCCCTGGGCGTACGACGTGAGGACACCGCCGACCAGGCCAGCCGCCACGGCGTACAGCACGACCAGCCCGGAGCCCGGCTCGGGGTTCACTTCTCGAGGTCGTCCTCGTCGAAGTGCTCGCCGGTGACGAGGTAGGAGACACGGCGGGCAACAGCAACGGCGTGGTCGGCGAGTCGCTCGTAGTAGCGGCCGGCCAGGGTGATGTCGATCGCCGCCTCGGCACCGTAGGTCCACGCGCTGCTGAGCATCATCGTGAACAGCTTGCGGTGGAGGTCGTCCATGACGTCGTCGTCACGGACGAGCTCGGCGGCCAGAGCGAGGTCGCGGCTGGCGATGACCGATCCGGCCTTGACCGCGATGCGCTGCGCGGTCTGGCCCATCTCCAGCACGGTCGACCGGAGCTCGGGCGGCACGGCGGATGCGGGGTGACGTCGGCGGGCGATCTTCGCGAGATGCACGGCGTAGTCGCCCGAGCGCTCGAGGTCGACCACCATGCGCAGGCTGGTCACGAGCACTCTGAGGTCGCCGGCGACCGGCTGCTGGCGGGCGAGCAGGTCGAACGCCTGCGCCTCGATCGTGCGGTAGAGGTCGTTGACCACCTCGTCGCCGGCGATCACCTGCTCCGCGAGCGCGAGATCAGCGTCCAGCAGAGCCGTCGTCGCCCGGCTCACGGCCGACCCAGCGAGGCGGCTCATCTCGACGAGGCCCTCGCCGATGGCGTCGAGCTGCTCGTGGTAGCTGTCGCGCACGTGCCCTCCTCGAGGTGTGATGCCAGTCTGCCAGCGCACGGTGCCGCGGGGTGCACCGGAGCCTCCACGATCGACGACCCGGGCGAACCGTAGATGAACTCAGGGAGAACATCGACGCGGCGGCCAGGGCACGGCCCTCCCGCGACCTACGCTGATCACGTGGTCGTCCTCGCCGCGGCACTGGGCCTGGTGGTGGGCAGCACCGTCACCGCCTTCTTCCTTCTGTCCCGTGCCGTGACACCTGCGGCGCCCACGAAGCAAGAGGACCAGCTCGTACCTGGAGCGCGTTCGGTGCTCGAAGCCCTTCCCGTGGCGGTCGTCGTCGTCGATGTCGCCGACGAGGTGCTGCTCGGCAACCGTGCCGCTCGTGACCTCGGGCTCATCCGTGACGGCGTCCTCGCGGCAATGCCGCAGCTGCGTCAGCTGGTCCGACGCACGCGGCGCAGTCTCGAGCCTCAGGAGTCGGATCTGCAGATGCCACTCGCGGCCCTCGGACGTGGCCCGGCTGTGCTGCTTGCCCGCGCGACCCCGGTGGGTGACGGAACCGTGGCCGTGCTGATGGAGGACGTGACCGAGACGCGACGTCTCGAGGACGTCCGCCGCGACTTCGTCGCCAACATCTCGCACGAGCTCAAGACGCCGGTCGGCGCGCTGGGCCTGCTGGCCGAGGCGCTGCAGGACGCGAGCGACGACCCGGTTGCGGTCAAGCGCTTCGCCGGCCGCGCACAGCACGAGGCGCAGCGGCTGGGGCGGCTCGTCCAGGAGCTGATCGACCTGTCTCGGCTCCAGGGGGCCGAGGCCCTTCCAGACCCCGAGCGCGTGCGCGTGGACCATGTCGTCAGAGAGGCGCTCGACCGGACCCGCACGACGGCGACCGCGCGCGGGATCTCCCTGAGCCGCGGCGGCGACTCCGACCTCGAGCTCGTGGGGAGCGAGCGGCAGATCGTGACCGCACTCGTCAACCTTCTCGACAACGCGGTCAGCTACAGCGGCGAGGGCACGACGGTCGAGGTGCGCACCTCACTCGTCAACGGCCAGGTCGAGATCTCGGTGACCGACCAGGGCATCGGCATCGCCGAGAAGGACCTCGAGCGGGTGTTCGAGCGCTTCTACCGCGCCGACCCCGCCCGTTCCCGCGCCACCGGGGGGACCGGACTCGGTCTCGCCATCGTCAAGCACGTCGCGTCCAACCATGGGGGTTCTGTGTCGGTCAGCAGCGTCGAGGGACTCGGGGCGACCTTCACGCTCCGGCTCCCGTCCACGTCATCGGCACAGGTGCCGGCGTGACGCGACTGCTCGTCATCGAGGACGAGCCGTCGATCTCGGAACCCCTTGCCTACATGCTCGAGAAGGAGGGCTTCGAGGTCGTCGTGGCGGCCACCGGTCCGACGGGCGTCGAGGAGTTCGAGCGGTCCGGTGCCGACCTGGTGCTGCTCGACGTCATGCTCCCTGGGCTGTCCGGGACCGAGGTCTGCCGCACGCTCCGTCAGACGTCGAACGTCCCGATCATCATGCTGACCGCGCGCGACAGCGAGGTGGACAAGGTGGTCGGGCTCGAGCTCGGCGCCGACGACTACGTCACCAAGCCGTTCAGCCATCGCGAGCTGCTGGCCCGCATCCGCGCGGTGCTGAGGCGTCGGGCAGAGCCGGACGAGCCCGCCGCCACCGCCCTCGAGGCCGGCCCGGTGCGGATGGACGTCGACCGGCACCGCGTGACCGTGTCGGGCGAGCCAGTGCAGCTCCCGCTGAAGGAGTTCGAGCTGCTCGAGATCCTGCTGCGCAACGCCGGTCGCGTGCTCACCCGTCAGCAGCTCATCGATCGCGTGTGGGGAGCTGACTACGTCGGCGACACGAAGACCCTCGACGTCCACGTGAAGCGACTGCGGGCGAAGATCGAGACGGAGCCCGGTCGCCCCCAGCACCTCGTGACGGTGCGCGGCCTCGGCTACAAGTTCGAGAGCTGAGGGTCAGCCGAAGCGGCCGGTGATGTAGTCCTCCGTGCGCTTCTCGCGGGGGTTGCTGAAGATCTTGGGCGTCTGGTCGATCTCCACGAGTCGGCCGGGTGTTCCGGCGCCGTCGATCGTGAAGAACCCGGTCGTGTCGGACACCCGTGCGGCCTGCTGCATGTTGTGCGTGACGATGACGATCGTGTAGCTGTCCTTCAGCTCGATCATCAGGTCCTCGATGGCGAGCGTCGAGATCGGGTCGAGGGCGGAGCACGGCTCGTCCATGAGCAGCACGTCCGGCTCCACGGCGATGGCTCGCGCGATGCACAGCCGCTGCTGCTGCCCCCCGGACAGGCCGGCTCCCGGGCGGTTGAGCCGGGTACTGACCTCGCGCCAGAGGTTGGCGCCTTGGAGCGACCGCTCAACCGCGCTGTCCAGCTCGGACTTCTTGCGCACACCGTTGAGCCGCAGCCCCGCAGCGACGTTGTCGTAGATGGACATGGTGGGGAACGGATTGGCTCGCTGGAAGACCATGCCGATCGTCCGTCGTACCGTCACCGGATCGACGCCCGGGCCGTAGACGTCGACGTCGTCGAGAGTGATGGAGCCTTCGACGCGGGTGCCGGGCTGCACCTCGTGCAGGCGGTTGAGCGTGCGCAGGAAGGTCGACTTCCCGCAACCCGACGGGCCGATCAGGGCGGTGATGCTCTTCGGCTCGATGACCATCGAGACGTCCTCGATCGCCTTCGTCTTGCCGTACCAGGCACTGACGCCCTGGCACACGATCCGCTTGGCCACTGCGATGTCCTCTCAGCCGTGGACGCGGGAACGGCGGGCGATGGCGCGGGCGATCAGGTTCAGGAACAAGATGAGCAGCACCAGTGTGAGGGCACCCGCCCACGCCCTGTCCAACGCCACCTTCTGGGGTGCACCGGCCTGGGAGTAGATGTAGGTCGGAAGCGCAGCCTGCTGTCCCTTGAACGGGTTGACGTTGATGCCGTCGAAGTTCAACGCGGTCAGCAGCAGCGGCGCGGTCTCACCGGCCACGCGAGCCACCGCCAGCATGACGCCGGTGATGATGCCCGCACTGGCGGTCGGCAGGACGATCGACAGGATGGTCCGCCAGCGCGGGACCCCGAGGGCCAGACCGGCTTCGCGCAGCGCATCCGGCACCAGCTTCAACATCTCCTCGGTCGCCCGGACGACCGTCGGCAGCATGAGGATCGTGAGGGCGAGCGCTGCCCCGAAACCGGAGAAGCCCTGACCCAGTGCCAGCACCCAGAAGGCGTAGATGAAGAGCCCCGCGACGATGCTGGGCACCCCCGTCATCACATCCGTGAAGAACCGGATGAGCGTTGCCAGCCAACCGCGGCCGTACTCGACGGTGTAGACGGCGGCGAGGAGTCCGAGCGGAACAGCGAGCAGGGTGGCGATGCTCACCTGCTCGAGGGTGCCCACGATCGCGTGGTAGGCGCCGCCCGTGTTGTCGAGCGGCCCGACCCCCCGCATGGAGTGCTGCAGGAAGTAGCCACCGAAGCGCACCAGGCCCTTGACCACGGTGACGTACAGGACGGACGCGAGCGGGAGGAGAGCCACGACGACCGACAGGGCGAGCAGCCCGGTCACCAGACGGTTCACCGCACGGCGCCGCAACCCGCCGGGTCGGCTCGCAGTGAGGCCACCGGCGTCGACGGATGTCATGTGCCGGCCAGTCGCCGGGCGCTGCGGTAGATGACACCGCGCGCAGCGAGGTTGACCACGAAGGTGATCACGAAGAGCACCAGGCCGGAAGCGATGAGGGCCCCGCGCCCGGTCGGTCCGTACTCGCCGAACTTGGTCGCGATGTTGGCCGCGATCGTGTTGCCTCCGGGCCCCAGCACCTTCGCGCTGATCTCGTAGTTCGAGAGCAGCACCAGGGCGACGGCGATCGTCTCGCCGAGGGCTCGCCCGAGGCCGAGCATCACCGCGGCCGTCACACCCGGACGGCTGAAGGGGAGCACTGCGGTGCGGATCATCTCCCAGCGCGTAGCGCCAAGTGCGTAGGCAGCCTCGCGGTTGCCGATCGGGACCTGCAGGAAGATCTCGCGGGACAGGGCGGCGACGATGGGCAGGATCATGATCGCGAGCACGACCGACGCCAGGAAGAGGGAGCGCCCGTACCGGCCCCCGGTGTCGCCGAACAGGGGAATCCAGCCGAAGGCGGCGTGCAGGCCCGACGACACCGGCACGACCTTCGCGTTGAGGTAGGCCACGCCCCAGAGCCCGTAGACGACGCTGGGTACGGCAGCAAGGAGGTCGACGAGGTTGCCGAGCACGGCGGCCACCCGCCGTGGCGCGACCTGCGTGATGAACAGGGCCACACCGAGCGCGACCGGCACGGCCATCAACAGCGCCAGGAGCGAGGAGAGCACGGTCCCGAATGCCAGTGCGGCGACGCCGAACAGCGGTACGTCTGCTTCGGGCAGGAACTCCCTGGTGGTGAGGAAGCTGGCGCTGTCGTCGCGGAGGGCGGGGATGGCCTGTGCGACGAGGAACACCCCGATCCCGCCGATGATGACCAGGAGGGTGACCCCCGCCGATCCGGCCAGCCCGCGGAAGACCTTGTCACCGAGCCGGCCGCCGGTTGCACTGTCCTGCGAGGCGCTGAGTGGGGTCAGTCCGCCACCGGCAAGCACGGGTGCATCACTCATGCGGTGCAGTCTGCCTCTCGGTTGGCAGCCGGCGGGGACGGCCTCCGCCCGCTCCCCGGATCGGGGAGCGGGCGGCGGGGAAGTGCGGTCGACCTAGGCGAGCGCGGCGATCGCCGCGGTGACCTTGGTGGCGATGCTCTGGGGCAGGGGGGCGAAGCCAAGGCCGGTGGCGGCGGCCTGGCCGGTGGTGGCGTCGTAGGTCAGGAACGCCTTGAGCAGGGCCAGCTTGGCGGCGTCGTTGCCCTTCGAGCAGACGATCTCGTAGGAGATCGCCGTGATCGGGTAGGCACCGGCCGTCGTGTTGGCGAAGTCGTACTTGACCTGGAGGTCGTTGCCGCTGTCCGGCACGGAGGCGCCCTCGAGTGCCTTGCTTACGGTGTCGGCCGTCAGCGCGGTGTACTCACCCGCGCCGTTCTTGATCTTGGCGACGCCGAGGCCGCCGGAGGTGGCGAACGAGGCCTCGACGTAGGTGATCGCGCCGTCGCTTCCGGACACCGCCTGCGTGACGCCGTCGCTCTTCGCCGCGCCCTGGACGCTGGCGGGCCACTTGAGCTCCTTGCCCTCGCCGAGCTTCCAGTCGGGAGCAGCCGTGGCGTTGAGGAACTTGGAGAAGACGCTGGTCGTGCCGGAGGAGTCGCTGCGGTGCACAGCGGTGATGCCCGTGCTCGGCAGGGATGCGCTGGGGTTGTCGGCCTTGATCGCCGCGTCGTCCCACTTCTTGATGGTGCCCTGGAAGATGCCGGCCAGGGTCTTCGGCGAGAGCTGAAGATCGCTCACACCTGTGAGCTTGTAGGCCAGCGCGATGCCGCCGGCCGTGATGGGCAGGTGGACGGCCGGCCCGCCGCAGCGCTTGTCCGCGGCCGCCTGCTCGTCGGGCTTCATGACCGAGTCCGAGCCGGCGAAGTCGATCGTCTTCGAGCCGAACTGCTTGATCCCGGCGCCGGAGCCGACGCCCTGGTAGTCCAGGTTGGCGCCGGAGCAGGCAGCGCCGAAGTCCTTGATCCACTGCGCGACGATGTTCTTCTGGAAGGTCGAGCCGGCGCCCTTGAGCTCGCCGGTGGCGCAGGCGGTGGAGCTGGAAGCGCTTGCCGCTGAAGTCGGTCCGCTGGCCGTGCCGCCCTGCGAGTCAGTCCCGCAGGCGGAGAGGGCCAACGTGCCGGCTGCTGCCAGCAACGCCAGCTTTGCTCCTCGCGTCGTGCTCAATGTGTTCCCCTCGGTGCGTCCGTGCCGGCTCCCCGCCGGCCTCGTCACCGACGGTAGGCAGCCGACATGGACCCGTGGTGCAGCCCGGGTGAACCACGGGTGAACGCCTGCAGGCAGGTCGTCCGGCAGGCGGTCAGTCGAGGGCCGGCACCGCCGAAGAGAGCAGGGCGTTCGTCTGTCGGGCCACCATCGCCGCCCGCAGCGGACCGGGTACGTCGGTGATCAGCGCGTCGACGTCGAGCAGCCGCAGCAGCCGTGCGTCGACCGGCCGGTTGACCGTCCAGACACGTACCTCCAGGCCACGTCGGTGAGCGGCGGCGACCAGGTCTGGCGCGCCGAAGACGGTCCGAGCCGGTACGTGCAGCGCCGTGTCCCCACGACTCACAGCTTGCGCCAGGATCTGACTGAAGGGCTCGGCGCCGGTGAGGATCACCGCCCGCTCCAGGCGCGGCGCCATGGCCGCGCAGGCTGCGAGCACCGACCCGTCGAAGGAGGACAGCACCAGGCGCGGCATCCCGACGTCGGTGGCCGCGACGGCCTCGGCGACGGCCGCCAGCAGTGCGCGCGGCCGTTGCTCGGGCTTGAGGTCGAGGACGAGGCGGCCGCGGCCGGCAAGGAGACGCAGCACGTCAGCGACAGTCGGCACTGGATGCCCGGCGACGCGGATGGCGGCGAGCTCGGCGAGCGAGAGGCTGCGCACTCCGCGGGCGACACCGGCAACCCGTTGCAGCCCGGCGTCGTGACAGCACACCGCTACCCCGTCAGCGGTGAGCCGGACGTCGACCTCGACGCCGTCGGCGCCGTCCGCGAGGGCCGCGCCGACAGCCGCAAGGGTGTTCTCCGGCGTGTCGGGCGCCGGGCGTCCGCGATGTCCGAGGATCTCCATGGCCGGACCGTGGCCCGCCCGCGGGAACACCGCAGGGGCGAGACGTGGGCCGGCAGGTGAACATCTGGCGGACACGGGACTCGTTCACCCACTGTTCACCTTGCGAGGCTTGCCAGCCATGAGGGAGCGGACGGCATGCTCCGGCCATGGCGCACGACATCCAGCCGCATGTTGATGAGACCGTTCAGCTCCGGACCGTGGAGGCCGCGCTCCGACGGCGCTTCGCCGGCCAGGTGCCGGACGAGACGATCAGCCGCGAGGTCGACGAGGGGCTGCAGGAGTTCTCCGACGCCCCCGTCCGGACGTTCATCCCGGTGCTGCTGCAGAAGCGCATCACCGACCGGCTCCGGCAGGCGCATCCCGCCTAGAGGCGGTCGGACAAGGCATGCTGACCTGGACCCACGGAGGACCAGGTGAGCAGCCCGACCCCGCCTCGGCGTACGACGCGCCGCCCGCTGTCCGGCGGCAAGGTGTTCCGCGGGGTGCTCGACGCGCGCCCGTATCCGATGCCGGAGGTCTCGAGCCGCGACTGGGCGCAGATCCCGCCGCGACAGGTCCGCCTCGACGACCTCATCACCGTGAAGGCCGAGCTGCGGTTGGACGTGCTGCTCGCCGAGGACTCCACGTTCTACGGCGACATGTTCGGCCACGTCATCTCCTGGCAGGGCGAGCTCTACCTCGACGACGGCCTGCACCGCGCCGTACAGGCCGCGCTGCACCAGCGGTCGACCATGCACGTCCGCATCGCGCGGCTCGGTGACGACGGGGCCTGGCTCGGCGCCTGACCTCAGCCCAGCCTCGCCGTGAGGTACGGCGCGGTCGCGCTGCCCTTCACGCGCGCGACCGCGCTCGGCGGTCCCGCGGCCACGATGCGACCGCCGGCGTCGCCACCGCCCGGGCCGAGGTCGATGACCCAGTCGGCTGTCGCGATCACGTCGAGGTCGTGCTCCACGACGACGACCGTGTGGCCGCTGTCGACGAGCCGGTGCAGCTGCCGGAGCAGGACCTCCACGTCGGCCGGATGCAGACCGGACGTCGGCTCGTCGAGTACGTAGAGCACATGACCGCGGGCGGTCCGTTGCAGCTCGGTGGCCAGCTTGATGCGCTGCGCCTCGCCGCCGGACAGCTCCGTTGCGGGCTGTCCCAGCCTGAGGTAGCCGAGCCCGACGTCCTGCAGCGTCGCCAGCGAACGCGCCGCGCCCGGGAGGTCGTGGAAGAAGTCGGCCGCCTCATCGACCGTCATGCCGAGGACGTCCGCGATGTTCTTCCCGCGGTAGGTGACCTCCAGAGTCGCGTCGTTGTAGCGCGCGCCGTGACAGGTCGGGCAGGCCGCGTAGGTGCCCGGCAGGAAGATCAGCTCGACGGCGACGAACCCGTCGCCCTGGCAGGTCTCGCAGCGACCCGCGGCGACGTTGAAGGAGAACCGGCCCGCGGTGTAGCGCCGCGCCCTCGCCTTCCTGGTGCCCGCGAACGCCTTGCGCACCGCGTCGAACAGGCCGGTGTACGTCGCGAGGTTGGACCGCGGCGTGCGGCCGATCGGTCGCTGGTCGACCCGCACGAGGCGGTCGATCGCGTCGATCCCGATGGCATCGACCGAGGTCGTCTGCGTCTCGACGTACGCGTCCACGTCGTCCTCGTCGGGGGCGCCGCCGAGGTGCGCCCGCACGACATCGGCGAGCACGTGCGTGACCAGTGTCGACTTCCCCGAGCCGGAGACACCGGTCACGGCTGTCAGCACGCCGAGCGGGATCCTCGCGTCGATGCCGCGCAGGTTGTGTCGCGTGATCCCGTGGAGGTCCACCCACGCCGTGGGCTCGCGCCGGTCGTGCTCGGCGGTCACCCGTTCGCCGAAGAGGAACCGCCGGGTGACCGACGTGCGGACCTGCTCGAGCCCGGCCACCGGTCCGCTGTAGAGGACCCGCCCGCCGTGCTCGCCCGCACCCGGCCCGACGTCGACCACCCAGTCGGCTCGTCGTACGACCTCCATGTCGTGCTCGACGACGAACAGCGAGTTGCCGGCAGCCTTGAGCCGGTCGAGCACTGCCAGGAGCGGCTCGGCGTCGGCCGGGTGCAGGCCGGCAGACGGCTCGTCGAGGACGTAGACCACGCCGAAGAGCCCGGACCGCAGCTGCGTCGCGATGCGCAGGCGCTGCATCTCGCCCGGTGACAGCGTCGTCGTCGCGCGTCCCATGCTCAGGTAGCCGAGCCCCAGCTCGAGGAGCACCTCGATGCGGTCGACGAGGTCACGGCAGAGCCGCACCGCGGCCTCCGAGCGCTCGCCCTCACCCCACGCGTCGGGGTCGGTCGCCAGGTCTGCCGTGGGACGCAGGAGCTCGGCTGCATCGGCCAGCGGAAGCGCGTTGACCTCAGCGATCGACCGGGCTGCGAACTGCACGCGCAGAGCGGCGGGCTGCAGCCCGCTGCCCTTGCAGGTCGGGCACGCGACCGTCTGCACGAAGCGCAGCGCCCGATCCCGCATCGCCTGGCTCTTCGACGTCGCCAGCGTCCGCATGATGTAGCGCTCGGCGCCCCAGAACGTGCCGTTGTACTCCCACTCGTTGCGGTCCTCCTCCGGGGTGACGAGGACGACCGGTTGTTCCTCGGTGAAGAGCAACCAGTCCCGCTTGCGCTTCGGCAGGCGTCGCCACGGCGTATCGACGTCGATGCCGAGAGCGGTGACGATGTCGCGCAGGTTGCGTCCTTGCCATCCGCCGGGCCAGGCCGCGATCGCGCCCTCCCGGATGCTCAGCGACGGGTCGGGTACGAGCGTCGCCTCGGTGGCGCGATGGACGCGGCCGAGCCCGTGGCACTCGGGACAGGCGCCCGCGACGGTGTTGGGTGAGAACGCCTCCGCCTCCAGGTGGGCCGCGCCACGGGGGTAGGTGCCGGCTCGCGAGTAGAGCAGTCGCAGCAGGTTGGAGAGCGTCGTCAGGGTGCCGACCGTGGAGCGCGAGCTCGGCGCACCCCGGCGCTGCTGCAGCGCGACGGCCGGTGGCAGGCCGGTGATCTCGTCGACCTTCGGGGCGGTGACCTGCTGGATCAGGCGCCGGGCGTAGGGCGCCACCGACTCGAAGTACCGCCGCTGCGCCTCGGCGTACAGGGTCCCGAAAGCCAGCGACGACTTGCCCGAGCCCGACACACCCGTGAACACGACGAGCGCGTCGCGTGGGATCTCGACGTCGACGTTGCGCAGGTTGTTCTCCCGCGCGCCGCGCACGCGGACGCAGGCGTCATCGTCCGCCGTGCGCCGCCGTGCCACTCCCTGCGCCTACCCACCCCAGGGGCGACGCACCCTGCCTACCGACCGGGCGACGTCGGCGGGGTGATGATCGGCCGGCCGTTGACGCACCACGGGTTGGCGGGAGCGCCTGCGCACGGGTTGGCCATCGTCAGCTGCGCCTCGGGGTGCTTGCCCGGGCCCTTGTAGTTCTTCGGCTCGGTGATCCCGGCCGCGTTGAGGGCGCTCTCGACGTCGACGACCGGGTCCCCGGGAGAGTAGACACCGCGGCCGGCGTTGGCCCGCAGCGGGTTGGAGTCGCCGCAGTTGGTCAGGCCGACCGGGTTCGGCGGGTCCACGGTCGCGGAGCCGTCCTTGCCGCCGACGCCGTCGACGTTGTGGTCGATGCAGTTGTTGACCCCGGTCGCGTCGATCGCGATGTCGGCGTCTCCCGGGCTGCCCGAGGTGCCGGTCTTGATGAACGTGTTGGAGACCACCTGGTTGTTGACCGGAGGGGTGAACAGCCACTGGAGCAGTACGCCGACGTGCTTCTGGTTGGCGATGACGTTGTGCCGGACGATGTTGTCCCAGCCGCCGGCCAGGCCGATCCCGACGCCGACGGGTGCGATGCCCGTGATGCCGCTGCCGGGGACGTCGCTGTCGTTGTTGTCGTGGATGTAGTTGTCGGCGATCGTCGTGCCGCGCTGCGGCGGGTCGGGCTCGCTCGTCAGCGTGTTGGGCAGGATGCCCGTCGCGTTGTGGTCCCACTCGCTGTTGATGAGGTAGAGCTCACCGCCGGCGTTGGTGCCGGAGTAGCCCAGCGCGTTCTTCTCCGACTTGCTGTTGGTGACGACCGTGTGGCAGTCACTGCAGCCGCCGACGTAGATGCCGCTGTCGGCGTTCCACGACCCGTAGTCGAAGGCGAACGTGGACGGCGTCGGCCCCGAGGACGTGGAGTTGTAGGCGTAGACGCCGTAGTCGCCGTTGTCGTACGCCGTCAGGTAGTTGCCCCAGAAGCCGTCGACACCCGTCCAGTAGAAGGCGTTGGACGAGCCGGTCTTGTAGTGCTGGCCGGTCATGTTCTCGACCCAGGTGTTGTTGACGCCGAGGACGTGGATGCCCGAGCCGTCGGCCTTGCTGCCGTCGAGCACGACGCCGTTGCGCTGCATCCCGCGGATGTGGAGGCCGCTGCTCAGGCCCTTGCCGGGCTGGATGGTCACGGCCTCGCGGTAGTAGCCGGGCCAGACCATGACCCAGTCGCCGTTCTGCGCGTGGCTGACGCCCACCGCGATGCTCTTGTAGACCGGGGTTCCCGCCGGCGTGCTCGGGCAGCCGGCGGTGCCACTGCACACGAGGATCACGCGGCTGTGGGGCGCGGCCTGTGCGTGCAGGGTCATCGACCCGAACGACAGCAGGGCCACGGCAGCGGCCAGGGCAGGGCGGATCCTCACAGGGTCTCCTCTCGGCGGCACACGGCCGCCGACGCGATGACTGACAGGGGCAGACCGGACAGGTCCTGGTGGTGCGTCGGAGCGGGGAGCAGCGACCCGGGCTTCACGACGGCGAAGGTCGCCATCATCCCGTGGTCCTCGTGGTCGAGCATGTGGCAGTGGATGAGGAACGGGCCGAGGTGGTCGGTGATGCGGGCGGCCACCTCGACGGTGTCACCGGGGTCGAGCCGCCAGGTGTCCTGGTAGCCGGCCTCCCACGCCGGCGGCGGCTGCCCGTTGCGCGTGACCGTGCGCCAGGCCTCCTCGTGGAGGTGGATGAAGTGCGTCAGCGGGCTGGTGTTGATGAGCAGCCAGCGCTGGACCGACCCCAGCTCGACGGTCGCGTCGACGCGCATGTCGTCGTAGGGCTTGCCGTTGATCGTCCATGCGGTGCCCTTGCGCCCGGCATCGGGCGCGAGCCCGAAGGCCCACGTCTGCGTCGGTGTGGCGGGGATCGCGAGCGGCGGCAGCGGCATGAGCGCGGCGGGTACGGCGGTGCTGTCACTCACCCGCGAGGTGACGCGGAACTGCATGACGGGGGTGGTCGGCGTACCGATTCCGGCGGGCCGGCCGTCGACGCGGGCGACGCTCTGCAGGACCACCCTCTTGCCGAGGTCGTGGCCGAAGTCGACGATCACGTCCGCGCGCTCGGCGGGACCGAGCAGGACGTCGGTGCGGCTGACGGGCTTGGTGAGCAGGCCGCTGCCGTTGCCGACCTGCACCATCGGCCGTCCGTCGGAGAGCTGGAAGTCGTACGACGAGAAGCCCGACGCGTTCAGCAGCCGCAGCCGGTAGCGGTGCGTCGCCACGACCTGGTAGGGCTGGAAGACGCCGTTGACAAGCGTGTGCGTGCCGACCGTCGCGTCGCCGGGCGGTGCGTAGGGGCCGTTGACCGGTGACGTCACGGTGTTGGGGTCGGACGCCTTCGGGAAAGGATCGGTCAGCTGCGAGGCGTCGTCGAAGCTTCGGTCCGCGACCAGCAGCGGCAGGTCGTAGCGGCCCTCCGGGAGCCGTAGCTTCTTCTCCGCCGGGTCGTCGGTGATGAACATCCCCTGCAGTCCGTACCAGTTGTTGCGACCGGTCAGGTCCATGCGGTGGTCGTGATAGAAGCTGAACGCCGCTCGCTCCGGCTTCCCGCCGTCGGTCAGCGGGAAGTCGTAGGCGCGCTGAGCCCCCGGCGCCACCAGGTCGGCGTCCGGACGCCCGTCGTCCGCGGAGCTGTGGTGGTCGCCGTGCAGGTGCAGGCTGAGCGAGCCGAAGGCGTCGGGCAGCTTGTTGACGACCGTCACGGTGGTGCGCTGTCCCACAGGGCGTCGGATGGTCGGGCCGGGCCAGCTGCCGCTGTAGGTCAGCATCGTCGTCGGCGGCCGGTGGGCCAGGATCGGCACGTCGGCCTGCTGCGCGGTCAGCGTGATGCGCGATCCGGTCAACGTCGGCGGGATGCGCAGCGGCTGCTCGAACTTCGGCGCAGTCGGCCCCACGCCCCCACTGCCGCCCTGGACGATGAGCGTGCCGCTCATGTTGGGGTGGAACGAGCAGAAGAACGTGTAGCTGCCGGCCCGCAGCTTGTCGACGCCGGCGATCGTGGAGGTGCTCTCCGGCAGCGCGTTTCCGTTGAACAGAGGGCGGCCGTCGGGCCCACGGTCCACCGCGGTGACGGTGTGCGCGAGCTCGTCGAGGTTGTAGAAGGTCAGCGGGGTGCCCTGAGGCTCGACGGTCACCTTGCTGGCGTAGCCGAGGGTCGCTCCGCCGGGCCCGGCCACGATCGACCCGCCGACGTCGCCAGGCTGGGCGGAGGCGCCCATCGGGACGAGCAGCGGAGCGGCGATCGCCAGGACGGCGAGGAGGCGGGACCTCATCCCGTCCGATTCGACGGACGGGTCCGGTTACCTGCCGGTAGGCCGGGTGATCATGACGTCAGTCGACGCTTGCGGCGGGCTCCACGTGCCGGCTCAGGCTGCTGCTGTAGCGCTGCTCGATCCGGCCGTACTTCCAGACCGCCACGCTGCCCAGCCACGTCACGAGGAAGACGCCCACGATGAAGTAGCCGATGCGGTTGAGGTCGATGTTGCTGATGTAGGTGAAGGGCTGGACGTCGGCGAAACCGCCCTTGGTGCTGATGACGCTGACGAGCTCGATGGTCCCGATCACGAAGGCCACGAAGATGGAAAGGCCCGTGGTGGAGATGTTGTAGAAGATCTTGCGCAGCGGGTTGGTGAAGGCCCAGTCGTAGGCCTTGCACATGAAGACGCCGTCGAAGGTGTCCATGAGTGACATCCCGGCCGCGAAGATGATCGGCAGCGCGATGATCGCGAGCGGCGGAAGGCTGACGCCGGAGCCGACGGCCGCCGTGGCGGCGGTCGCCGAGATCGCCAGGAAGCCCACCTCCGTGGCGGTGTCGAAGCCGAGCCCGAACAAGATGCCGACGGGGTACATCTGCCACGAGTGAGAGATGAACTTGTTGTAGCGGCCTTTGAAGATCCGGTTCATGAGCCCGCGCTGGGCGAGCAGGTCGTCGAGCTGGTCAGGCGTGTACTGGCCCTTCTTCATCTCCTGCCAGGTGCGGATGATCCCCAGCAGGATCACGAAGTTGAAACCTGCGATGACGTAGAGGAAGACCCCGGAGACGCTTGCTCCGATGACGCCCCCGATGCCGGCGAACGACTCCTGAAACCCTGCGGCGGCCTTCGCAGCCACGGCGATGCCGAAGGACAGCCCGAAGACGACGGTGGAGTGCCCGAGCGAGAAGAAGAAGCCCACGCCGAGCGGCTTCTTGCCCTTCTGGAGCAGCAGCCGGGTCGTGTCGTCGATCGCCGCGATGTGGTCGGCGTCGAAGGCGTGCCGCAGCCCGAAGACGTAGGCCAGTGAGGCAGCGCCGGCGTACAGGAGCGTGCCCTTGCTGTCGGCGATCTGGTGGTACTTGGCGATGGAGTTGTAGTGGGCGAACAGGCCGAACCCGACGACGTGCAGGGCGGCGACCGCACCGAACAACGCGCCGACCCGGACCTTCTCGTCGCGCTCGAAGTGGATCAGCCGCTTGCGAGCGGAGGGCGCCGGTGCAGGGGCGACGAGGGTCATGCTGCGAACGCTAAGGCCATCCATCCGCTGTTGCAACTCATGTGCAACTAGACCGGGGCCATCTCCTCGGCAGTGCCCGTCAGCCACTCCACGAACAGCGTCGTCGCGTCGTCCTGGAGCTGCCCGGTCTGGTAGCGCAGGATCGCTGCCTGCAGTCTGCGCATGACCTCCGGCGTCGGCAACCCGGAAGCCAGCTCCTTGGCCGCGAACTCCGCCAGCCGGTCGCGCCCGAAGAAGCTGCCGTCCTCGGTCCGGGCCTCGTCGACGCCGTCGGTGACGAGCAGCAGCCGGTCGCCGGGCTGCAGGGACTCCTCGCACACCTCGTAGGGCGCGCCGGCGGTCAGGGTGCCCATCCCGAGCGGCAGGCCGGGCTCGCAGGTCAGCTCCTTCACCAGCTGCCCGCCGCGGAGCAGCATCGGCTCGGGGTGGCCGGCGTTGATCCACCGGAACACGCCGGTGTCGACGTCGAGCTCGCCGATGACTGCGGTGACGTAGCGCTCCACGCCGAAGCCGTCCGCGAGAGCCGCATCGATCTCGGCGGCGCGCTCCTGCAGGGGCAGCCCGGCCCGCCGGCCGTTCCGGTAGCAGGACACGGCGAGGTTGGCGAGCAGGCTGGCGTGCAGGCCGTGCCCGACCGCGTCGAACACCGCGACGTGGGCGATGTTGCCGTTCAGCGCGTAGTCGAACGCGTCTCCTCCGACTTCGTACGCCGGCGCCAGGAGGCCGCTGATGACGACGCGGGTCGTGCCGAACGTCAAGGGCGGCAGCAGCGAGTGCTGCATCTCGGCGGGCAGCGTCATCGGCCGGCGTCGGCGTACCCACTCGAACGTGTCGGTGTACTGCCTGTTGCTCAGCAGCAGCTCGGTGACGACGTGGGCGAACTGCCCGAGCAGGACCAGGGTCTGCCCAGGCAGGGGCTCCGAGACGGGCAGCACGAGCTCGAGCACGCCGAGCCGCTCGACGCCGTCGAGCAGGGGCAGCCACACCCTGCGCTCGGCCTCCGAGCCGATGTCCTGTGGCTCGACCCGCTGGAAGGCCCGGCCGGCGACCGTCGCGTCGACCGACTGCGCCTCGCGCGCCGAGGCAGCTGCCGCGGGCAACGGCGTGAGCACCTGCTGCTCGTAGTCGACGAGGTAGACCACGGCATCGCTTGCCCCGAGGTTGGCGGCCGAGCGCTGCACGAGGGCGGGAAGATCGGCCGGTGCGATGAGGTGGGAGCCGGCGAGGAAGGTGTGGAGGGCAGCCGGGTAGCCGGCCGCCACAGCGTCGGCCGTTCCAGGAACTGCCGTATCTGCCACGTTGGCCGAAGTCTGCCACGGGCGAGCTACGGGGCCTCGGCCTCCGGGTCCACGTGCGCCCACACGACCTTGCCGTCGCCGTCGATCTGCTCGACGCCGAACTCGCTGGCCACAGCATCGACGAGGAGCATGCCGCGCCCCGACTCGGCGTCGGGGGCCGCCTCGGCCAGCGCGGGCGGCGTCGATGCCTCGTCATGCACGCCCACCGTGACCCCACGTCCGGCTTTCTGGAGGCGCAGGCCGACCGGCGGACGACCGTGGCGCACGGCGTTGCCGACGAGCTCGGAGACGACGAGGAGCACGGGGTCGAGGAGCGCGGCGAGCCGCCAGCGCGGCAGCACGCTGCGGGTGGCGGCGCGGGCCGCGCCCGGCGCCGTCAGGTCGGCAGGCAGCTCGACCTGCACCTCGGTCGTCTCCGCGGGCTTCGTCACCCTGTTGGTGTGCCCCGCGGGGGGCTCCCCACACGGCCCTCACGCCGAGCTGACGCGGGTCGGCGACAATGCACGTGGATGAGCAATGCCTGAGGAGAGCGAGCGAGCGGTGGCGCTGCAGCCGGGTCGGGGTGCCCTCCGCGCTGCGCGCAGCCTGCTCGTCGCCGTGCCATCGGTCGCGCTGGGCGTCGCCGCCCACGTAGCAGCAGGCGGGTGCGTCACCGCCAGCGGCGTCGTGCTCACGGGCTCGATCCTCCTGCCGGCGACCTGGTCACAGCTGTCGCGGCAGCGATCGACCGGCTTCCTGGTGGCCTGGCTGACCCTGGGACAGGTCCTCGGACATGGCGCGCTGGAGCTGTGCTGCCACGGCCCGGAGCACGTTGCCACGGCTGGCCCGTCGACGATGCTGGCGTTGCACGTCGTCGCGGTCGGGCTCGCGTCCCTGCTGCTCGCCCGTGGCGATGCCGGCCTCTGGAGGACGGCGCGCTCGCTGACAGCGCTGGGAGTTCGACTGCGCAGGCTCGCGGCCCGGCTCACGTCAGTCGGGACACGGCCGGTCCTCCGCGTCCCGGCACCGGCAGCGCCGGGGCCCGCCCCGATGACGTGGCACGACTCCCCCTGGTGCTCACCGCAACCCGTTCGGCGTGGGCCGCCGGTCTCGCGACCCTGCGCGTAGCGCAGAGATCGCCCGACCCCCCATACCTCCTCCGAACGGAGCACCTCCACGATGCACAGCACACTGATCAGCCGCGTCCTGCTCGGCATCACTCTCGGCAGCGTCGCCGTGGCCGGTTGCGCGGGCAAGAGCACGTCGGCCTCGAGCTCACCCTCCACCTCGGCGCTCGCCACCCCCAGCTCGCCGGCGTCAACCAGCGCCGAACCCTCGGCCAGTCCGACCGCGGCAGCGGTCGACCAGACAATCCACATCACGTACGCCGGCGGCAAGGTCAGCGGTGCCGGCGCCGTCGTCAAGGTCAAGCAGAACAGCACCGTCGCCCTGGTCGTCACGAGTGATGTCGCAGACGAGGTGCACCTGCACGGCTACGACAAGATGGCAGACGTCACGAAGGGCGGCACCGTCACGATCCTGTTCAAGGCGACGCTGCCCGGTAAGTGGGAGTGCGAGCTCGAGAAGCTCAAGCACCGCCTCGTGTTCCTGCAGGTCCAGTGAGGTCTGCCGTCGACGTCCTCGCGCACGGCGTCGGGACCCGCGCCGACCTGCCGATCCCGGTCAGCCTCGCGATCATCGGCGGCGGGGCGGCGGTGCTCGTGTCCTTCCTGGCCCTCGGCGCCCTGTGGCCGGACGCAAGGCTGCGGGGCGGGCTCGCCGGCCGTCCCTTGCCGGCTGTCGTCCAGTCCGTCGTCGACAGCCGGGCCACGACTGTCCTGCTGCGGCTCATCGCGCTGGTGCTCTGGCTGGTGGTGCTCGGCGCGGCCTTCTTCGGGCCGGCCGACATCCCGGCCAACGTCGCACCGTGGGCGTTCTACATCCAGTTCTGGGTGGGGCTCGTGGTCGCGAGCCTCCTGCTCGGCCCGGTGTGGCGGCGCGTCAACCCGCTGCGCAGCATCCACTGGGCACTCACCCGGCTGAGCGGCGAAGCACCTGGTGCGGAGGGGCTGCCGCGGCTCGGCTACTGGCCGGCGGTGGTCGCGCTGCTCACGTTCACGTTCCTCGAGCTCGCCTTCCCGGGTCGCTCGCGCCCGGCCGTCGTGGGGATGTACCTGCTCGTCTACTCGATCCTGCAGCTCGGCGCCGCGCTCTGGTACGGGTCTGGCTGGTTCGCGCGCGGTGACGGGTTCGAGGTCTACAGCAGCCTGATCGGCCGGCTCTCGCCGTTCGGCCGTCGCGACGACGGCGTTCTCGTCGTGCGCAACCCGCTCGATGGCGCCGCCGGGCTCGCGGAGGAGCGCGGCCTGGCGGCGGTTGTCGTCGTGCTCGTCGGAAGCACCGCTTTCGACGGCCTGACCCGCACGACGTGGTGGCAGAACGGGCCCGGGGTCGCCGGTGACGCGGCAACGCGTCCCCAGCTGATCGGGCTCCCCCTGATGATCCTGCTCGTCGCAGCGCTGTACTTCGCCGCGACGACGGTCGCCGGACGGAGCAGCGGGATCGTCGACGGTCCGGCGAAGTACGCCCACTCGGTGATCCCGATCGCCGCGGGCTATGCGATCGCGCACTACTTCTCGCTGCTGATGCTCGACGGCCAGCTGACCTACATCCTTGGGAGTGACCCGTTCGGCCGGGGCTGGGACCTGTTCGGTACGGCGAAGAACGCGGTCGACTACACCGCGGTCAGCCCGCGCACGATCAGCCTCGTGCAGGTCGCGGCCATCGTGGGAGGGCACATCCTCGGCGTCGTCCTCGCACACGACCGCGCCGTCCGCCTCGCCGGCCCCGGGCACCGCGCGCAGGCCCGCGTGAGTCAGTACCCCCTGCTGGCGGTGATGGTGGTCTTCACGCTCGGCGGGCTGTTCCTGCTTCTCGGCGGGTGACGGCCGGGCGGAATGCCCTCGGAGCGCTCCGGCTTCCCACAGGAGTGAGCGCCGTCGTACCGACCCTGCCCCTTTCCCTGCTCGACTTCGTCGGCATCGAGCACGGCGAGAGCGCGCACTCCGCCATCGCGGGCGCGGTGGGCATCGCGCAGGCCGTCGAGGACGCCGGCTACCGCCGCTACTGGGTCTCCGAGCACCACAACATGCGGAGCCTCGCCTGCAGCGCTCCGGAGATCCTGATCGCGCACGTTGCAGCGCAGACCGGCCGGATCCGGGTCGGCGCCGCCGGCATCATGCTGCCGAACCACGCTGCCTTCAAGGTGGCCGAGACCTTCCGGACCCTGGTGGCCATGTACCCCGGGCGCATCGACCTCGCCCTCGGACGCGCGCCTGGCACAGATCCCCTGAGCGCCCACGTGCTGCGTCGCGGGCTGCGCGTCGATCCGGCAGCAGAGTTCCCGACGCAGGTCGCCGAGCTGCTCGCGTTCCTCGGCGACGGCTTCCCCGAGGACCACCCCTATGCCCCACTCGTCGCGGCGCCGGTCGTGGACGAGCGGCCTGAGATCTTCCTGCTCGGCTCGAGTGGCTACGGTCCGGCCTTCGCCGCAGTCAACGGGCTGCGTGCCGTGTTCGCCCATCACATGAGCCCCGAGATCGCGGTCGAGGTGCTCCGTGACTACCGCCGGCGCTTCACGCCGCGGCTCGAGGGTGACACGCCGTACTCCGCCATGTCGGTGCTGAGCTTCGCCAGCGAGGACCAGGACGCGGTCGTCGAGTTCGAGGCCGCGTGGACGCTGACGATGCAGAACCTCCGCCGCGGGGTCCGCGAGCCGCTACGACCGGAGCAGGTGACCGAGCTCGCGCGATCGGCGCAGTTCCGCACCGGACCGCGCGACGAGAGCCGCATGGTCGTCGGCGAGCCGAAGGCGGTGGCCGAGCGGCTGCTGGAGCTGAAGGCGGCGGCCGAGGTGGACGAGATCGTCGTCGTGACCCCGAGCCTGGATCGGGCGCGTCGCACCGGCAGTCTGGTCGCGCTCGCCGAGGCCTGGCGCAGGGCGGCCTGAGCTACCGCAGCAGGTCGCGTACGGCAGCAAGGGAGTCTGCGGTGTCGACATCCGTCGCCGAGCCGGTCCCGTCGCAGGAGACGGACAGCACGCGGTCGGCGTTGGCTCGCAGCCATGGCCGTGCGCCCACGTCGCCGACAGCCAGGAAGGCGACCTCCTCCCATACGGCTCGCGACAGCAGCACCGGGTTGCGCGGCTCGCCGTCGTACGTCGCAACGGCCGCGTCGGCACGGTCGGCGACCGCCAGGAGCCGTCGTACCGCCTCCACCCCGACGAGCGGCTGGTCGACGAGCGCGACGACGCAGGCCGACGAGGGGCCGTCTGCGAGAGCAGTGAGACCCGCGCGCAGCGAGGCGCCGATCCCGTCGGCCCAGTCCGCTGCGACCACCACGTCGCCGTCGACCAGGCCGCGGACGTCCTCCGCGTGAGCCCCGAGGACGACCAGGACCGGTGTGCAGCCGCCGTCGCGGAGCAAGGTCACACCGCGTTGCACGAGAGTGCTGCCACCGATCTCGAGCAGCGCCTTCGGCCCGCCGATGCGGCTCCCGGAACCGGCCGCCAGCAGCAGACCAGCCACCGTCACGGGACGAGGGCGATCCCGTCCGCGACGCTCCAGTGGATCGCGCCGTCCACGGACCCGAGCGGCTTGCCGGTCCCGCCCCACCGCGCCTGGATGAGCTCGGCGGCGATCGAGATGGCGGTCTCCTCCGCGGTGCGCCCGCCGACGTCGAGCCCGATCGGTGAACGCAGCCGGCCGAGGGTCAGCTCGTCCATGCCCGCCTCTCGCAGCTGGGCCAGCCGCGTGTCGTGCGTACGACGGCTGCCCATCGCCCCGACGTAGCCGGCGGCGGAGGCGAGCGCCACCTGCAGCAGGGGCACATCGAACTTCGGGTCGTGGGTGAGGACGGCGACGACGGTGCGCGCGTCGACACGGCCCGCTGCGACCTCCGCGGCCAGGTAGCGGTCGGGCCAGTCGCAGACGACCTCAGCCGCGTCCGGGAACCGGCGGGCGGTTGCGAACACCGGCCGCGCGTCGCAGAGGACGACGCGGTAGCCGAGGAAGCTGCCGACCCGGGTGAGCGCCGCCGCGAAGTCGGTGCCACCGAAGACGAGCATGCGCGGCGGCGGAGTGAAGCTCTGCACGAGCACGGTGACGTCGTCGATGCGACGCTGCCCGCGCGCACCGTAGTGACGCAGCCCGTCCTGTCCCGCGGCGAGCATGCCCCGTCCGTCCGCGACGGCAGCGACGTCGAGCCCCTCGTTGCCGAGGCTGCCGACGACCTCGAGCTCGGTCACGAGCAGCTGCGCGCCGATCGCGGCCGGGCCGCCCACGATCGTCGCGAGCGCGCACGGCTCGTCGCGCGCGAGCTGCCGGAGAAGCCACTCCAGCACGGTGGGGTCCGGCTCGCAGACCACGACGTCGAGGCTGCCGCCGCAGGTGAGCCCGACCGCGAACGCGTCGTCGTCGCTGATGCCGTAGTGCGCTGTCGCGGGGATTCCGTCGGCGAGGACGTTCTGCGCGACGTCGTACACGGCCGCCTCGACGCAACCGCCCGACAAGCTGCCGATGACCTCACCGTCCTCGGTCACTGCCATCGATGTGCCGACCGGGCGCGGCGTGCTGCCCGAGGTGGAGACCACCGTGGCGAGCGCGAAGCGCCGCCCGGCTGCGCAGAGCTCACGCAGCTGCGGGGCGATGTCGCGCACCGTCAGGCCTCGGCGCCGTTGCCGGGCTCGGCGAGGGAAGCG
>JAODNA010000168.1 GCA_025465135.1 Frankiales bacterium | reverse complement strand
TTCACCGCAGAGCTCCCACAAGCCTCCCGTCCTGGCGAACACCGCCTCACGCAGCTCAGGCGCGACATCGAGCTTGCGTCGAGCCGCTGGCTTCGGAGCGTCGAAGGGACGAGGCGGGATCGTGCGGTGACGACTCATCGGCTGTCCTGACGGCGGATCCGGTCGAGCTTCTGAGCCAGTCGCATCAGCCGCGATCGTCTCGCCGCGACAGCCTGCGTCGCGACGCCCGGCGTGACCACCGTCAGGGCACACGACAGGGCCTCGATGGCGCTCTCGACCAAGGTCGTGATCTCGTCGACGTCCTGGTCGTCGAGCGCCGGCGCGGGATGCAGGAACGGGAGCTTCACCGGCGGACCTCCTTGCGCTGGGTCTGGACGCAGCGACTCAGGTGCTCGGGTGCGTGGTGGCAGTCGGCGCACGTCCGACGTCGGCAGTAGCGACAAGGGAGCGCGTCACCTCGTGGGTGGGAGCAGCGGGCTTTCACTACGCGGACCTCTCGTCTTGCTGGGATGGCCGTCCTCGTCGACCTCGGCTGCCGCGCGCGCGTGAGCGTCTGCGCGGAGGATCAGAAGAGCCAGAGCTCAACCCGTCCAGACCTGAACCCGACCCGATCCCGACCCGGACCCGACCCGGCATGTCTTGACCTGCGATAGACCCGGTGGTTGACGGTGGATCGGATCCGCACATCGGATCCGCGTCGTCTCGCGCCTGGTCGGCTGCGGATGGGGTCGCTGCGTCGCTGCTGTTGCTAGCGGTGCGCGCGACGGACGCCGAGGGTGGTGAGTCGACGTCGATGACGACGTTGTGCTTGTGGAGCCACGTGACCGTCGAGGGGCGAAGGAAGACGTCGAGCCCGCGTTCGGTGGGTGGTGGAAGCAGCGGTCGGCCGCCGTCCTCGACCCACTCCTCGACGGGCCGGCCGGCCTTCCAGCGGTTGCACTCGAGGCAGGCGACGACGACGTACGACGCGTCGGTGGGGTCAGGGTGGTCCTGCTCGCGCATCTTGCCGCTCTTGCGGTCGAATTCGTTGACGGGATCGCCGCAGTAGCGGCACTGGTCGCCGTCGCGCAGGAGCATCTCGATCTTCTCAGGGACGCGTCGCGTGATGTTGCGCTTCTCCTTGCGGAGCTCGATCTCCTTTCTGCTCAGGAGGTGGAAAACCTCGCCCTCGCCCATGCGGACCATCCAGCCGCGCTGACCGCCGTATTCGCGGCGCACCGCGGCCGTGGTGCGCGTGATCAGCCCGACCTTCAACGCGAACGTCGACAGGTGCTGCCAGTGCTCCGGTGAGGCGAACATGCCAGCGCCCTCGGCAATGAAGCCGTCGGTGTTCTGCGCGCCTGACCACGAAGCGGCGAGCATCACCCAGCCGATGACCGCCTCGCCCGTAGCGATCGGGTCGGCGAGACTGCGCAGGTGCAACACCCGCGGGTGTGTGAGCGCTTGGTCGTCAGTGCGAAGCCACGTCATCGACGCCGCCGAAGTACAGCGGTGTCATTTGATCTTGGACGGACTGCGCCCATGGCGGAAGAAGACATAGGTCAGGCCGCCTCGGTGCAAAGGCGCATGTCCGGCTGCAGCTCGCCGGTGAACTGAGCAACGACGAACACGCCGTCGTCACCGTCGAGGCGGGCGACCTGCGCGCGCTTCGGGTAGCCGAACGGCTTGGGGTGCGCGCCCTGGTAGTCGACGATGACAGCGCGACAGCGGGTGCAGGACTGCAGGCCGGCGTCGGAGATCGGACCGGCCCGATGTACGACCCAGGAGCCCGTTGCCGTGTCAGCCATCGGCGCTCGGCCTGGGCTCGGACGGGATCAGCCCGAGGCTGACTGCTCGGTAGACGGCCTGCGTGCCGTTCGCGACGTCGAGGCGCCGGTAGAGCCGGTGCAGGAGCATGCACGCTGCCGACTTCGAGATCTGCAGCCGGGAAGCGAGCGCGACGACAGTGCCGCCGCCGGCGATGTGGAGCAGGGCCGAGACCTCGCGCGGCTTGAGGGTCACCACGCGACCAGCTTCCATGGGCGGGGACTCACGACGACACACCGCCCGGCGAGGGGGCGCTAGCGGTCGTGTGGCACGGGCAGTCCGAGCACATGAAGAACTCGCACGATTCCGCCTCACAACAGTCACAGCCCACGCATGGAAGGGACCGCTCGCCCTCGACCCAACCGGCGTCATCGACCAGCGCAGAAGGCGGCCTCGTTGGCTCAGTCATCGTCGTCCGCCGCGTCGATGTCAGATCGCTCTTGTGGTGTCAGGCCACGCTGCGACGACTGGGCGTTAGTGCGCTTCTGATACGAGGCAAGTCGCCGTTCTTCGTCGTACTGCTGCTCGGCGTAGCAGATCTCCCACGCGCCCATCGTCGGCCTGTGTGGGGGGAACCAGCGACCCATCACCACGCCGCCTAGCGCGTGCTCAGAGTGCCCGCAGGGCGGTCGGCCCCCGCCGTCGTGCTTCACGGCGTCGTGTGGACCGTCGCAAGTCCGACACCACTCGGGGTTCAGTGGGCCTCGCTGGACGGCACGACGCTCCGGCGCATAAGGCGGCGTGGTCACGACTCACCCCGAGGGGCGTTAGTCGCCATCGGCTTGATCGTCTCCAGCGTCGAGCCTCCGCCTAGCAGCGGCGGTCGGGAACGTCACGGTCGGGTCGTCGGGATGGGTTCGGCGACAGTGGACACACCAGCGAAGCGGCAGGGTGGTCGTCTCGTCGGCCCGCTTGATGACAAGCGAGCCATACCGCTCCCACTCATGCTCGTGTGGCGATTTGCTCACGACGCCTCCTCCCCCAGCGCGGTCGATGCGTTATGTGTCGGGTGCGGACAGTCGGCCCGGCACGGCCCACCCGGCTCATCGGACGCTGCACGCTCGTCCAGGGCTCGCGCGGCCATGACGCGAGCCGAGCGAGCACGGGCCAGGAGAGCACCTTTCATGGCCGACAATCGATCTGCGGCGATTACCTTGGCGGTCACGACGTGTCCTCTCGCTGCTCACGGCCATCAAGGCTGTGATGGACGTAGTTCCAGACGACAGAGCCGTCAGGTCGTTCGACCGGGACGGCGGTAGGGCCGCAGACGCAATCCTCGCTGATGTCGTGCTTGATGAGGTCGCTCATCGGTCAGCCTCTGGGTCGTTAGCGTCTGCCTCGTGCGCGGCCAGGTGGCGTGGGACGTACCAGTCGATGTTCGACGGAGTGTCCCTCTCGATGTGTCCGCAGAGCGGGCACGTCCACTCGATCCGGTGGTCGGTCACGGTCGACCGCCCACCATCGGGTGCGCCAGGTCAAACGCCTCGTACATGAGCCGCCGCGAGTCCTCGTCGCCGTAGCCGATGACGTACCCGAGGTTGGCGTCGGCGTGCTCACTCTCGGCGCGGAGATGGGCGAGGAAGTCCTGCGCCCGACCTGCCTTCGCGGCCCACGGAGCCGTGTCGAACAGCCCGCCAATGGTGCCGTAGTTGTGGTCCTCGAAGGTGCGGTCGGTCACGACGCACCGTCCAGTGCGTGGAAGCACTCCACGCAGATGATCACGCCGTCAAGGTTGGCCTTCGCCGGTGTGCCGACCGGCAGCGGCTCGCCGCAGGACTCACACTCAACCGACTCGGTGTACTCGCAGCCCGCAGAGCGGCGACAGACGGCACTGAAACGCTCGCTCACGACGCACCATCGTGGGCATCACAGTCACGTCCCCGCAGGTGCATCCGCCCGTCAGCGACAGCACAGAAGCACACGCGGTCACGGTGTCGGTGGTGAGCTGCGACGAAGGCGTTGGCGTCACGGAGCGTGGTCGGCACCGTGCGAAGACGCGGCTGGTCAACCTGCCGCGAAGGCGGCACAGCGGCTGGTCGCTCGCTCATCGCGTCCTCCTGGTCGCGAGGGCATGCGCGGCCTCGCCGTCACAGTGCGCACAGACACGCGCGACGAACGGACCGGCGTCGGTGTCGAGGCGTCGAGCAGCGCGGAGGGCATCGCATGCTCGGCAGCGGGCGCAGCTGCTGTTGGTGCGGGTGCAGGAGTGGAAGGTCATCCGCCGGCACCGCCCTGCTGCGATCCGGTTGGCGGCACGGCGTCGCCCCACGCCTTTACCGGACGGTGGGTGTGCGGGGGTTGCTTCGAGAGACTGTGCATGTGCGCGAGCGGCTTGCCGTTGTCGAAGACGCACTCGGGGTGCTCGTGCCAGCCGGGCAGCGCCGACACCTCGATCGGCTGGGCCCCCTCCCACAACTGCACGGTCGGCTCAGACATCGGGTCCTCCCGACGATGGGCCCCTAGGCGGCGGCTCGGTGACCCACGCGGGACTGTCCGCAATCGCCTTGGTGAACTCGTCCGCCTGCCCGTTGCGGGCTGCAAGTGGCCCACCCGGCCCGGCAACGTCACCGCCCGCCTCGCGCGGATCACTGTTGCTCGGCTCATAGGACGGCTGCTCAGTCACGGTCGTCCTCCTGGATAGGCCGGTCCTCGGGCTTGATGTCGAACAGCGCGCAGGGGCACACGTCGCCGTCGCCGGACCAGTTGCCGCACATCTCCTGTGCGCACCGGCCCTGCTCGGTGCTCACGAAGCACCGTCCGATGGGGCGCTAGAGGTCATTGGCGATGCAGTAGAGGGAAGATTCGCGGCTGTGACATTCCGTGACACCGGAGCGTCAGGCGCATCGGCTAGTGATTTGTTAGCGATCGCCAGAAGCACGTCGGCGTGGCAGGGCTGGCTCTCATGGCACCAGCAGGCGAGGTCGCGTCCTCGGAGCAGCGGGACGAGATCCATCCCGCGTGCCTGCGAGTAGTCGAGCCACTTCTTGTAGCGCCGTACAGCGTCGGCAGCGGCCTTCTCCCTAGTCGGGAAGGCCGCGACGTAGCCGTCACTTGTGGGCGTCGCTGACAGCCCTAGACGGTCCCTGTCGTCCCACACGAGCCAGCCCTGCCGACCGCCGTTCATCACCGTGAACGGGTTGCCCCAGCGCGTCGGTCGTCCGACGTACACGGCACCTTCGGGCATCTTCCAGCCCGCTGTACGGCGGCGCTGGATGCGCTGCGGGGTACTCACGACGACTCACCCGATTGGGCGTTAGAGGCTGCGGCCTTGATCGTTTCGGGGGTCGAGCCTCCGTTTAGCGCGGTGTGGTCGCAGACGCACGGCGGTTCGTGACCGGCGTCGAGGAGGCACGGGCACGGCCCTCCGTCCGCGTTGTACTGGTCGCGGCTCATCCACCACGGCTTGCTACCGACCGTGCCGGGACAGGCGCTCACGACGCACCGCCCAGGTCGTCGAAGCACTCGACGCAGATGATCACGCCGTCGGGGTTCACCTTCGCCGGTGTGCCGACAGGCAACGGTTCGCCGCAGGACTCACACTCAACCGGCAGGTCGTACACGTCGCAGCCCGTGGAGCGACGGCAGACCGCACCGAACCCGCTCACGACGCACCGTCCTGCGGCGCGACGGCGAGCAGGTCTGCGATAACCGCAACGAGCGCCCTCTGGCCGCTGGCGGTCAGGCGTTCCGCGATGTCCCTACGGGCCTGCTCGTAGCCCTCGGCGTAGCGGTCGGGGATGGTCATGTCGAGGCCGCAGTCGCACTGCCCCCGGTGTCGGCAGGCGCTCATGGCATCTCCTCGCAGTCGGGTCCGGTGCTGATGCGGTAGTGGACGGTTTCGCAGTCGCCGTTCACGGTGCGATCCGTCAAGTGGTGTCCGGTGAGCGTCACCTGGCCGCACTGGCACGGCTCGTCGCCGGGGTAGGACGGTCGCTCCTGCTGGCTGATCGCGGCGTTGCTGATCCCGGCGTGCGGCTCGATCTGTCGCAACGTCCACCCGGCGTAGCGCAACTTCGCCACCAGCACCTTGCGGCGGGCGCGAGCGGCGCGGAGGCGGCGTTCCAGCGAGGCGATGTCGTCCCGCTCCGTTCGCAGCGCCTCAACGACGTGATCCATGCGCTCGGCGGGGTTGAGCCTCCGGTTAGGAGACAGCGCATAAGGCGGCGTAGTCATCGGCTGTCACCGCCGAACCGCTTCTGTGCGGCGGTCTTGCCGATGCCGAACTGCTCGCCGATCTGCTCCCACGTGTAGGGGTCAGGTCGGTTGCGGAGGTCGCTGACCGTCGCGCGGATCTCGTCCTCGACGACGCTGCCGAGCGCGGCCAGGGTTGCGAGCACATCGGACGGCTCGGCGACCGCGGCGGCGTCACGGCGGACCAGGCGGATGACGTGCGCGATGAACGACGAGAGCTCGTCAGGGTCCTTGTGCCGGCGGGGTGTGGCCCGTCGTCGCGCACGGCGTCGGCAGGGCGCGCAGCACCCTTCGGCGTCCACCTTGCGTGGACCCGATTTCGCGTCAGAGGCGACGGGAGCGGGCTCGGCGTGGAGAGCACTCACCGGGCACCTGCCAGGGCGATACGCGGGATCTCAGCGACGTCGAACGGGACTGTCCAGAGGCCCTGGTAGCCGCGGCACGGTGTCGGTTCGAAGAACTCGACCGCGGGCTCGAAGACGAGGTGGAACTGGCCGGGCTCTGCCCAGTCGTCGCAGGTGCACAGCGAGCGGTAGCCGTGGACGTCGATGAGACGGCGGGCGCTCAGGAGCTTGCCGTCGAGCTCGTGCAGCTGCGGCACGACGACGTCACGCAGGTGCTGCTGCCAGGTGTGGACGCGGTCCATCGGATCCGGGTTCGGGAACGCGACGTCGAGCGCGCGCTGCATCCGCAGGTCGAACAGGGCTTCGTAGTCCCAGGTCTTGCCGGCGTGGATGCCGAGCATCGCGTCCTGCGCACTGCGCCACGGGTCGGGCCGGCCGCGGTTCTCAGGATTTTTCAGGTTGTAGGCGACGGCCCACGCCCACGGCATCTGGATCGTGACGGCGCGCATCACACGGCCGCCCTGATCGCCGCGTGGACTGCGGCCTCGACCAGCGCCGGGACCTTGCCCATCTGCTCAGGCGTGAGGACCAGCAGGACCGGGCGCAGAAGGTGCCCGTCGTAGCGGGAGAAGGTCAGGACCAGCGCCGGGCATCGCCCGACGTCGGGCACGGGCAGGGCCGCTGCGGCGACGACCCATCCGCCGGCGAGCACCGCGTCGGACAAGTCCACCGTCGAGCCCGCGGCTGCCGGAGCGAAGGGCAGGTCCAGGTCGTCGCCCATGTGCCCGCGCGCGGGCAGGTCACCGTTGCGCTCCGCGATCGCCTGCGTCACCAGGTCGAGGGCGATCGCGTCGAAGGGACGGTCGGGGTTGCCGAGGTAGGCGGCGAGCCGGTCGAGGGCGCTCATCGGCCGACCGCCGTGTCGGGGCAGCGCAGTCGCGCGTCACGGCAGAGGGCGAACTCGCGGTCCTCGAACAGGGAGAGAGGCACGCTGATCGTGCGCTTGCAGCAGAAGCAGCTCGTGGTGACCGTCACGACGACCCACCCAGCTCGTCGAGCACGGATTTGGCTTGCTCGATCCGGTCCCAGGCGGCGCGGTCACCACCGACGTCGGGGTGGTGGAGCTTGACGGCAGAGCGCCAGGCCGCGGTGACGTACTCGGCCCGCTGCGTACCTCCTCCGCCCATCCCGTCGAGCAGGTCGCGGTAGGACACGACGATGCCCGGGCCGGCATGCTCGGTCAGGATGCGCGCGGCTTCGTCGACGGTCATCTGCGCCGGCGCGGCGGGGGGCATGGCGATGCCGGAGCCGATGGCCTTGAACCCGGCGTACTGCTCCCCGCGGCGGGTGATCCCGTACCGGTCGACCTTGCGCAGGGCTTCGAGCCCGAGTGCGATCGCGCGGAGGTTGTCCTGCCAGGTCAGGTAGCGGTCCGTGGCGTAGCGCAAGGCACCGACGTTGGTCGTGGGCAGCGACAGGACGACGCCGGGGTGCTCAGCACGGGCGGTGGATCGAGGGCGCCCGTCGATGCGGAACTGCGCGTTGTCGATCGCGACCTCGAGGACCGGGTGCTTCGCGCCGAGCTGCCAGAGCTCGCGGTCCAGGATCGTCAGGGTGCTGCGCAACGGTGCCGAGAACGGCGAGCGGCGACGGGAGTCCGTGGGAGTCAGGCCGCCGGGCCAGGTCGACAGTGGACGCACGTCGAGGCTGTCCGGGTAGTAGTTCATCGGCGAGCACCTGACGTCGCGCTACGGAGCGCCTCGGACAGGATCCGGGCCTCCTCGAGGTCAGCGGCCGGGATCTGCGAGGTGGGGGCGACGCGGCCGCGGACGAGCGCGGACAGCAGACTGTCGACGCGGACGAGCAGCGACGTCAGGACGAGGGTCTGGCCAGGGCCGTTGCTGACCTGGGCGTAGGGCTCGAAGGTGTCCGGCGTGCCGATGCCGTGGCGGGGATGCTGGCCCCATCCGGGGCAGCCGACCTGGTGGCAGGTGCCGGCGGGCGCGGTAGCGGTCACGACTCGCCGCCGGTGCCGATGCCGGTGACGACGTGGAGCGGACCGGTCTGGTTGATGCGGCGGCCGTCGCCGCGGACGAGCTCGTCACGGAGCCGGGTGATCTCGGCGTGCGCATCGTGGAGACGGTTGGCGTAGATCGTGCAGCAGCCGCAGCTGTGACACGGAGGTCCGAGCTCCGCCCGCCGAACCCTGCCTGCCTTCGCCATGAGGGGCGTGACAACGGGCTGGGGGTCCGGCGGGCGGGTCTCTCCGGCCACACGCACCACGGGGGAGCAGGACGCGGGTCGGTTGGAGTCGCGGCCGGCAGACCCCTCTAAAGCTCGGCCGGCCGCGACGATCGTGGGCCGCTCGTGACGGCGTGCGCCCTGGACGAGACGCGCGGCGAGCGACGGCAGGGACAGGGCCGTGAACAGCAGCCCGGTCAGGAAGCGGCCGGTCATCGGAGGTCCCCTCGGACCCGGCCCATGGCGGTGCGATGCGCGTGATGGGCCACGACGACGACGAGCGTGATCGCCGTCGCGACGACCCCGCCGAAGACGAAGTAGCCGAGAGATCTGAGCAGGACGTTCATGCGATCCGCCTCGGGTATCGGGGGGCGAGCGCGCGTTGCAACCAGCTGTGCTCTGCGAGGCCGACGCGGGCCGGGGTCAGGCGGGAGCGGGTGTGCGCGATGACGGTGTGGAGCGGGACGCGCTTGTACTTCGGATCCGGGTGCGCGACGCGGGCGGTGACGAGGCCGGCGGCGAGCGCCGCGGACTGGACGGCGTCGACCTCCGCGGTTGAGGTCGCGAAGAGCAGGACGTCGAGCAGCTGCGCGGCCGTGACCGGCGCAGCCGTCAGGTCGAGGCGGGCGCGGGCCCACCTCGAGCAGCGGCCGCACAACGGCCGGCCGTCGACGGCGGCGAGATACCAGCGGCGGCACGGCTGCGCGCACACAGGACGGCGCCCGGCGCGCAGGACACCGGAGCGAGTGAAGTCACGCAGCAACGCGCGGCGCGAGGCGTAGAGGTGGAGCGGACCGGATCCGCGAGACACGAGCTCGGCGGGCTGCGGCGAGGTGGCGGACAGCGCAGCGAGGGCGACGACGGGAAGCAACATCGTCACGACGGAGCCCCCGGGGCCCGGCCCGTGACCGCGTCGTAGACGTCACGCGCCCAGCGGGCGTCGCCGAGCGCGGTGTGGACGGCCTCGCGGTCAGTCCGGGCCACACCGATCGCGTCGGCGATGTCTTGGGAGGTTTCGTTGAGCAGCCCATCAGCCGAGTTGCGAACCGCACCACGGCCGTGCAGGAAGCCGAGCGCGAGGGCCCTGACGTCGACGAGGTCGTAGTTCCACGTCGCGGCCTCGCCCTGCAGGAACAGCAGGCGCTGCAAGAACATGACATCGAAGGCCGGGTTCGACCCGACGAGATGCGCACCGTCGAGGAGCCGCGCCAGGGTGCGGGCGACCTCACGGGCCGGCTGCCAGCCCCTGCCGGGCAGGCCGGGAGTCCACGCGTCGAGTGCCGTGCTCCGCTCGTAGTAGCGGTTCACGCGCAGCGCGGTCGCATCGGCCCTGGTCAGGTCCGGGCGGAGGTGGAAGACGTGCTCAACGTCGGGCCCCCAGCCCGCCTCGCCGTTGCATCGGCGCTCGATGACGGCGATCTCCCACACGTCGTGGCGGTGGAACAGCAGACCCGTCGTCTCGGTGTCGACGAACACCATGCGGCTCACGACGACTCACCCGGACCGGCCGCCTGCAGACGGTCGATCTCGGCGGCGATGAGCGCACCGGCCTTGACGAGGTTGCGGACCGGATCGGCGCTCGGCTTCCAGTCGGCAGCTGCCCAGGGCCACTCGGTCGGGGATGGGCAGGGCTCGTGGGCCACGGCCGGGTGATGGGCTTCGAGCTGGTGGCCACCCAGGACCTCGGTGAGGTAGCAGAAGGCTGCCTCGGCCAGGTCGCCCGCGATCGCGGGATTGCCGGTGTCGTGGAGGGCGTCGTGCTCGGCCGCGTAGCCCTCGACGTCGATCTGGCGCTGTCGCTCCGCGGCGATCAGCAACGCGCCGTCCACCGTGGTCACGACGCCGCCCTGGCGGCGAGCTCGCGCATCCGGATCAGGACGATGTTCAGGCCCTCGGCGGCGTTCTCGATCCCGGCGCGGTGCTTGGCGTTGAGCTTGTGGGCCCGGACACCGAAGCGGCCGTCACCGGTGAGCCGCTCCACCCGGTTGACGGCGCGCTGCAGCTCGCGTGCGGCATCGGCGAAGTCCTCCTCGACCGACGGGGGCCGCGGCGCCGGCCGCTTGCCCTTCGGCCGCGCCGGGATCTTGTCGAGCGCGCTCGACGGGGACCAGTCGTCGTCCGGGCCGGGCGGGGAGGCGACACGCGGCGCCTCCCCACCCGGAGTCTCGGACTGCTCCGCGGCCCGACGGTCGGTGATGACCTGTTCGCGGACCCGGTCGACGACCTCGGCCACCGCGGCCGGCCGCTCGGGCTCGGCAAGGTCAGCGACGGCCTCGCGGACCTGCTCGACGACCTCGGCTAGAACCGGCTTGAGGTCACGCGCGGTCGCCTCCGGGATGTCCACAGGTGTGGACAGCTCCGCGGCCGCGGCGATCTCGCGCACCACCGTGGCCTGGGTGATCAGCTGGTAGGAGCGGGAGCGGCTGACACGGAACTCGGCCGTCAGATACGACTGCCAGGACCCGTAGCCCAGCGCAAGCCACACCCGGCGCTCGTGCGCCGTCACCAACAGCGCGTCGAGCCGCTCGGCGCTGCCCTTGATCTGGTCGGTCAGGGCGCGGGCCTCCTCGACGCTGCACGAGGCCTGGATCGGGTGCGGCTGCACGGCGGCCGTCATCGGTCACCGCCGATGTCGCTGCTGCGGCCGAGCTCACGGGGATCGTCCGGTGCCACGAGCACGTCGCCGGGCTCGTGGGGGTGCTGCGCGGCGTGCCGGCGGAGCTCACGGAAGGTCATGGACCCGCCTGAGTGGCGGGTGCAGATGAGACGGATCCCGCCGAAGAAGTGGCGCTCCGCCGAGCCCAGGACCATTACGCGGCGGGTCGCGCTGTCGGCGGTGATCATCGCGTCGGCGTGGTCCTCGATCGAGGACAGATCCTCGACATCGGCCCACGACTGCATCGCCGTCACGACCCGGCCGCGACAGTGAAGTGGAGCGGGTCGCCGTCGATCGTGACCAGGTCGAGCTCGATCAGGACCGGGGGACCACCAAGGTGGTGGCGCTGAACACGTGCGCTGCGGACGATGTCCATCTACGCCACCGCCGGGGCGGCGGTGATGAGCCGGTCGAACAGGTCGAGTGCCAGCGGCACCTGGGCGTCGCGCAACGCGCGGAGCGGCGCGAACGAGTCTGCCTGCTGGTAGTGCTCGCGCATGGCCGTGTAGACGGCGTCGTACACCGACCGACGTCGCTGACGAGCGGCAGCGGCAGCGGCATCGGCAGCGGCAACGGCAACGGCAGCGGCATCGGCAACGGCAGCGGCATCGGCATCGGCAGCGGCAGCGGCAGCGGCAGCGGCAGCGGCAGCGGCAGCGGCAGCGGCAGCGGCAGCGGCATCGGCAGCGGCAGCG
>JAODNA010000156.1 GCA_025465135.1 Frankiales bacterium | reverse complement strand
CGGCGCGCGGTCCAACGGTGTGAGCGCGGCAGATCGCAGCGCCGACTACGCCACTGGAGTGGTGCAGATGTACGCCTTCGTCGTCTTCCTCGGACTGGCTCTCGGCCTCACCGTCGTCATGCAGGTCATCGACGAGATCGTCCCCATCAAGGCCCCCAACGCCCTGACCCGCACGCTTGCCGTCGCACTTGCCGCCGGCTTCGCCTGGGCCCTCGACTACTCGGTCTTCACGGCCTTCGGCCAGACCCTCCGCTCCGAGTGGATGAACCCGGTCGCGACCGGTCTCGTCCTGGTCGGCGGCGGGGAGTTCATCCGCTCCGTCGTGCACGTCCTCGGCCACCGTGCGGGTGAGCCGCCGGTCGAGGTGGCCCCGGCCAGCCGGGTGCGCGCCGCGTAACACCGCTTACTCGAAGGGGCGGTCCCGACAAGGGGCCGCCCCTTCGTCATGTCAGGACGTCGAGCGCGAGCCGGACGATCAGGGCGGCGACCACGACGACGAACACCCTGCGGACCCAGGCGCTGCCACGACGGATCGCGAGCCTCGCGCCGAGCTGCGCACCGACGACGTTGCACACGGCCATCGCAACGCCCAGCTTCCAGAGCACGTGACCGGTGATCCCGAACAGCAGCAGGGCGGCGAGGTTGGTCATGGTGTTGACCGACTTTGCGGTCGCGCTCGCGTGCAGGAAGGACAACCCGACCGCTCCGACCAGCAGGAACACCAGGAAGGTGCCGGTGCCGGGGCCGATGAAGCCGTCGTACAGGCCGATCAGTGCCCCGCCCGCGACGGCGACGCCGGCCTGCCGTCGTGGGGTCAGCCGGAGGGCCTCCGTCTCGCCGAGGCCGGGCCGCCGCAGTGTGTAGAGCCACACGGCTGCCAGCGCGAGCAGTACGGCGGGGCGCAGAACCTGGCTGCCGACCACGGTCGCGAGGAAGGCTCCCAGGCCGGATCCGAGGAAGGCCGCGACCGCCATCCGCACCGCCGTCGGCGCATGCATGTCGACCCGCCGCGAGTAGGTCGCCGCGGCCGAGCCCGTGCCGGCGACGGCCGCCAGCTTGTTGGTGCCGAGCAGGGCGACGACGGGCGTGTGCGGGAGAACCAGCAGCAGGGCGGGCAGCTGGAGCAACCCGCCGCCGCCGACCACGGCGTCGAGCCCGCCGGCCGCGAAGGCAGCGAGGCAGAGGAGAAGTACGTCAGCGGTGGACAACGGTCGTACCGTCCGTGTCATGACCCGGGAGCAGATCGCCGAGCGGCGCGAGCAGATCAAGGCCGAGCACCTGCGACCCGAGGGGAAGCGGCCGGCAAGCAGCGCGCGCGGCCTGCACCACTTCGCCCTCGTGTCGGGAGACGTCGAGCGGACCGTGGCCTTCTACCAGGGCGTGCTGGAGTTCCCGCTCACGGAGATGTTCGAGAACCGCGACTACGCCGGCTCGACGCACTTCTTCTTCGACATCGGCAACGGCAACCTGCTGGCGTTCTTCGACTTCCCGGGGCTGGACGTGGGGCCGTACGCCGAGGTGCTCGGCGGCCTGCACCACGTGGCCATCTCCGTCGAGCCGGAGCGGTGGAAGCACCTTCAGCACAAGCTCGACGATGCGGGCGTGGAGTACCACCTCGAGAGCGGCGTCTCGATGTACTTCCGCGACCCGGACGGCGCGCGCCTCGAGCTGCTCGCTGATCCGCTCGGGGAGATGTACGGCAGCAAGGTGCTGTGACGCTTCACGCCTGCTAGTCCTTGGGCGATCCGGACTCGTCGAGCCCGTGGGGAGAGTCGACGAGCCGCTGCCGGGAGCGAACCACCTCGGCCTCGGCCTCCTTGCGGCCGACCCACGTCGCACCTTCCACCGACTTGCCGGGCTCGAGGTCCTTGTAGACCTCGAAGAAGTGCTGGATCTCGAGTCGGTCGAACTCCGGCAGGTGGAAGATGTCCTGCAGGTGCGAGAGCCGCGGGTCGCCGGCCGGGACGCAGAGCAGCTTCTCGTCGGGGCCCGCTTCGTCGGTCATCCGGAACATGCCGATCGCGCGGCAGCGGATCAGGCAGCCGGGGAACGTCGGCTCGTCGACCAGCACCAGGGCGTCGAGCGGGTCGCCGTCGCCCCCGAGGGTGTTCTCGACGAAGCCGTAGTCGGCGGGGTAGCGCGTGCTGGTGAACAGCATGCGGTCGAGCCGGATGCGTCCCGTCTTGTGGTCGACCTCGTACTTGTTGCGCTGGCCCTTCGGGATCTCGATCGTGACGTCGAACTCCACGGAGGGCCTCTCTCGTCGTGCGGATGTGCACCTAGTGTCCCGTACGACGAGTGACGAGCCGGAGCGAGGTGCGAGCGGTGCGCGGGGGCTGGACAGCGCGACGCACCGCCGTCGTCGCCTCGGCTGCGGCGCTCGTCCTCGTCGCGGCCACGGCGGCGGCTGTGGTGCTCCGCGCCGACGTGGTCAAGGTGCTGCCACTCCCGTCACCGGCGCCATCGCCCGAGCAGACCCGCCCGCCGCTTCTCCCGACTGCGGCACCCGGGGGCGCGGCACCGACGGCAGCGGGGATCGCCCGGGCGCTTGCCGTCGGGCTGAGGGACGCGTCATTGGGTGGGCACGTCGCGATCTCCGTGCTCGACGCCGCCACCGGAACGCCGGTGCTGGAGACGTCCGCGCGCGAGGTGGTGCTGCCGGCGTCGACGGCGAAGATCGCGACCGCCGTCGCAGCGCTGACGGAACTGCCGAGGGACCTGCGGCTGACGACGCGCGTCGTCGCCGGAGCGGCCCCGGGGGAGGTCGTCCTCGTCGGTGGGGGCGACCCGACGCTGTCCGGTCCGTTCACCCGGCCCGGCTACCCGCGGACGGCCCGGCTCGCGGATCTCGCGGCCGCTGCGCGCACGACGCTCGGGGGCAAGCCGGTGCGGCGGGTGCTCGTCGACGACACGTTGTTCAGCGGCCCGCTGCTCGGGCCCGGCTGGCGACCGCAGTACGTCACCAGCGGGGACGTGGCTCCCGTGATGGCGCTGATGGTGGATGCCGGACGCACCCGGTTGCCGCCGCTCGTCGGACCCTCGAGGGCGCCGCGGCAGGGCGACCCGGCGCTCGCCGCCGGCCACGCCCTCGCGCGGCTCCTCGGCGCACCAGCGGCCGTGGTCCTGCGAGGGCGGGCGCCGGCCGGCGCTGCCGAGCTGGGCGCCGTGAGCAGCCCGCCGCTGCCGCAGCTGGTCGAGGCGATGCTGACCCACAGCGACAACGACCTCGCCGAGGCGCTGGCGCGGCAGATCGCGATCGCGAAGGGGCAGCCTGCGACGTTCGCGGGGTCCGTTGCGGCGCTGCGGTCCGTGCTGGCGGGTGTCCTCGTCCACGTCGGGGCGACGCCGGGGGCCGTGCTGCTGTCCGACGGCAGCGGGCTGTCCCGGCTCGACCGCGTGCAGCCGGGGGCGCTCACGCGACTGCTCGCCTCGGTCGCCGGCGCGGATCGGGATCGCCTCTTCCCGGTGCTCTCGGGGCTGCCCGTCGCCGGTTTCGACGGGACGCTGGAGCGGCGCTACCGCAAGGGTCCGGGCCGGCCGGCCGCAGGCGTCGTACGGGCGAAGACCGGGACCTTGAACGGCGTCAGCGCACTGGCCGGTCTGGTCCGCGCCCGCGACGGCAGACTTCTCGCGTTCGACTTCACAGCCGACTCCGTCCCGCTCGGCTCGACCCTCGCGTCGCAGACAGCGCTCGACCGGCTTGCGGCAGCGTTGGCCGGCTGCGGCTGCAGCTGACCGACGTACCGTGGGACTCATGAGTGCGAGCCCTGTCGACTGGGACCTGGCGGTCCGCACCGCTCGGCGTCTCGCGCCGGCCGGTCCGCAGGTGTCCTGGGCCGAGGCCAGCGATGCAGTCACCGAGCTGCGTGGGCTCGCCGTACGCGCCGAGGAGCACGTCCGATCGGTCACCGGGCTCATCCCGCCGGGGGAGCCGCTGGAGGCGACGGTCGTGGACCGCGCCGGGTGGGCGGCGGCCAACGTCGACGGCTTCAAGGTCGTCATCGAGCCGCTCGCCGAGAAGCTGATGCTCAAGAAGCAGAACGCGGTCGCGCTCTCCGCCGCGTCCCGGCTGACGGGCGTCCAGATGGGCACGCTGCTCGCCTGGCTGTCGTCGAAGGTGCTCGGGCAGTACGAGGTGTTCCTGCCCGAGGAGGGGACCGGGCGGCTCGTTCTCGTCGCGCCGAACATCGTGGAGACCGAGCGCCGCCTCGGGGTCGACCCGGGCGACTTCCGGATGTGGGTGGCGCTGCACGAGGTCACCCACCGCACGCAGTTCACGGCGGTGCCGTGGCTGCACGCGCATGTCAGGTCCGAGGTTCATGCGCTGCTCGAGGCGTCGGCCCTCGACGACCCCGGGCAGCTCGTCGCCCGGCTGAAGAACGCGGTGACGCAGCTGCCGCGTGGCGGATCGGTCGTCGAGCTCCTGCAGACGCCGGAGCAGAAGGTGGTCCTCGACCGCGTGACCGCCTTCATGTCCTTGCTGGAGGGGCACGCCGAGCACGTGATGGACGGCGTCGGCCCGTCGGTCGTTCCGACGGTCACCACGATCAGAGCCCGGTTCGACGAGCGGCGCCGAGAGGGGTCGGGTCTCGTCGACCGCGTCCTGCGCCGCATGCTCGGACTCGACCTGAAGGCACTTCAGTACGCCGAGGGCAAGGTGTTCGTCGACCGGGCGGTTCGCGAGGTCGGCATGGCCGGGTTCAACCGGGTCTGGGAGTCGCCCGAGACCCTGCCGACGCGGCAGGAGATCCGCGAGCCGATGGCATGGGTGCGCCGCATCCACGGGAAGACAGCGATCGCCTGACATGACCGGCCCACCGGCTGCGACGGCTGCGGTCCGGGTGGCCGTACGGCGATGCCTCGCCGACGTCGACGCTCCCGTGGCCGCCGCGGTCAGCGGCGGCGCCGACTCCCTGGCGCTCGCCGCCGCGCTCGCCTTCGAGCGGCCTGGGTCGTTCGCGTTCGTCGTCGACCACGGGATCCAGCAGGGCTCCGCAGCGGTGGCCGAACGCGCGGCCGAGCAGTGCCGCGGCCTCGGGCTCGTCCCGCGGGTGCTTCCGGTGCAGGTCCGAGGCAGTGATGAAGCGGCCGCGCGTGAGGCCCGCTACGCAGCGCTGTCCTCCGCCGGAGCGGGCCTCGTGCTGCTCGGGCACACGCTCGACGACCAGGCCGAGACCGTCCTGCTCGGGCTGGCCCGAGGGTCCGGTGCCCGGGCCCTGTCGGGGATGGCGGCGCACCGCGGCATCTTTCGCCGCCCGCTGCTCGGGATCTCGCGGGAGGTCGCGGCGAAGGCATGCGCGGAGGCCGGGCTGGTGCCGTGGGCAGACCCGCACAACGAGGACCCGCGTTTCAGCCGTGTGCGGGTCCGGTCACAGGTCATGCCGGTGATGGAGGCGGAGCTCGGGCCCGGGATCGCAGCGGCACTCGCACGATCGGCCGCCCAGCTGCGCGACGACGCCGATGCGCTCGACGCCCTCACGCCGGTGCTGGGCGACGAGCCCGGCGTCGGGGAGGTGCTCGCCCTGCCGCCGGCGCTCCGCTCGCGCGCCCTGAAGGCATGGGCAGAGCGCCTATGTGGCCGGCCCGTCACCGCCGTTCACGTCGACGCGCTGCGGGCTCTGGTCGAGGACTGGTCGGGTCAGGGGCCGGCCGACCTGCCCGGCGGAGCTCGCATCCGTCGTACCGAGGATCGCCTGTCCCTGTACGGCGGATAGCCTCTCGGGGTGACCGACTCCGTGCCGCCTGAGATCGAGAAGGTCTTGATCTCCGAGGAGGAGATCCGGGCCAAGGTGGCCGACCTCGCAGCCCAGATCGACCGCGACTACGCCGGTCGCGAGGTGCTGCTGGTCGGGGTCCTCAAGGGCGCGGTCATGATCATGGCCGACCTGGCGAGGGCCCTGAAGACGCCGGTCTCGATGGAGTTCATGGCCGTGTCGTCCTACGGCAGCAGCACGAGCAGCTCGGGCGTCGTACGCATCCTCAAGGACCTCGACCGGGAGGTGGAGGGCAAGCACGTGCTGGTCGTCGAGGACATCATCGACTCGGGGCTGACGCTGTCGTGGCTGCTGCGCAACATCAGCAGCCGGGGACCTGCGTCGGTCGAGGTGTGCGCCCTGCTGCGCAAGCCAGAGGCCGTGAAGATGGACCTGAAGGTGCGCTACATCGGCTTCGACATCCCCAGTGAGTTCGTCGTCGGCTACGGCCTCGACTACGCCGAGCGCTACCGCGACCTGCCCTTCGTCGGCCTGCTGAAGCCCGAGGTCTACGCGGGCTGACTGGCGGAACGGCGGGTCCTGGGCGAGCGTTGGAGTCCTCGTGGGCGCCCGCGCCCGGTGTACCGTCGTGATCCATCAGTCGTCAGGAGGGACGGGGCATTTCGCCCCGCATCGATGAACTTCAAGCGCCTCACCCGTGGCCCCTTCCTCTACATCGTCCTGGGCCTGCTCGTGGTGCTCGCCCTGTCCTCCGGGCTGCGCGGAAACGGCGGCTACAAGAAGACCGACACCGCGGCCGTCCTGACGGCGATCAGCAACGGCGACGTCAGCAACGTGAAGAAGGACCGCGCTGTGCTGCTCGACAAGGAGCAGCAGGTCAAGATCACGCTGAAGAGCGGCAAGAAGCTCGAGGCGTCGTTCCTGATCGACCAGGGGCGGCAGTTCGCCGACGCGTTCGAGAAGAACGACGTGACCTACGACGTGAAGGTCACCCGCGACAGCGTGCTGTTCTCGATCCTGGTCAGCCTGCTGCCGTTCGTGATCCTGCTCGGACTGATCTTCTTCTTCATGAACCAGATGCAGGGCGGCGGCAACCGCGTCATGCAGTTCGGCAAGTCCAAGGCGAAGCTGGTGAGCAAGGACACCCCGAAGACGACGTTCGCGGACGTCGCCGGGGCCGATGAGGCGGTCGAGGAGCTCCAGGAGATCAAGGAGTTCCTGGAGAACCCGGCGAAGTTCCAGGCCGTCGGCGCGAAGATCCCCAAGGGCGTCCTGCTCTACGGCCCGCCCGGGACCGGCAAGACCCTGCTGGCCCGCGCGGTCGCCGGCGAGGCCGGCGTGCCGTTCTACTCGATCTCCGGCTCGGACTTCGTCGAGATGTTCGTCGGCGTCGGTGCGTCTCGCGTCCGTGACCTGTTCGAGCAGGCGAAGGCCAACGCGCCCGCCATCATCTTCGTCGACGAGATCGACGCCGTCGGCAGGCACCGCGGCGCCGGCATGGGCGGCGGCCACGACGAGCGCGAGCAGACCCTCAACCAGATGCTCGTCGAGATGGACGGCTTCGACGTCAAGGGCGGCGTCATCATGATCGCCGCGACCAACCGGCCCGACATCCTCGACCCGGCACTGCTGCGGCCCGGTCGCTTCGACCGGCAGATCGCCGTCGACCGGCCCGACATGATCGGCCGCAAGCAGATCCTCGACGTGCACGCCAAGGGCAAGCCGGTCGAGCCCGGCGTCGACCTGCAGGTCATCGCCCGGCGTACCCCTGGCTTCACGGGCGCCGACCTCGCGAACGTCCTCAACGAGGCCGCGCTGCTCACCGCGCGCACCGGCGTCAAGCAGATCACCCTCGCGATCCTCGAGGAGTCGATCGACCGCGTCATCGCGGGCCCGCAGCGCCGGACCCGGCTGATGAGCGACAAGGAGAAGAAGGTCACGGCCTATCACGAGGCCGGCCACGCCCTCGTTGCGCACGCACTGCCCAACACCGACCCCGTGCACAAGATCACGATCCTGCCGCGTGGTCGCGCGCTCGGCTACACGATGGTGCTGCCGGTCGAGGACAAGTACTCCCAGTCGCGCGCCGAGCTGCTCGACATCCTGGCCTACGCCATGGGCGGTCGCGCAGCCGAGGAGCTCGTCTTCCACGACCCGACGACCGGTGCGAGTAACGACATCGAGAAGGCGACCGCGACGGCGCGCGCGATGGTGACGCAGTACGGCATGAGCGAGCGCCTGGGCGCGGTGAAGTTCGGTCAGGAGTCCGGCGAGGTCTTCATGGGCCGCGACATGGGCCACGGCCGCGACTACTCCGAGGAGGTCGCCGCGCAGGTCGACGCCGAGGTGCGGGCGCTGGTCGAGAACGCCCACCACGAGGCGTGGGAGATCCTCGTCCAGTACCGCGACGTCCTCGACGACATGGTGCTCAAGCTGCTCGACAAGGAGACGCTCAACAAGGACGAGGTGCTCGAGATCTTCGCGCCCGTCGTGAAGCGCCCGCCGCGCGCGGTGATGACGGCCAACGGCCGGCGTCCACCGTCGAAGCTCCCGCCGGTCCTGACGCCGGCCGAGCTCGCCATCATGGGTCCGTCCGACCTCGAGGACCTCGCGCGCGGACGCAAGTCCAACGGCAGCAAGGCCCCGGCCCGCGCTCGCCGTACGACGGCAGCTCCTGCGTCGTCGCGCTCTCGCGCATCCGTCAACCGCACCGCCGAGACGGCGAAGGACAAGACGACCGGCCGCACGTCACGGTCCTCCCGGCGGGCCGACCCCGCGTCCTGATCCGTTGAAGGGCTTCCCGGAGCTCGGCCGCGCCCGCGTCATGGGCATCGTCAACGTGACGCCCGACTCCTTCAGCGACGCGCACCTGCACGACGCGGTCGCGCACGGTCGGCGGCTGCTCGACGAGGGAGCCGATCTCGTCGATGTGGGCGGCGAGTCGACGAGACCGGGGGCGGCGCGCGTCTCCTGCCAGGAGGAGCTCGATCGGGTCCTCCCCGTTGTCCGGGCGCTGGCCGGGCACGGTGCTCTCATCTCGGTCGACACGACGCGCGCGCGGGTCGCGGCCGCGGCCGTCGAGGCCGGTGCCGTCATGGTCAACGACGTGTCCGGCGGGCTCGCGGACCACGAGATGCTCCCGCTGGTCGCGACGCTCGACGTGCCCTACGTCGCGATGCACTGGCGCGGGCCGAGCGCCGACATGCAGACCAGAGCCGTGTACGGCGACGTCGTGGCAGACGTCTGCACCGAGCTGTCCTCGCGGCGCGACGCGGCGACGGCAGCCGGCGTGCGCGACGTCGTACTCGATCCGGGTCTCGGGTTCGCCAAGACCGCGGAGCACAACTGGGCCCTCCTGCGCAGCCTTGCGAGCCTGCGAGACCTCGGTCGCCCGGTGCTCGTCGGTGCGTCTCGCAAGGCCTTCCTCGGCACACTGCTCGACGGCAGGCCGGCGGCAGACCGCGATGCGGCGACGGCAGCTGTGACCGTGCTCGCCGCGGAGGCCGGCGTCTGGGGTGTGCGTGTGCACGACGTCGCGTCCAGTGCCGATGCCGTCCGCGTGGTCGCCGAGATGAGGCGCCCATGACCGCGGAGGTCGAGGCAGCGAACACCGCGCTCTACGAGGCGCTGGAGAGCGCCGACGTCGATCGCATGGCCGCCGTGTGGGACGAGGTCGATCCCGACGCGCTGGTCTGCGTGCACCCCGGCTGGCCCATGCTGCGGGGCCGGGGTCAGGTGCTGCGGTCTTTCTCGGCGATCATGGCCAACACGCCCTACATCCAGTTCTTCCTCACCGACGTCGACGTGCGGGTCGCCGGTGACACGGCGGTCGTCACGTGCACCGAGAACATCCTCACCGCGGTCAGCGAGGAGGCGTCCTCGAACCAGGTAGTCGCGACCAACGTGTTCCGCCGGCGCGATGACGGGTGGAGGCTGCAGGTCCATCACGGTTCGCCCGTGATGGGAACCCTGGCGGAGGAGGGAGCCGACGATGACTGACCGCATCGCGCTTTCGGGCCTGCGCGTGCGCGGCCACCACGGGGTCCTGCCGGAGGAACGACGGGACGGGCAGGACTTCCTCGTCGATGCCGTGCTGCACCTCGACACGCGCGCGGCGGCGGCGAGTGACCGGCTCGCTGACACCGTCGACTACAGCGAGCTGGCCGCTCGACTCGCGGCGGTGGTCGCCGGCGAGCCGTACGAGCTGCTCGAGAAGCTGGCTGACCGGCTGGCCGCGGTCTGCCTGTCCCACCCGCTCGTGTTCGAGGTCGAGCTGACGGTGCACAAGCCCGACGCGCCGATCGCGCTGGCGTTCTCGGATGTCTCGGTCACGGTGGTGCGGCCGTGAGGCCGACCCGGCTGCCGGTGCTGCTGCTGGTGCTGCTGGTTGCGGTCGCGTGCGGCTACCTGCTGGCGGAGACGTCGTACTCGCAGCTGCCGCCGCTCCCGCCCCTCGCGCCGGTGAGCCTCGCGCTGCTCGCAGTGGTCGACGGCGGCATGGCAGCCGTCGTGCGCAGCAAGGTGCGGGGGCGCCGGCCGGCCGGCCGGCCGATGCACCCCATCCAGATCGCACGTGCGGCAGTGGTGGCCAAGGCGAGCTCGCTGGGCGGCGCGGTACTGGGCGGGGTCTACGGCGGTCTCTTCCTCTGGACGTTCGCCCGCCGCGGGGAGATCGCGACGTACGCCGCCGACGCCCGGGTGTCCGGGCTGTCCGCGGGTGCAGCGATTGCTCTTGTCGTCATGGCTCTACTGCTCGAACGCGCCTGCCGCACCCCGGAACCGCCGTCGGCTTCTGCTGAATGGGGCGCATCCGACGACTCGGGTCGAAGGGGGTGAAAGTAGTACCAACGGCAACGAGTATTGATCACAACTGACGACGCGATTTGCTGGCATACGTGTGACGGTGTCCGGCATGACCCTGACCCGCAAGACCGCTGCCGCCGCCGTCTCGATCGCCACCGCCGGTGCCATGGTGCTCACGGGCGCAAGCCTGGCCGTGGCCTCGTACTCAGGCACGCGTGACGGCGGCATGATCCTGGCCTGCTGGAAGACCAGCGCAGGCGCGAACCTGCGCCTCGTCGACCACTTCCCCTGCAAGGGCAACGAGACGCCGATCAGCTGGAACCGGCAGGGAGCGAAGGGTGAGCAGGGCGTGGCCGGCGTTGCCGGAGCTCCGGGGGCGTCGGGCTCGAAGGGCCTGACCGGTGCACCGGGGACGGACGGCTCCGCCGGTGCCATCGGCAGAGCGGGCAAGGACGGTCTGGCCGGTGCGGCGGGCAAGGACGGCTTGGCCGGCTTGGCCGGTGCGGCGGGCAAGGACGGCTTGGCCGGCTTGGCCGGTGCGGCCGGCAAGGACGGCTTGGCCGGTGCGGCCGGCAAGGACGGCGTGGACGGTGCGGCCGGCAAGAACGGCGTGGACGGTGCGGCGGGCAAGGACGGCTTGGCCGGTGCGGCCGGCAAGGACGGTCTGGACGGTGCGGCCGGCAAGGACGGCTCGGTGCTTCCCGATATCACCTGTCCCGCGCAGCAGGTCCTGACCGGCGTCAAGGCAGGCAAGCTCGTCTGTGGCATTGCGGCGACGGCCACGTACACCCTGTCGCTCACGACGACGGTCAAGCCCGATCCGGACTTCGGCCAGATCCTGCTCCTGGACCTGGAGGCGACCGGCGCCCCAGGAGACAAGCTCCTGGCGACGCTTCCCGGCGGTTCCACCTGGATGGTGACTCTCGACGGCGACGGTCAGTACTCCGGCACTCAACGATGGACGTGCTTCGCCGCCGGCAACCCGTCCGGAACCACGGCCATCCTGTCCGACCTGGTCATGACGCCCGACCCGCGCATGCCAGGGATGCAGTTCCCCAGCGCGGGGACCCAGCGGGCCTCAACGACCGGTGTGGTTCTGCACTGCTGATGCCGGGGAGCACGTCGAGGCTGTTCTGATGGCAGGGCTTTCCCGCTGCACCTCGCCGACGACAGACGAGCAGCTGCGACGATGCGCCAGCGCTCCCACGTAGCGGCCTGTGTGGCACGCTCCGTCTCGATGACCGGTCTTGCGCGGAAAGCGCTGGCGCTGCAGAGGTATGTGGCCGCGGCCGCCCGGGGCAAGGCCAATGCCGGCAGCTGCCCGGCCTGTGGTCACCGCACCCTTTTCGTCGAGGTCGGCCCGTGGCTGCGTGACCAGTACCGATGCCTGCGCTGTCAGAGCGTGCCGCGACACCGTGCTCTGCTGGTGGCGCTCGAGGAGGAGCTCCCTGACTGGCGGACGCGCACCGTCCTCGAGCCGGCCTTCTCGGGACCAGCGAGCTCGCGGATCGCCAAGGAAGCCGCGTCGTACACCGGGACGCACTTCTTTCCGGGGGTCGAGCGCGGCGCGGTGCATCGGGGGTTCCGTGTCGAGGACCTCCACGAGCTCACCTTCGCGGACGGCTCCTTCGACCTCGTCGTGACGCAGGACGTGTTCGAGCACGTGCTGGAACCGGATCGCGCCTTCGCCGAGATCGCGCGAGTGCTGCGGCCGGGCGGCGCGCACGTGTTCACGGTGCCCGTATGGCCCGACCTGACGGAGTCCGTCGTGCGCGCCCGGCGTGGATCCGACGGGGCGGTGGAGCACGTCCTTCCGCAGATGTTCCACGGCGATCCGGTCTCGAACGGCGCCTTGGTCGTGACCGACTGGGCGCCGGCAGACCTGCTCGCCTACATCGAGGACGTGAGCGGGATGTCCTCGAGGTACTGGCGGGTCGTCGATCGGAGCCGGGGCATCGACGGGGAGCACCTCGAGGTCGTGCTCAGCCGCAAGCCGTAGCGACCAGATCGGATTGCCGAGGCTCGGCCTAGGCTGCGGGGGTGACCCAGGACCTGGACGACCTGACGACAGACGAGCTCCGCCGGCGCGCGTTCGACAAGGCCCAATCGGGTCATGACCTGCACTTCTTCTGGGACCTCACCAAGCACCTGCGGGCATCCCGCGCACTCGCCGCAGAAGACGGCTCCGGCGGAGGCATCACCGGGAGCCTCGCCGAGCTCGTCGAGCTTGCCCGCGAGCTGATGGGCAAGGGTCTCGGCGACGACGAGCCGCTCTTGCGGGCGCGGTTCCTCGACTACCTGCGCGCCTGAGCCAGCAGGCCCGCCACCGTCAGGGTGCCCAGGCGCGCCCCGTCGCTGCCCGTCACGGCGATCCGCTCGTCGCCGGTCGCAAGGAGCACGGCGAGCGCCCGTCCGAGGTCGGAGACGGCGGGCAGGGATGTGGCCACCTCGCCGTCGTAGGGCTCGAGCGCCTCGACGTCGATAGGGGTGACGGACAGGCGCTTCACGGCGCGGTCAGCACCGACGAAGTCCGCGACGAACGCCGTGGCCGGGCTCCCGAGCACTGTCGCCGGCGCGTCGTACTGCTCGAGGTGGCCGCCTTCGCGGAGCACGGCGATGCGGTCTCCGAGGCGGACCGCCTCGTCGATGTCGTGCGTCACGAACAGCACGGTCGTGGCGAGCTCGCGCTGGACCCGGAGGAACTCCGTCTGCAGCCTCTCGCGGGCCACGGGGTCGACGGCGCTGAAGGGCTCATCCATCAGCAGGACCAGCGGATCCGCGGCGAGTGCCCGGGCCACCCCGACCCGCTGGCGCTGCCCGCCGGACAGCTGCGAGGGGTAGCGGCCGGAGTACGTCGACGGGTCGAGCCCGACGAGGTCCAGCAGCTCCTCCACACGACGGCGGGTGCGTGTCCGGTCCCAGCCGAGCAGCGCCGGCACCGTCGCGACGTTGTCGCGGACGGTCTGATGCGGGAAGAGCCCGACCTGCTGGATGACGTAGCCCACGCGCCGGCGCAGCTGCACGGGCGACGTGAGCGCGACGTCCTCCCCGTCGAGGAGCACGCGACCCGACGTGGGCTCGATCAGCCGGTTGACCATCTTCATGGTCGTGGTCTTGCCGCAGCCCGACGGCCCCACCAGCACGGCGAGCTCGCCGGGGAGGACGTCGAGCGAGAGGTGGTCGACCGCGGTCGTGCCGTCGTCGTACAGCTTGCTGACGCCCTCGAGCCGGATCCTCGGCTCGTCGGTAGCGTGCACGCGTGCCCCTCCCGCTGGCGGTCGACGAGGCGCCCAACCCCTGGCTGAGCTGGACCTACCTCCACGACAACTCGGACGCCATCCTGGCCGCCACGAGGCAGCACGTCACCCTGACGGCCATCAGCGTCGGACTCGGCCTGCTGCTGGCCCTGCCGCTCGCCCTGCTGGCGCGGCGCTCCGGTCGTCTCGAAACGCTGGTCGTCGGCGCAGCCGGCGTCATCTACACGATCCCGTCGCTGGCCCTGTTCGCCGTCCTCGCACCCCTCACCGGCCTGACGGAGAAGACCGTCGTGATCGGGCTCACGGCGTACACGCTCCTGGTTCTCGTCCGCAACGTGCTGGCCGGGCTCCAGGGGGTGCCTGAGGAGGTGGTCGAGGCCGCGCGCGGGATGGGGCTCGGCCCGACCCGGCTGCTGCTGCGGGTGCAGCTGCCGTTGGCGCTGCCCGCGATCCTGGCGGGTGTCCGGGTGGCGACGGTGTCGACCGTCGCCCTCGTGACCGTGGGCGCGGTGGTCAGCAACGGCGGTCTCGGCCAGCTGATCTTCGAGGGCTTCAACAACAACTTCTACCGGGCCGAGATCCTCACGGCGACTCTTCTGTGCGTCCTGCTCGCGGCTGTCGCGGACGCCCTGCTCCTCGCTCTCGAGTGGGCGCTCACCCCGTGGACGCGTCGATGAGCGTCGTCGGCGAGACGGTCACCTGGCTGACCGACTCCGCCCACTGGCACGGCGTCGACGGTGTCCCCCACCGGCTGGTGGAGCACCTCGCCGTATCAGGCATCTCGGTGGCGCTGGCGTGCGTGGTCGCACTGCCGCTCGCCCTTGCCCTCGGGCACGTCGGTCGCGGCGGACCGCTGGCGGTGAACCTCGCCAACGCGTCGCGTGCCGTGCCCACGTTCGGCCTGCTGATCCTGCTGGCGGTCACACCCGTCGGGTTCGGCAACCGGGCCGCCGTCGTCGCGCTGACGCTGTTCGCGATCCCGCCGCTGCTGACGAACGCGTACGTCGGCGTCCGCGACGTCGACCGGGAGGTCCGCGAGGCGGCGCGCGGTATGGGGATGACCGGCATGCAGGTGCTGAGAAAGGTCGAGCTGCCCCTCGCTCTCCCCCTCATCGCCGCGGGCTTGCGGACGGCTGCCGTGCAGGTCGTCGCCACGGCCACCCTCGCGGCGTACGTCGGGGGCGGTGGGCTCGGCCGGCTGATCGCTGACGGCTTCGGCCGGGCCGACCCGGGGATGACGACGGCGGGCGGGTTGCTCGTGGCGGCGTTCGCGCTCACCGTCGAGGTGCTCCTGGCGGGGCTGCAGCGCCGGGTGACCCCTGGGTCCCGCCGGAGGAGGGCAGTTTCGGGAGTCGACGCGACGCTCGGCCTGCCGCCTGCATAGGATCGGGTCAGCGGGCGAACCCGCCGGACACGCGGCCCACGGGCCGGGACACAGGAGGCGGCGCTGATGCGCTCTCGTCGTAATTCCCTGCACCTCGCGGCCGTTGCGGTCGTGGCCCTGGCCATCGCCGGCTGCGGTGGCTCCTCGTCGACGTCCACGGGCAGCGGCACCGTTGACCAGGTCAAGTCCTCGGCGGGCGACGAGCTCGTCGTCCTCGCCGACGACCAGCACCTGCAGACCGTCGACAACGTCGTCCCCGTCGTCAACGCCAAGGTCGACAGCCCGGCGCTCGAGCAGGCGCTCAACGCGGTCAGCAAGGTCCTCACGACAGATGACCTGCTCACGATGAACAAGTCCGCGGACATCGACCGCAAGAGCCCTGCCGTGGTCGCCAGCGCCTACGTCGACGACAAGAAGCTCGCGACCGGCGTGTCCGGCGGCTCCGGCAAGGTCGTCGTCGGCGGGGCCAACTTCAACGAGAGCCAGATCCTCGCCAACATCTACGCCGAGGTCCTGAAAGCGGCCGGTTTCGACGCGTCGGTGAAGCCGGTGACCAACCGCGAAGTCTACGAGCCCGCCCTGGAGCGCGGTGACATCACGGTCTTCGCGGAGTACGCCGGAACGCTGACCGAGTTCTTGAACAAGAAGGCCAACGGCCCCACCGCGGCGGCGATGGCGACCGGTGACCTCACCGCGACCGTCACCGCGCTGCGCGGCCTGGCCGAGAAGAAGGGACTGAAGGTCCTCGACCCGGCACAGGCCGCTGACCAGAACGCGTTCGCCGTCACGAAGAACTTCGCGCAGAACAACAACCTGCACACCCTGTCGGATCTGAAGAACTACAAGGGCAAGCTCGTCCTGGGCGGCCCGCCGGAGTGCCCCACGCGACCGTTCTGCCAGGTCGGTCTGGAGCAGAAATACGGGCTGCACTTCAGCGGGTTCTCGTCGCTCGACGCCGGTGGACCCCTCGTCAAAGCGGCGCTGAAGTCGGGCAAGGTGCAGATCGGTCTGGTGTTCTCCACCGACAGCTCGCTCAGCACGCTGAGCTAGTCACGAGCTGAGCAGCTCACCGACCTCGACCGGCCGGTCGAGCACGTTGCCCGGCGGTGCGAGCGGGCACGCCCAGCGGGGGTCGTGCGCGCACGAGGGGGCGTAGAGGAAGTTCAGGTCCACGACGAGGCTGCCACCGTGCTCGCCGAGGTCGGCGCCCTTCGCGGTGTCGAGCAGGTAGCGGCCGCCGCCGTACGTTCTCGGGCTGGTGTCCTTCAGCGGCACCCACAGCCCGCCGGCGTACTGGCGGAGTCGCCAGACGTCGAGGTCTCCCCACGGCGTGGGGAGCACACCCGCGCGGTCGAAGACGACGGTGCCGTCGGTGCCGGTCTCGACGCGTAGCTCCTGCTCGTCCGCCGGGTCGAGTGACACCTCGGCCCGCCAGCGGCCGTCGTACGGCGCGACGTTGAGCGGCCCCGGTCCCGGCGACTGCGGGTGCGTCGCGAACAGGTCGTCGCGGGTACGGCGCCAGAGGTCGTGGGCCCGCGCGGGATCGTCGTCGGCGCGGACGGCGGCGTAGAGCTCGGCGACGCGGCGGCGCCAGTCGAGCAGCTCGAGCTCGGCGCTCACCGGTCGATGTCGCCGACGACGAAGAACATCGATGCCAGGACGGTCACGAGGTCGGCGACGCGGCTCCCCGGGAGCACCGCGGCCAGCGCGGACACGTTGTTGAACGACGCTGTGCGCATGGCCAGCCGCCACGGTGTGGTCTGGCCGCGCGACACGAGGAAGTAGCCCATCGCACCGAGCGGGTTCTCGGTCCAGACGTAGGTATGTCCCTCGGGAGCACGGACGGTCTTGGGCAACCGGACGTCGATCGGGCCGGGCGGTAGCCGGTCGAGGCACTGCTCGACGAGGTCCAGGGATACGTGCAGCTGATCCAGCAGGCAGCGGAACCGGTCGTAGGCATCGCCGTTCTCGCCGAGGACGACGCGCACCTCGAGCTCTGGGTAGGCGAGGTACGGGTCGTCGCGTCGAAGGTCCATGTCGAAGCCCGACGCCCTGGCGACCGGACCGCTCACGCCGTACGACGGCACGTCCTCGAGTCGCAGCACGCCGACGCCCTGTGTGCGGGCGGCGAACGTCTCGTCGGAGCGGACCAGCGGATCGAGCTCGGCGAGCGCCAGTCGGCGCACGTCGGCGACTGCGGCGGCGCAGCTCTGTCGCCAGCCCCCGGGCACGTCGGTCTCCAGCCCGCCGACCCGGTTGAACATGAAGTGCACCCGACCGCCGGTTGCCTCCTCCATCACGTGCTGCAGGACTTCCCGACCCTGGAAGCCGGCAGCCGCCGCAGGCGCAGCGCCGACCTCGAGGGCGAAACCGGCCAGGAACATGAGGTGGTTGAGGACCCGGTTGAGCTCGGCCAGCAGCGTCCGCAGCCATACCGCCCGAGCCGGCACCGCCATGCCCAGCATGCGCTCGACGGCGAGCACGACGCCGAGCTCGCTCGCGAACGCAGACAGCCAGTCGTGCCGGTTGGCCAGCATGACGATCTGCCGGTAGTCCCGGGCCTCGAAGAGCTTCTCGGCCCCCCGATGCATGAACCCGACAACGGGTTCGGCGGTGAGGATGCGGTCGTCCTCGACCGTCAGCGCCAGCTTCAGCCCACCATGCGCCGACGGGTGCTGCGGCGCGATGTCGAGCACGACATCCGCCGTGCCGGTCGCCGCGGCGCCGAGGGAGAACGTCCGCGCCGTCATGCCGACGAGTCTGTCAGTGGGTCGGGGATCCCCACCGCCCGCACGAGCCAGCCGAAGCGGCCGAGCCCGCGGGGGTCCAGGAGCTCGCCGGCGGCACCGGCGTCCTGAAGCAGGGCGAGGTAGTCGCGCGGGTCCGTGTCGGCCATCGACCGGTCCGGTCGCGTTGCCGACATCCCCAGCAGTGAAAGGGCTTCCCGCTGCGTGGTGAGGCGCGCACCGCTCGCGTCAGCGCAGGAGTCCAGCGCGACGTGAGCTGTCAGGTCGCACGAGCCGTCGGGGACGGGCGCGACCTGGTGCCCGTCCCGGAACCCGGTGAGGGAGGTACGCCGGTCGCTGCGCGTGTGGCCGTAGTCGACAGCGACCGCCGCCCCCCGTCGTACGCGTCTGGCCGCCCAGCTCCAGGCGTCGTCGCGGGCCTGGCCGACCTCGACGCGGCGGGCACGTGGCCACCACCGCGCCCTCCACGCGAGCAGCTCCGGGCCCGCGGTCGCACCGAGCCGCTCCTCCCCGTCGGGGGACACCTCGACGAGGCGGTCGTCGAACACGACGTCGAGGGGCACGTTGTCGAGCCACTCGTTCGCGAACAGCAGGCCCTCGATGTCGTTCGGCCACGCGTCGCCGACCTCGATCCCGGTCAGCCGCCACCGCGCCGGCACGTCCGGCAACCCGGCGATGAGCTCGCCGCCGCCGCTGCCGACGTCGACGACGTCGAACGGGTCGGGCCGCCCGAGGGCGTCGTCCACGCGGCCGGCGAGGCTGCGCACCGCGGCCGCGAAGACCGGGCCGGCGGTCACCGAGGTCCGGAAGTGCGCTCCCGGGAGGTTGCGCACGTAGAACCCGTCGGGCGCGTAGAGCGCGTCCTGCATCGCCTCGCGCCACGGCCGGAAGGTCACGGGTGGCAGCATGCACGTCCGTGGACGAAGAGACCCGGCTGCGACGCTTCGACGACAGCCTCCGGACCGGCACGCACCTCTGGACGACCCTCGGCTACCGGCGGGTGTCCTGGGGCGAGGGCTCCAGCGCCGTGGCCTGGGACGCGACGCCGGAGTACGGCTTCCCGACCAGCTCGGGGACCGTCATCCAGGGCGGCCTCGTGACGGCGCTGCTCGATGCGGCGATGGGCGGGGCCTGCTGGACCGTCCTCGACCCGGACCAGGCGTTTCTCACCGCCGACCTGCGGGTGGAGTTCCTCCGGTCGACGCGCCCCGGCACGGTGACCGCAACCGGCACCGTCGTACGGCGAACCAGGCGGGTCGTGTTCTGCGAGGCACAGCTGCACGACGCCGACGGCGCCCTGCTCGCCGCGAGCCGCTGCACGCAGGTCGTCCTGCCGGCCAGTGGCCGAGCGGGGCGGTACGACGAGCCCGCCTCGGACGGCTCCCCGCCCGATGACGCGCGCGGGTGATCCCGGCCACACGGACCTGGCGGCAGCAGGTGCACGCGTTACCGTGGTGAACCACTCGTCCGGTACCCACGAGGACTGGAACGGCCCATGACCGCAGCACGACCGCGCGACGCCCGCCTGTCGGTGGGTGTCGTCGGCACGGGTCGCGTCGGGGCAGTGCTCGGCGCAGCGCTGGCGCATGCGGGCCACCGGGTCGTGGCCGTCTCGGCGGTGTCCGAGGCCTCCCGCCGTCGCGCGGCAGCGCTGCTCCCTGACGTCCCGATCGTGCCGACCGACGAGGTGCCCCGCAGCGCCGACCTCGTGCTGCTCACCGTCCCGGACGACGCGCTCACCGATCTCGTCGCGGGCTTGGCCCACGCGGGTGCCTTCCAGGCGGGTCAGCTGGTCGCTCACACCAGCGGCCTGCACGGGCTCTCCGTCCTGGCGCCCGCGGCGCGAGCCGGCGGGCTGCCGCTCGCGCTGCACCCCGTCCTTCCCTTCACCGGCAGCGACGTCGACCTGGCCCGGCTGTCCGGGGCGTCCTTCGGCGTCACGTCGCCGGACCCGCTGCGACCGATCGCCGAGTCGCTCGTCGTCGAGATGGGCGGCGAGCCGGTGTGGCTCCCCGACGAGCAGCGCCCGCTGTGGCACGCGGCGCTGGCCCATGGCTCTAACCACCTGGTGACCCTCGTCGCCAGTGCTGCCGATCTCCTCCGGCTGGCCGGGGTCGAGGAGCCGGGGCGTGTGCTCGCCCCCCTGCTGGGGGCGGCGCTGGACGGGTCGCTCCGCTCCGGCGACGCGGTCCTGACCGGGCCGGTCTCCCGCGGTGACGCCGGGACCGTGCGCGCGCACCTCGACGTCCTGGCCGCGGTGGCGCCGGAGGTCCTCCCTGCCTACGTCGCGATGGCCCGCCTCACCGCCGATCGCGCGCTGGCTGCCGGCCGGCTCGATCCCCACGCGGCTGGTGCGCTGCTCGAGGTCCTCGGGTCGGTACCGCGGTGAAGGTCGTGTCGTCGCGCGCCGAGCTCGCCGCCGCCCGCAGCGCCCTCGCCGGCCGCGTCGCGGTGGTCATGACGATGGGTGCGCTGCACGACGGCCACGTCGAGCTCATCAAGCGGGCCCGCGCCGAGGCGGACAGCGTCGTCGTGACGATCTTCCTGAACCCCCTGCAGTTCGCCGCCGGAGAGGACCTCGACCGCTATCCGCGCCGCCTCGAGCAGGACCTGCCGCTCTGCGAGGCTGCCGGCGCCGACCTCGTGTTCACGCCGCTGCCGGCCGAGGTTTACCCCTCCGCGCCGATCGTGCGCGTCAGCGCCGGGCCGATCGGGGACGTGTTCGAGGGCGCCGCGCGACCCGGCCACTTCGACGGTGTCGTCACCGTCGTACTGAAGCTGATGCATCTCACGCGACCGCATATCGCCTACTTCGGGCAGAAGGACGCACAACAGCTCGCGTGCATCCGCCGGATGGTCCAGGACCTCGACGTGCCCGTCGATGTCATCGCCGTGGCCACCGTGCGCGACGCAGACGGCCTGGCGCTGTCGAGCCGCAACGAGTACCTCACCGACGCGCAGCGCGCCTCGGCGCTGGTCCTGTCGCGCGCTCTGGCCACCCGTGACGTGGTGGCCGGCCGCGCACTCGTCGACGCCGAGCCCGGCGTCGACCTCGACTACCTCGAGCGCGTGGACAGCGCGACGTTCGAGGCGACACCCGACGGCGACTTGATCGTTGTTGCTGCCAGGGTGGGCACGACGCGCCTGATCGACAACCTTCTCCTCGAGGAAGCGGCCTGATGTTCCGGACCATGCTCAAGTCCAAGATCCACCGTGCGACGGTGACGCAGGCCGACCTGCACTACGTCGGGTCCGTGACGGTCGACGAGGACCTCATGGACGCTGCCGACCTGCTCGCCGGCGAGCAGGTCGCGATCGTCGACGTCACCAACGGCGCCCGCCTGGAGACCTACGTCATCGCGGGGCCGCGCGGCTCCGGCGTGATCGGGATCAACGGCGCGGCCGCACGGCTCGTGCACCCCGGCGACCTCGTGATCCTGATCGCGTACGCCGTCATGGAGGACGCCGAGGCCCGTCGCTACGTGCCGCGCGTCGTCTTCGTCGACAGCGAGAACCGCGTCGTCGGCACCGGTTCCGACCCGGCCGACGCGCTGCCGTCGAGCGGGCTGCTCCGCGGCGATGCCGTCTACCCGCCCGGGTCCCACGACGACGACCCCTACCTGGTCTGGTGACCCCGCTCTCATGACCGCTCGGCGCCTGCTGGCGCCCTCACCCGGCTGGACCGTCGAGACCGACGTCGTCGTCGTCGGCTCGGGGGTGGCCGGGCTGACCGCGGCGCTGCAGGCCACCCGCGCGGGGCGCGTCCTGCTCGTGACGAAGGTGCTCGTCGACGCCGGGTCGACGCGCTGGGCGCAGGGCGGGGTGGCCGCCGCGCTCGGCCCCGACGACAGCCCGGCGGAGCACGAGCGCGACACCCTCGAGGCCGGCGTGGGTCTCTGCGACCCGGCCGCCGTGCGGGTCCTCTGCGAGGAGGGACCGGCTCGGCTGCGCGAGCTCATCGCACGTGGCGCGGCGTTCGACCGCGACCCTGCGGGGGAGCTCGCGCTGACCCGCGAAGGCGGTCATCACCGCAACCGGATCGTGCACGCCGGTGGTGACGCCACCGGCGCCGAGGTATCGCGGGCGCTCGTCGCGGCGGTGCGCGCTCACCCCGGCATCGAGCTCATCGAGCACGCGCTCGTTCTCGACGTACTGCAGACCGCGGACGGCCGAGCTGCCGGCATCACGCTGCACGTCCTCGGCGAGGGGACCCAGGACGGCGTCGGGGCGATCCGCGCCCGAGCGGTCGTGCTCGCGACCGGCGGGATGGGCCAGGTCTACAGCAGCACCACCAACCCGCCGGTCTCGACGGGCGACGGCGTCGCTCTCGCGCTGCGGGCAGGTGCAGCTGTCACCGACCTGGAGTTCGTGCAGTTCCACCCGACCGCGCTCTACCTCGGCGCCGCGTCCACCGGGCAGCAGCCGCTGATCAGCGAGGCGATGCGCGGCGAGGGCGCGTTCCTCATCGACGCCGCCGGCACGCGTGTCATCACCGCAGCCGAGCACCCGCTCGCCGATCTCGCGCCGCGCGACGTCGTCGCGAAGGCGATCCACCGGCGGATGCTCGCTACCGGCACCGACCACGTCTTCCTCGACGCGCGCGGTCTCGGTGAAGAGCTGTTGCTGCAGCGCTTCCCGACGATCGTGGCCCGCTGCCGCGAGGCCGGAATCGACCCGGTCGTCGACCTCATCCCGGTTGCTCCGGCAGCGCACTACGCGAGCGGCGGTGTGCGGACGGACCTCGACGGGTGCACGTCCGTTCCCGGTCTCTACGCCTGCGGCGAGGTGGCGTGCACCGGCGTCCACGGCGCCAACCGCCTCGCGTCCAACAGCCTGCTCGAGGGGCTCGTCTTCGCGCACCGGATCGGCCGGCACCTCGAGCGCGACCTGCCGCCGGCCGGCGAGCCGGTCACGACTGACATCGAGCCCGTGCTGCTCGACCCCGCCGTACGGCCCGAGCTGGCGCGCGCCATGACCGAGGGAGCGGGGGTGCTGCGGAGCGCGGAGTCGCTCGCGGCGGCGGCGAAGACCCTGGAGTCACTCGAGGGGCGCGTGTCGACGTCTCCGGGACCCGCCGCCTGGCAGGCCACCGACCTGCACACCGTTGCGTGCGTGCTGGTCGCGGCAGCGATACGACGCGAGGAGACCCGGGGCGCCCACTGGCGTGAGGACTTCCCCGAGGCGTCCGCGGCGTGGCGCGGTCACCTGGTCACCACGCTGACCGGCACGACCTTCGAGGCTCTGTCCTGATGACGCTGTCCCCGGAGACCCTGGCCGCCCTCGCCGAGGCGGACCTCGACGCGGCCTACGTCACGGCGCTCTCGACCTCCGCGGTCGAGGAGGACCTCGCTGGCGGCGTCGACGTCACGAGCGTTGCGACGGTGCCGGCCGACCTGATCGGTACGGCGTCGTTCACCGCCCGTGGCAAGGGCATCGTCGCCGGCGTCCCCGTTGCGATGACCGTCCTCGACGTCGTGGGTGACGTCGAGCACCTCTCCCGCGTCACGGACGGCACGCCGGTGGCGACGGGCGACACGGTCCTCGAGGTGCGCGGCTCGGTCCGTGCGCTGCTCACCGCCGAACGCAGCGCCTTGAACCTGCTGTGCCACCTGTCCGGCGTCGCGACCCTGACGCGGCAGTGGGCAGATGCCGTCGCGGGGACCGACGCGCGCATCCGCGACACCCGCAAGACGACGCCGGGCATCCGCCTGCTCGAGAAGTACGCCGTCCGCTGCGGCGGCGGCGTCAACCACCGGATGGCGCTGTCGGACGCGGCGCTGGTCAAGGACAACCACGTCGTCGCTGCCGGAGGCGTCGCGGCGGCCTTCGACGCCGTCCGCCGGGAGTTCCCCGACCTCGAGGTCGAGGTCGAGTGCGACACCGTCGCGCAGGTGCGGGAGGTCGTCGATGCCGGAGCCGACCTCGTGCTGCTCGACAACATGTCGCTGGAGGACATGCGCTCAGCCGTCGACCTGTGTCGCGCTGCGGGTGTCATGACCGAGGCATCGGGAGGCTTGCGTCTCGACAACGCGCGCGCCGTTGCCGAGACGGGCGTCGACTTCCTCGCCGTCGGGGCCCTGACCCACTCCGCCCCGGTGCTGGACCTGGGCGTCGACCTGCGACTCGGAGCCTGACGTGCTGCTCACCGTGGACGTCGGCAACACCAACACGGTCCTCGGGCTGTTCGACGGCCACGAGCTCTTCGAGAGCTACCGGGTCAAGACCGATGCGCGGGTCACCGCCGACGAGCTCGCACTGATGTTCCGCGGCTTGCTCGCCGAGCACCCCGCTCCCGACGGCGTCGCCGTGAGTTCGACCGTGCCCGCCGTGCTGCACGAGCTGCGCGGCATGTTCGAGCGCTACTTCGCCGACGTACCGACCGTGATCGTGGGGCCGGGCATGAAGACCGGCGTGCCGATCCTGACGGACAACCCGCGTGAGGTCGGACCCGACCGCGTCGTCAACACGCTGGCGGCCCACACCTTGTACGGCGGGCCGTGCATCGTCGTCGACTTCGGCACCTCGACGAACTTCGACGTCGTCTCGGCCAAGGGCGAGTTCCTCGGCGGCGCGCTCGCGCCCGGGATCGAGATCTCCGTCGACGCGCTGGCGGCGCGCGCGGCCCGGTTGTTCAAGGTCGAGCTGAAGGAGCCTCGCTCGGTCATCGGCAAGACGACCAACGAGGCCCTGCAGAGCGGGCTGCTGTACGGCTTCGCGGGACAGGTCGACGGGATGGTGCACCGGATCGCGACGGAGCTCGACGCCGACCCGATCGTCATCGCCACCGGCGGCCTCGCGCCGCTCATGGTCAGCGTCTGCGAGACGCTCGACCACCACGAGCCCGACCTGACCCTGATCGGCCTGCGCCTCGTCTTCGAGAAGAACCAGCCCTAGAGCTTGGTGGCGCGCCAGACATCCGTGACGTGAGGGAGGGCGAACGGGCCCTTCGGTGCCGTCGCGACGGCGGCCGCGATCTCCGCCTCACGCTGGTCCGGCGGCTGGAGGATGAAGTGGCTGATCGACCGCAGCTGCGTGGCGAGCAGCTCTCGGTCGGCCGGCTGGGTGTGTGAGAAGAACCGCCGCTCGGCGACGGTCAGGCCGAAGGCGGGGCCGTCGTACGGCGGGTCATTGCTCACCTGGGCCAGGCTCCGCATCGCTTCCGGACGCCAGACGGCGCAGAAGTCCGCGACCCAGGGGACGGAGTCGTCGTACATGTTCCAGAACATGCCGATCGTGCCGCCAGGCTGCAGCACGCGAACCATCTCGGGCATCGCCAGCGCCGCATCGAACCAGTGGAAGGCCTGCCCGACGACGATCGCGTCGACCGACTCGTCGGGGAGCGGGATCGCCTCCGCCGTGCCCGCGAGCGCTGGGCCCGGGACGAGCGCCCGCATCGCATCGTCGGGCTCGATCGCGACGGTCTCGACCCCGAGGTCGAGCAGCACGGACGTCAGCTTGCCCGTGCCGGCGGCGAGATCGAGCACCCGGCGGGCGGCGGGTCCGATGGACCAACGGACGGCGTCGGCGGGGTAGGTCGGGCGGCCCGCGTCGTAGTCGTCGGCGGCGGCGCCGAAGGACAGTGCGCGTCGGGGGTCCACGCCCCCGACGCTAGCCTCGACCTCGTGTCCGCCGACGAGCCACCCGACGACCTCCCCGAGCAGGTCAGGGTCCGTCGTGGAAAGTACGACCGCCTCGTCGCCGCGGGCACGCCGCCGTACCTCCTCGGCTACCCCCGCACGACGACGCTCGCGGAGGTCCGCCAGCGGTTCGGCGACCTCGAGATCGACACCGCGAGCGGCGAGACGGTCGGTGTCACAGGCCGGGTCGTGCTGTCCCGTGCGGGCGGGAAGCTCTGCTTCGCGACCCTGCAGGAGGGCACGGAGTCAGGGACAGAGCAGCTGCAGGTGATGGTGAGCCTCGACGGTGTCGGCGAGGAGCGGCTCGCGGCGTGGAAGTCCGATGTCGATCTCGGCGACCACGTCGGCATCACCGGTGAGGTCATCAGCAGCCGCCGCGGCGAGCTGAGCATCCTCGCGAGCGACTGGCAGCTGACCAGCAAGGCGCTGCGGCCGCTGCCCGACAAGCACAAGGGCCTCACCGACCCCGAGGCGCGCGTCCGCCAGCGCTATGTCGACCTGCTGGTCAACCCGACCAGCCGGGCGATGGTTCGCGACCGGGCGACGGTCGTCCGCTCGCTCCGCGACACACTCGACCGGCGCGGCTACGTCGAGGTCGAGACGCCGGTGCTTCAGGTCGTGCACGGTGGCGCTGCCGCCCGGCCGTTCGCCACGCACGTCAACGCTCTCGACCTCGATGTCACGCTGCGGATCGCGACCGAGCTGTTCCTCAAGCGACTGGTCGTCGGCGGGATCGACAAGGTCTACGAGCTCGGAAAGACCTTCCGCAACGAGGGCATCGACTCGACGCACTTCCCCGAGTTCACCGAGCTCGAGGCCTACGAGGCGTACGGCGACTACGACACGATGGCGGAGCTGACTCGTGCTCTGGTGCTCGACGCGGCACACGCCGTCGGGCGCACCGTCGTCCCGGACGGCCACGGTGGCGAGATCGATCTCGAAGCGGAGTGGCGCCACGCGACGGTTCACGGCCTGGTCAGCGACGCCGTCGGTGAGGACGTCGACCCGGCCACGCCGGTCGAACGGCTCATCGAGCTGGCGGCGAAGCACGACGTCGCGCTGCAGCCGGCCTGGGACGCCGGCGAGGTCGTCCTCGAGCTCTACGAGAAGCTCGTGGAGCACACCCTGCTCGAGCCGACTTTCGTCCGCGACTACCCGGTCAGCGTGCGGCCACTCGCCCGCAACCACCGCGACGACCCGCGTCTCGCCGAGGCCTGGGACCTGATCATCGCCGGCGTCGAGCTGGCACCGGCCTACACCGAGCTCGTCGACCCCGTCGAGCAGCGCCGCCGCCTCACCGAGCAGTCGCTGAAGGCGGCCGGCGGCGACCCGGAGGCCATGCAGCTCGACGAGGACTTCCTGCGGGCCCTCGAGCACGGTGCCCCGCCGATGGGGGGCATGGGGCTGGGGGTGGATCGCCTGGTCATGCTGCTCACCGGCCTGCCGATCCGGGAGACGATCCTTTTCCCGCTCGTCCGGCCGGAGCAATAACCGGCAATTGTTCGGGGGAATAGCGCCGCCGATCTGCCACGGACGAGGCCAAGGTATTGTCCACGCTTTACCGCGGCATTTCTGGCGCGGTTTTCCGGAAGGGAACCCGAATGGCACAGAAGGTTCAGGTACTGCTCGTCTGCGATCTGCACGACGGTGACGTCGAGGGGACCGAGACCATCGCTTTCGGGCTGGACGGCTCGTCGTACGAGATCGACGTCTGCGAGTCCCACGCGGCGAAGCTCCGCGACGCCTACGCGCCCTTCGTCGGGGCCGGCCGCCGGGCCGGTCGTCCCCTCGGTGGCAGCCCGCGCCGCAGCGGCCGCGGTGCCGCGCGCTCGACGGGCGACCGGAACCGCGTCGCCGACATCCGCGACTGGGCCCGCAAGAACGGCCACCAGGTCAGCGAGCGCGGCCGGATCTCCTCGACGGTCCTGCAGGCCTACGAGGCGGCCCACTAGCCCGTTCGCTCGCGGCGAACAGCCACCGGGAACGTCGCCTGCCGCAGCGCGGTTGCAACCTTCACAGGAGTTCGGACGTCTCACCCGTCAGGGTCCGGGAGCCGGGTCTAGTGTGCAAACAGACGGGAAGCACCTGTTGCCTCCCGTCCCGTGAGGAGCGGCACCATGTTCGAGCGTTTTACCGACCGAGCCCGTCGGGTGGTCGTCCTGGCCCAAGAAGAGGCCCGGATGCTCAACCACAACTACATCGGCACCGAGCACATCCTGCTCGGGCTGATCCACGAGGGCGAAGGCGTCGCGGCGAAGGCGCTCGAGTCGCTCGGCATCTCCCTCGAGGGCGTCCGCAACCAGGTCGAGGAGATCATCGGGCAGGGCCAGCAGGCACCGTCCGGGCACATCCCCTTCACGCCGCGCGCGAAGAAGGTCCTCGAGCTCAGCCTCCGCGAGGCATTGCAGCTCGGCCACAACTACATCGGCACGGAGCACATCCTGCTCGGTCTCATCCGCGAGGGCGAAGGCGTCGCCGCGCAGGTCCTCGTCAAGCTCGGCGCCGACCTCAACCGCGTCCGCCAGCAGGTCATCCAGCTGCTGTCCGGCTACCAGGGCAAGGAGTCCAGCCCGTCCGGCGGTCCCGCAGAGGGCACGCCGTCGACGTCCCTGGTGCTCGACCAGTTCGGCCGCAACCTCACGCAGGCAGCGCGCGAGTCCAAGCTCGACCCCGTCATCGGGCGCGAGAAGGAGATCGAGCGCGTGATGCAGGTGCTGTCACGCCGTACGAAGAACAACCCGGTCCTCATCGGAGAGCCCGGTGTCGGCAAGACCGCCGTCGTCGAGGGGCTGGCGCAGGCCATCGTCAAGGGCGAGGTGCCCGAGACGCTGAAGGACAAGCAGCTCTACACCCTCGACCTCGGCGCGCTCGTCGCCGGCAGCCGCTACCGCGGTGACTTCGAGGAGCGGTTGAAGAAGGTCCTCAAGGAGATCCGCACCCGCGGCGACATCATCCTGTTCATCGACGAGCTCCACACCCTCGTCGGTGCGGGTGCCGCCGAAGGCGCGATCGACGCGGCCAGCATCCTCAAGCCGAT
>JAODNA010000135.1 GCA_025465135.1 Frankiales bacterium | reverse complement strand
AGCTTCGGGATCGACTCGGGGTCGAGCATGTCGTGGAGGGCGTCGTACAGCGGCCGCAGGTAGGGGTCGATCTTCTCGTAGAGCGTGCCGGGCAGGAAGCCGAGCCGCTCCCCCGCCTCGACCGCCGTCCGGGTCAGGATGATGCGGTTGACCTTCTTCGCCTGCAGCGCCTGCACGGCCTTGGCCATCGCGAGGTAGGTCTTGCCGGTGCCGGCGGGGCCGATGCCGAAGACGATGGTGTGCCGGTCGATCGCCTCGACGTAGCGCTTCTGGTTGACGCTCTTCGGCCGGATCGTGCGGCCGCGGTTGGACAGGATGTTGAGGGTCAGGACCTCCGCGGGGCGCTCGCCGCTGCCGGTCTGCAGCATCGCGAGGCTCCGCTCCACCGCGTCGCCGGAGAGCTGCTGGCCGCGCTCGAGCAGCGACAGCAGCTCCTCGAACAGGCGCACCGCGAGGGCGTTGTCCTCCGGCGCACCCGTGATGGTGATCTCGTTGCCGCGGACGTGCACATCGCTGGCCAGCGCCTTCTCGATGACCGTCAGCAGCTCGTCGCGGCTCCCGAGCAGGCTGACCATGGAGTGCGCGCCCGAAACGACGATCTTGGTCGAGACGCGGTCGTTGGCTGGCATGTCCCCGCAATGCTAGCCGGGGGGCCACCCGAGAGAGCGTCCTCCGAGCACGTGGACGTGCAGGTGGTGCACGCTCTGGCCGGCGTCGTCCCCGGTGTTGGACACGAGGCGGTAGCCGCCGTCCAAGCCCTCCTGCCGCGCGACCGCGACGGCGGTGGCCAGCACGTCGCCCGCGTAGGCCGGGTCGGCGTCCGTGAGCGCGGCCATGTCGGCGTAGTGGTCGCGCGGGATCACCAGGACGTGCGTCGGCGCGCCGGGGTTGAGGTCACGGAACGCCAGGGTCCGGCCCGTCTCGAGCACGACGGTGGCCGGGATGTCGCCGGCGGCGATGCCGCAGAACAGGCAGCTCATCGCCGCTCGCTCGTCACCCAGAGGCCGTAACCGCCACCGATCCCGAGCAGGACCGCCGCGGCGAGCAGCAGCTCGACGAGGCGGGTGAGGCGGCTGGTTCCGGTTGTCGACGCCGCCGTCTTCACCGCTGCCTTCTGCACCGGACTCGGCGAAGGCTCGGGGCTGGGCGACTCGAGTGCACCGATGGGTGACGGCGACTCCGTCGGGGCTGCCGCCGTCGCGGTCGGTGCCGGGATCACGGTGACCACCGCCGACGGAGAGGCGGTACGGCGGGGCCGCGTGGGCGACGGCGACGGCTGTGACGGCGGGGTGGGACTCGGGCTCGCCGCACCGGCGGTCCGGCTGGGTGTCGGCAACGGGGGCGGCGGGAGCACCGAGGACGGCGACGGTGTGGGTGTTGCCGCGGCGGCGGTGCTGGCACGCGGGCTCGCCGTCGCCTTCGGCGTCGGGGACGGTGCCGCCGCAACGGCCGGGCCGATCAGCAGCGTCGGTGCCATCACGATGCCGGCCAGCGACGGCAGCAGCAGGAGTCGGGCATCGGGCACCCGCTGACTGTAGGACGGTGTAAACCCCACCGGGGGGCAGGGCGTCGTACATCCGTGCAGACGGCCGTGCGAGCGAGAGGAGGGAGCGGACGGGTGGCCGCGACCGACTCGCTCACGCTGCTGTACTCCGCGCACTACCGCGGCCTGGTGCGGCTCGCGGCCTACCTCACCGGCGACCGCGACGGTGCCGAGGAGGTGGTGCAGGACGCCTATGTGAAGGTGCTCGGCCGATGGGGCGGCCTGCGCGACATCGACAAGGGCGAGGCCTACCTGCGCCAGTCCGTCGTCAACCTCTCACGCTCCCGGCTGCGGCACCGCGCGGTCGTCGAGCGCAATGCGCCGGCGCCGTTGCCCGACACCGCGAGCGCCGAGTCCGGGGCGATGACGCAGCTCGACCGGGCCGCCGTCGTACACGCCCTGTCCGGGCTGCCGCGCCGGCAGCGCGAGGCGATCGTGCTGCGCTACTACGCCGACCTGTCAGAGGCCCAGACCGCGCACGCGATGGGCATCAGCGCCGGCGCCGTCAAGAGCCACACGTCCCGCGGGATGGCCGCCCTGCGGCACCTGCTCGAGGAGGACACGTGAGCACCCCCGAGGACCGGCTGCGCGACATCCTGCAGGGCGAGGCCGAGAACCTCGTTCCCGCCGGCGACGGGCTGTGGCGCATCCAGCAGCGCCTCGCCGAGCGCCGGTCGCTGCGCTCCCGCCTGGTGCCGGCGATCGCGATCGGCGGCGTGATCGCCGTCGCCGCCGCAGCCGCCATCACCGTGTCGATGACCGATCGCGGCTCCCTTCAGCCGACGCATCGCCCGCCCGTCGTCACGAGCCCGCAGCCGAGCGCCTGCACGGGCGGCCTGTGCCAGGAGCCCCTGCCCTCGCCCTCCCTCCCGGCGGCAGGGGTGACGACGTCCGCGGCCGGTCTCCCGGTGTGGCCGTTCACCAATGACACGGAGGCAGCGGACTGGGAGGACAACCCGGGCAGTCAGGCCTGGGCGTCCGACCCGGTCACGGTGACGCAGCACCTGCTGGACGACTACCTCAAGCTCCCGGGCCAGGCGACGCGTCGAGTGGCGGTGCTCAGCGACCCCGACGCCGCGATCGTCCAGGTCTCCGCCGGCGGGCGCACCGTCTCTCAGGTCCGCCTGGTCCAGGTCGGTCGCGATGCCAAGGGGCCGTGGTCGGTGACGGGTGCGACAGCTGTCGACCTGACCGTCCAGGACCCGGTGGACCGGGCCGAGGTCACGTCCCCGCTGGAGGTCTACGGCCGCGTCACCGGGGTCGACCAGTCCGTGCACGTCCGCTTGATGAGCGGCTCGCTGCTCGCCGAGGGCTTCGCGGCCGCAGGCCAGGAAAGACCGTGGTCGCAGCAGCTGGTCTGGACCGCCACGCACTGGTCTGTCGGAGCCATCGTGGGCTCGACCTTCAGCGGCAAGGGCGACCTGTCCGCGGTCACGATCACGGCCGTACGGCGGTCGGGTTCCGGCGCACCCGGTCAGCCGGCCTCGGGCACCGCCTTCGTCGCGATCGAGGGGGGCAACGTCGTGTCCGTCGACGCGCTCAGCGGCTCGACGCTCCGGCAGATCTCCTACCCGCCCGCGGGCGCGACCGACAGCAGTCCGGACGGCGGGGGCTCGGACGAGGTCGTCTGGGTGCGCACCGACAGCGACAACTGCACCAGCCAGATCATCCTGGCCACCCTGTCGCCGGGTGCGGCCGGAACGGCGGTCCTGCCCAAGCCGGTACGACGGATGCTGGCTTCCCTGTCCGCAGGGGGCCGGAGCCTGGGGTGGGTGGAGCTCCCGTGCACCGGCGGACCGGCCGGCACCCTCGAGGTGCGCGGTCCCGACGGCAAGCTGTCGACGACGGCCGCCACGGCGGAACCGATCACTCAGCTCGACGTCCGCGACGACGGCTGGGCGGTGGTCCAGGTCGGTGACAAGGTCGTCGTACTGCCCAGCGGGGTCAGGAACGTGTCGGCCGGCAAGACGCTCGCCGGCGACCCCGGCTGCCTGCTCGCGGCGCCCGCTTGGGACGGCACCACTGTCGTCGCCTGGGAGAAGTGCGGTCAGACCTGGCAGCTCAGCCGCTGGCCGGTCACCGGCCCGCGCACGCACGTCCCCACGCCGACCGGGTTGGCCGACGTCACGCACACGGCGATCGAGGACGGCCAGCTCCTCATCTGGCTTGCCGACTTCCGGATCGCGCGTGTGACGACAGCCGGTCTCGCGTACGTCCCCAACGCCGCGCGCTGGTCGGAGCCCGACTGGTGACCTAGCCTCGGTCGGTGACCGGCTTCGTCGAGGGAGTGCTGACGTCGGTCCCGACGTGGGTGGTCTACCTCGCCGTCTTCGGTTTTCCGTTTCTCGAGGCCTCGGTCTTCCTCGGCTTCGTCGTCCCCGGCGAGACGGCGCTCGTCCTCGGCGGGGTGCTCGCCAGTCAGGGGCGGCTGAGTGTCTCCCTCGTGATCGCCCTGGGCATCGTCGGCGCGATCACCGGCGACGCCGTCGGCTACGCCGTGGGCCGCCGGTTCGGCCCAGGGCTGCAGTCCTCGCGGCTCGGCCAGGTCGTCGGCGACAAGCGCTGGCTGGCGAGCGAGACCTTCCTACGCCGTCGGGGCGGGCCCGCCGTCTTCTTCGGCCGCTTCACCGCGCTGCTGCGTGCGCTCGTGCCGTCGGCCGCCGGCATGGCCAAGCTGCCCTACCGGACGTTCGCGCTCTGGAACGCCATGGGCGGCAGCCTCTGGGCGACCGGGTTCGTGCTCGCCGGCTACCTCGCCGGAGAGTCGTACAAGAAGGTCGAGGGCTACCTCGGCCGAGGAGCCCTGCTGCTCACCGCAGCTGTCGTCGTCATCGCCGTGACCGTGCACTTCGTGCGCAAGCGGCGGACTAGCGCCACCGGGGAGTCGAAGCACTGACGACAGCGGCTGCCGCGGCACCGGCTGTCGAGGTGCGGAGCACGGAGCTGCCGAGCCGGACCGCCGTGGCGCCCACCGCCTCCAGCGCCGCGACCTCGTCGTCGGTGATGCCGCCCTCGGGCCCGACGACGATCAGCACGTCGCCGGCCTCCGGCAGGTGCAGCCCCGCGAGCGGCCGAGGTGCGGTCTCGTGCAGGACGAGGGTCGCCGCGGCCGCCCTCGCGAGCTCCACCACCTGCGCGATCACGTGGGGTTCGCGGACGGGGGGCAGCCACGATCGGCGCGATTGCTTGGCGGCCTCGCGCGCCGTCGACCGCCAGCGGCCGAGTGCGCGTGCGCCGCGCTCGCCGTCCCACTTCACGACGCAGCGCGCTGCCGACCACGGGACGATCTCGTCGACGCCGACCTCTGTCGCGAGCTCCACAGCGAGCTCCCCGCGGTCGCCCTTGGCGATCGCCTGCACGAGGACCAGTCGCGGTGACGGCTGCGGCTCGACCGTGCGGCGCACGACGGCCAGCTCGACGCGGTCACGCTCGACCAGCGCCACCCGGCACGAGGCGCGGGTCCCCCGCCCGTCGACGAGGTCGACCGTCTCCCCCACCCGGACGCGGCGGACCGTCGCAGCGTGGTGGCCCTCCGGCCCCGTCAGCAGGACGCGGTCGCCCGAGACGTCGTCGGCCAGGAAGACCGGCGGGGTCATCGCCTCTTGCGTCCGAACAGGCCACCGGCGCCGCGGCCGGACGATGCGACCCGCTCCTCGCCGCGCAGGGCGGCCAGCTCGCGCAGCAGCTCCTCCTGGCGCGCGTCGAGTCGCGTCGGCACCTGTACGTCGAGGTGCACGTGCAGGTCGCCGCGACCGGTGCCGCGAAGGTGCGGCACGCCCCGCGCGCGCAGCGTCAGGACGGCGTCGGACTGGGTGCCGGGAGCGATGTCGAGCTCCTCCTCGCCGTCGAGGGTCTCGAGCGTCAGCACGGTGCCGAGAGCGGCGGCGGTCATCGGCAGCGACATCCTGCAGTGCAGGTCGTCGCCGTCGCGGGTGAAGACCGGGTGCGGCTTCTCGATGACCTCGACGTAGAGGTCGCCTGCGGGGCCACCGCCTGGGCCGACCTCACCTTCGCCGGACAGCCGGATCCGCATGCCGTGCTCGACGCCGGCCGGGATCTTCACGGACAGGGTGCGCCGAGCGCGGACCCGCCCGTCGCCTCCGCACTGGCCGCAGGGGTGCTCGATGACCGAGCCCTGTCCGCCGCACCGGCCGCAGGTCCGGGTGGTCATGACCTGGCCCAGGAACGACTTCTGCACCGACTGGACCTCGCCGCGGCCACGGCAGTTGTCGCAGACGGACGGGTGCGTCCCCGCGGCCGCGCCCTCCCCGTGACAGGTGGCGCAGACGACCGCGGTCTCGATGGTCAGGTCGTGCGTCGTGCCGAACGCGGTCTCCGCCAGGTCGAGCTCCATGCGCAGCAAGGCATCCGCTCCCTGTCGCACCCGGCTGCGCGGGCCGCGGGTCTGACCACCGCCGCCGAAGAAGGCCTCGAACACGTCCCCGAGGCCTCCGAAGCCGGCGGCGAACGGGTTGCCCGCGGTCCCCTGCCCGGAGGCGAGCGGGTCGCCCCCGAGGTCGACGATCTGGCGCTTCTCCGGGTCGGACAGCACCTCGTACGCCGCGGTGACCTGCTTGAAGCGCTCCTGCGCCGCGGGGTCCGGGTTGACGTCGGGGTGCAGCTCGCGGGCCAGCTTGCGGTAGGCCTTCTTCAGCGCGGCGTCATCGGCGTTGCGATCGACACCGAGCAGTCCGTAGTAGTCGGTCGGCACAGCTCAGGCACCCGCCAGCAGCTCGCCGACGTAGCGCGCCACCGCGCGCACGGAGCCGATCGAGGCGGCGTAGTCCATCCGAGTCGGGCCGACCACGCCGAGGCCGCCGTAGGTCCCGGCCTCGGGTCCGTAGCCGACCGTCACGACCGAGGTGGAGCGCAGGCCCTCGACGGTGTTCTCCTCACCGATCTTCACGTGCACGGTTGTCGGGTCGTTGACCTCGCCGATGAGCTTGAGCAGGACGACCTGCTCCTCGAGCGCCTCCAGCACCGGCCGCAGGGTGTGGGGGAAGTCGAGCGCGGACCGCGTCAGGTTGGCCGTGCCGGCGATCGCGACGCGCTCCTCCGGCTGGTCGACGAGGGTCTCGAGCACGACCGTCATGACGCTGGTCAGGACGGGCCGGATCGCCGGCGGGGCTGCGTCGGGAAGGTCTGCGAGCGCCGCCGGGACGTCGACGAGGCGCGCACCGGCAAGCCTCGTGCTGAAGGCCTGCCGCAGGTGCGCGACGTCGTCCTCGGACAGGACCGCGGGCAGCTCGAGCACCCGCTGCTCGACCCGGCCGGTGTCCATGATGGTGACGAGCAGGAGCCGGTTGGGCGCGAGGTGGACGTTCTCGAGGTGGCGGACCGCGCTGCGCGACAGGCTGGGGTACTGGACCACCGCGACCTGCCTCGTCAGGTGCGCGAGCAGCCGCACCGATCGGCGTACGACGTCGTCGAGGTCGACCGCCCCTTCGAGGAAGGTCTGGATCGCGCGGCGCTCGGCACCCGACAGCGGCTTGACCGAGGACAGCCGGTCGACGAACAGCCGGTAGCCCTTGTCCGTCGG
>JAODNA010000040.1 GCA_025465135.1 Frankiales bacterium | reverse complement strand
CTCGACCTGAAGGTGCTGGAGGACGGCAACATCGGCGGGCTGAACGGCGTGCTGCTCGGCGCCGCGGCCGGCGCCGTGGTGGCGCCGGTCGTCGGCCTGCCCGCGATCCGGCTGCCCGGACCCTTCGTCGCCATCATGACGCTCGCCTTCGCGCTGGCCGTCCCGGCGGTGCTGCTCAACCCCGAGCTGCTCGGCGACGTCGTGCCCGCCACGCTCGACCGACCGGTGCTGCTCGGCCTCGACCTCGGCAGCGACCGCTACTACTACTGGCTGTCCCTCCTGGTCCTCGCCGGCGCCCTGGCGGTCGTCTCCGGGCTGCGCCGATCCCGGCTGCGCCGCGCCCTGATCGCGGCCCGAGACAACGCCCAGGCCGTCGCGGCCTTCGGCGTCGACGTCACCAAGCTCCGGCTCGAGGCCTTCGCGGTCTCCGGCCTGCTCGCCGGGCTCGGCGGCGGCCTGCTCGCCTACGCCAACGGCGGCGTGCAGGCCGACACCTTCTCTGGCGTCAACAGCGTCGTGCTCTTCCTCATCGTCGTCATCGGCGGGCTCTCGGCCGTCTCCGGACCGCTGCTCGGGGCCGGGGTCTACGGCCTGGTCCAGCTAGCCGGTGCCCTGTGGCTCAGCCTGCTGCAGGGCCTCGGGACCGTCGTCGTCCTCGCCGTGCGACCGGCGGGCATCGCCGGCGTCGTCTTCGGGCTCCGCGACGCCGCGATCCGCGTGATCATGCACCTCCAGGGGTCCGACCTGGTCCGGCTGTCCGGCCGGCGAGTGCCCATCGCGGACCGAGAGGTGCAGACCGCTGTCGTGCCCGTGCAGTACCGCCTCGTCGGCGACGGCTACGGCCCGGTCGAGGGCACCCGACTCAGGGCGGTCGAGGGCGTCGCCCCCACCGGCGTGCCCTCCGTCGAGGAGCAGGTGGAGGAGGTCCTCGACGCCGTCCTCGCCGACGAGGTCCCGCCGCGGCTGTCCTGCCACCGCCTCGAGGTCGCCTACGGCGGCGCGACCGCGCTTGCGGGCGTCTCCGTCGACGTCGCCCCCGGCGAGGTGCTCGCCGTCGTCGGTCTCAACGGGGCCGGCAAGACCTCCTTCCTGCGCGCGCTGGTCGGTCTCGAGCCCGCGGCACACGGCACCATCGAGGTCGACGGCGCCGACGTCACCACCTGGTTCCCGCAGGTGCGCGCCGGCCTCGGCATGGCCTTCGTCCCCGGCGGTTCCGCGGTGCTGGCCACGCTGACGGTGCGGGAGAACCTCCTCGTCGCGGGTGGAGACGACGACACCATCGAAGCCGTCGTCGACCGCTTCCCCGCGCTGGCGCGTCGACTCGAGACCGCGGCCGGCAACCTGTCCGGCGGAGAGCAGCAGGTGCTAGCAGTCGCCCAAGCGGTGCTGCGCCGGCCGAGCATCCTGCTGGTCGACGAGCTGAGCCTCGGCCTGTCACCGGAAGCCCTGGCCGAGGTGCTGCGGGTCGTCCAGGAGCTCGCCGCGGCCGGTACTGCCGTCCTGCTCGTGGAGCAGTCCATCAGCACCGCGATGACGATCGCCGACACGGCGATGTTCCTCGAGAGCGGCCGGGTCCGCTACCAGGGCCCGGCGAGCGCGCTGCGTGATCAGCCCGAGCTGTTCGCCTCGGTCGCGTTCGGCGCCGGTGGAGCGGTCGCCGGTGCCGCAGGCGGCGGCTCGGAGCTGACCCGAGCGCGGCAGGCCCTGCAGCAGGACCGCGAGCCCGTGCTCGTCGTCGAGGGGCTGACCGCGGCCTACGGCGACGTCCGGGTCGTCGACGATGTCAACCTCGACGTCGCAGCCGGTGAGGTCATCGGCATCCTCGGCCCGAACGGCGCAGGCAAGACCAGCCTGTTCGACGCCCTGTCGGGCCTGCTCCGCCCGACCGAAGGCACGGTCAGGCTGCTCGGCGAGGACATCACCTCGCTCGCGTCCCACGCTCGAGCGGGCCGCGGCCTGATGCGGTCCTTCCAGAGCGTGCGGCTGTTCCCGTCCCTGACGGTGCGCGACTGCATCGCCGTCGCGCTCGAGACCCGACTCACGACCCGCAGCGCGGCCTTCGCCGGCCTCTGGCTGCCGCCCGCCCGAGCGGAGGAACGCCGCGTGGACGAGCGTGTCGGCGTCCTGCTGGAGCTGCTCCGCCTCGAGGCCGTCGCGGACACCCCCGTCTCGGCACTGTCCCTCGGCTCGCGCCGCATGGTCGACCTGGCCTGTCAGCTCGCAGCGCGGCCGAAGGTGCTCCTGCTCGACGAGCCTGCGTCCGGGCTCGCCGCAGGAGAGACGGAGCTGCTCGGTCCGCTCGTATCGCGGATCTCCAGCGACCTCGGCTGCGCAGTGCTCATCATCGAGCACAACGTCGCCGTGCTCGCGTCGGTCGCTCACCGGCTCGTCGCCATGCAGGCCGGCGCCGTCATCGCCGAAGGAGCGCCCGGCGACGTGCTCGCCGACCCGGCCGTCCGCAGCGCCTACTTCGGAGCGGGTGCCGGCGACGCCGCGCTCGTCACCACGTCATGACCCGCCCGACCCCGAGCACCCGCAGCAGGAGAGGAACCACCACGATGGCCACCCCTACCCGTGCCCTTCGCCCCGCGAAGCCGGCGCCCCGCATGGACGCGGCGGCGTTCCAGCAGGCCTTCGAGCGGATCGTCGCCAACGCGTCGCTGGTCATCAAGGGCAAGGAGTCCGCGCTGCGGCTCGTCCTGACGGCCATGATCGCGGACGGCCATTGCCTCCTCGAGGACATGCCCGGCACCGGCAAGACGATGATGGCCCGCGCGCTGTCGACCTCCATCGACGCTGTCTCGAACCGCATCCAGTGCACGCCGGACCTGCTGCCGTCCGACGTGACCGGAGCGCCGGTGCTCGACACCCGTACAGCGACCTTCAGCTTCCGCCAGGGCCCTGTCTTCGCCAACGTGCTGCTCGTCGACGAGATCAACCGCGCAACTCCCAAGACGCAGTCGGCGCTGCTCGAGGCGATGCAGGAGCGCAACGTCACGCTCGACGGGACGACCCACAAGCTCCCGACGCCGTTCCTCATCCTCGCGACGCAGAACCCCGTCGAGCAGGCGGGCACCTTCCCTCTTCCCGAGGCCCAGCTCGACCGCTTCCTCATCAAGCTGTCGGTCGGCTACCCCGATCGCGAGGCCGAGGGCCAGCTGCTCGACGCCAACAGCAGCACCGAGGCCATCACGCGCCTCGGGGGCGTCTCCAGCACGGCCGAGGTCGTGGCGATGCAGGAGTTCTGCCAGGACGTCGAGCTGCCCGAGCCGGTCAAGATGTACATCGTCGACGTGTGCCAGGCGACCCGCACGGACCCGTCGCTGCTCATGGGTGCCTCCTCGCGGGCGTCGATCGCGCTCGTCAAGGCTTCTCGAGTCCGTGCCGCCTCGCAGGGCCGTGACGTCGTGCTCCCTGACGACGTGCGCGCGCTGCTCAGCGCCGTCATCGAGCACCGGCTGATCCTGACGCCCGACGCACAGCTCCGCGACGAGACCGTCAAGGCTGTCCTCGACCGCATCCTCACCCGCATCCCCGTGCCGCTGGGCGTCGGCGAGTCGACCGGCTCGTCGCTGCGCAAGGTCACCTGACGCCAGTGGCTCTCCGTCGCTCGCAGGGCGCGACCTCCAACGGGGAGGTCGCGGGCATCAGCGCGCTCGTCGAGCGCTTCACCGGTCTGACCCCCGCCGGTGCCGTCGTGCTGCTCGCGAGCCTCGCGGGGTTCGGGCTGGCACGGCTGCTCGGCGGTCAGGCGCTGTTCCTGCTCGTCTACGCGGGCCTGCTCCTCGTCGCGGCGGCGGCTGTCACCAGTCGCCGGAAGCGCCGGCTGGCCGCCGAGCGCTCGACCCTGCCGACACGCATGCGAGTGGGCCAGGTCGCCGAGGTCGAGCTGACCGTCACCGCGCCCGGGCGACTGCGCGCCTTCGTCGTCCAGGAGCACCTCAGCCCGCTGATGTCCGACCCGGTGCGGGTCCCTGTCGCCTCCGTCGGGAGCGAGCAGGACTTCGTGCACTCCTACGCGGTCCGTCCGACGCTGCGCGGGGTCTACCAGCTCGGTCCGCTGGCTGCGGAGTGGACCGACCCCTTCGGGCTGGCGCGGCACCAGCAGGTGCTGACCGAGAGCGTGGACGTCATCGTGCACCCGTCCACGGATGCGATCTTCGATCGACCGCTCACCCGGATGTGGGAGGACCCGCCCTTCCGTCCGCCCGTGAGCCGGCCCTGGCCGCAGGGCTTCGAGTTCTACGGGATGCGCGACTACGTCTCCGGCGACGACCCCCGCCGCATCGTCTGGCCCGCTGTCGCCCGCACCGGCAAGTTCCTCGTGCGGGAGTCGGAGCAGGGCATCACCGATCGGGTCACGCTCGTCATCGACAACTGCGAGAAGGCCCACAGCCCCGGCTTCCCGAGCGAGACCTTCGAACTGGCGGTCCGCGCGGTGGCGAGCCTCGGCGCTTACAACATCAAGCAGGGCTACGCCGTGCGCCTCATCACCAACGACGCCACCGATGCGCGCGAGCTGCGCGGGAGCAAGGCCCGCATCGCACTGCTCGACGAGCTCGCCCGACTCCAGCTCGGCCCCGCCGCGGTGCACGCCGCTGTCGAGCGGGTCATCACCGAGCGCCGCGGCGACACGCACATGTGCCTCGTGTCGACGGCCTTCGACAGCCGCACCGCGTCCCGGGTGCGGATGCTCACGGAGAAGGGCATGTCCCTGGTCGTCGCCCTCGTGGAGTGGGACGAGGCCGATCCCAACGCCTCTCGCCGGGCCCGCGAGGTCGGGGCGCAGGTCGTGGCGATCAGCCCGGGCCAGCAGCTCGAGGCTGCCTTCGCCCACGGACTCGGGCTGGCGCTGCGATGACCTCCCTCCTGGACGCCCCCGTCGACGTCGTGGACCACGAGGAGCCCGACCTCGACCACCTCGACCGGCTCAGTGACGACCCGGACGGTTCACCCGAACAGCAGCAGGACGCCGTCGCACCGGCCGCTCTCGGGCTCGCCGTCGTCTCGGGTGCGCTGTCGTCGGCTGCTGCGGCCTGGATGATCGGGGGCGTCTTCCGCGGCCTCGAGGGTCGTCTGGTCGGCCTGCTCGGCGTGCTCATCGGAGCCGGGCTCGTCGCCGCCGCGACCCGCCTGCGCAGCGCCGTCCTGCAGTACCTCGTCCTTCCGGTGGCGCTCCTGGTCGGCGCGGTGCTGATGAGCTCGGCCTCGGGTGCCGGTACCTCCAGCCTGCCCGCGCTGGTCAAGGACGCCGCGACGTCCTCCCAGGTCCTCCAGCCGCCCATCGACTTCGCGCCAGGGTGGCGCCTGATCATCGTGGTCGTCCTCGCGCTGCTGTCGTCGTCGGCGTGCGCGCTCGCACTCTCCTCCGGCAGGCCACGGGTGGCCGTCGCGGTGCCAGCACCCCTCACGCTGCTGGCCGCCCTCGTCCAGCCGACCGGCACTGCTGTGACGACCAGCGCGGTCAGCGTCGGCCTGGTCATGATGGCCCTCGCCACCTCCTACGCCGCCGACGGCGTGGGCGAGTCCTTCGACGTCCGCTTCGAGGTCCGCCGGCTGCTGCGCAGCCTGCTCGTCGGCGTGCTCCTGGTCGCCGGCCTCATCGCCGCGAGCAAGGTGTCTTTCCTGTTCCCCGAGCAGGACAGCAACCGCATCGTCCCGCCGCGGCGGCCACCCGTCAGCCCACCTCAGCCCGACGTGCCGCTGTACACCGTCCGGGGCGACCTGCCCGGTCCGCTGAGGGTCGGGGTCATCGACGTGTACGACCTCACCGAGCAGGCGTGGTTCCTGCCGCCCGTCGACAACCAGCGCCTCGTCCGGCTCGAGCTGCCGGCCGACCTGCCCAGTGCGCCGACAGCCGCGGGGCCTTCGCGCACCGTGAGCGTCACGGTCCAGCAGGCCGAGGGCCGCCTCCTGCCAGTGGTGGCCGGTGCCCAGCGCATCGAGGGCGACGAGACGGTCGACCTCGACCCCCGCACCGAGGGCCTGGCTCTCGCTCAGCGGCCGGTCTTCACCGGTCTCCGGTACGACGTCGTGACGGGTCCAGCGCCGACAGGCACGCAGCTGTCGGCCGTCGACCTCGTCGTCCCCGACGCACTGCGCGAACAGCTCCAGGCGCCGCCGGTCCCGCCAGCCGTGGAGGCCCTGCTGCGAGACGCCCCCGAGGCGCCCTACGCGCGACTGCAGACCCTGCGCACCAAGCTCTACTCGACCTTCACCGCGGCCGGTGCAGGCCAGCCGACGGACGTCAGTCCCGACCGGGTCGTCGAGCTGCTCGCCGGCGGCACCGGCAACCCCTACGAGCTCACGGCGTCCGAGGCACTGCTCGCCCGTTGGGCAGGTGTCCCGGCGCGCATCGCCGTCGGCTACTCCGGTGGCAGGGAGCTCGACGACGGGTCGGTCGAGCTCCGTCCGTCGCAGGCCGTCACCTACCTGGAGGCGTGGTTCGGCGAGCTCGGCTGGGTCGCCGTCGTCGGCACCCCGCCGCGAGCGCAGCAGAGCCTGACCAACAACTCCCGCAACCAGGACTCCAGCATCCAGGCGTCGCCGGACCTCGGCATCAACGTCTTCCTGCCGGTGGTGCGGCCGAACCGCCTCGCCCTCTACGAGTACGCCCGCTACTACCTCGTGCGCACGCTTCCCTTCGTGGCGCTCGCCGGTCTGCTGCTGCTCATCTACCCCGTCGTCCTCAAGCGCCTGCGTCGGCGCCGGCGAGCGGCCTGGGCAGCGGCGCACGGTCCAGTGGGGGCTGTCGTGATCGCCTACTGCGCGCTCCGCGACGGGATAGTGGACCTCGCGCTGCCTGGCCGCGATCGCACCCCGCTCGAGCTGGTCGAGGTCGTCGCCGAGGACGAGGAGCACGCTGAGCTCGCTTGGCTCGTCACCCGGGGGCTGTGGGGCGACCTCCGAGGCAGGCTGACCGAGGACGACGCCGCCACGGCGCAGCGACTGGCGGACTCGGTGGCGTCCCGGATGGTCAAGGCTCAGCCGGAGACGGCGCGCCTGTTGGCCGCGGTGTCGCGCGCATCGCTGCGCGCCCCGTGGACCGCCGAGGTCCCCAACGTCTGGTGGCAGCCGCGGCTGCGTGGACGCGTGCCGTCCCCGGCTGCGGGCGTGCGCGCACTGCGACGGCGGGTCCGCCGCGGCATCCAGCCCGGCTTCGCGACGTCGCTAGTCGTCGTCGTGGCACTGCTCACCCTCAGCGGCTGCTCATCGGACGGGTCGGTCGCCGAGCCGACCGTGGCCTTCCCGACCCGACTCGCACCGACCTCGGTCGCCGGGCTGCAGACGCGGGTCGAGGACAAGGCCGCAGAGGAGTACGCCAAGGGCGCGAAGGACCGAGACGTCATCGTGTCCGAGGGCAAGGTCGTGTCGTTCTCGCGCGGCGGGCTCGTCCAGGCAGCCCTGCAGGTCGCGCAGCTCAAGCCGGGCTACCTCAGCAGCGACGCCGAGGTCGTGGACGCGATCGCCCGCAGCGTCGGTGACGTCGACGAGCTGAGAGCTCAGGGCGACCACGAGCTTTTCACCCTGACTGAGGGCACGCAGCGCATCTACCTGTGGTTCCCGACCGTGAAGTCGATGGCACTGCTCGTCGTGCGTACCCAGGTCACCACGGGCGCCGCCGAGGCTCTCGCCCGGCAGCTCATCGACTACGGAGACGGCGGGGAGATCGATGACGCGGCCCTGCAGGCCGCCTTCACCGACACCGCGGACTCCGGTTCCAGCGCCATCCCGGGCCCCACGGTCGGCCCGACCGTCAGCCCGAGTCCCGCCGGAAGTCCTGGCCCGACCGACACCTCCTCGACCGCACCGACGCCGGAGCCCAGCCGATGACCGCCCGTCGTACTCCCGTCCCTTCGTCGATGGCCAGCCTGGCCGCCGTCCTGCTGCTCTGCGGCTGCGGACCAGACACCGGGCTCGACCTCGACCTGCGGGCAGTGCCCGTCACGGTGCCGCGCCTCCTCACGCCGGCGGTGCAGATCGTCCCGAAGGCGCCGGCCCCACCGCCGGCCCCGCTCCCCCAGCTGCCACCGCTCCCGTCGCTCGTCGACGTGCTCCCGCCCGCCGCACCGCCCGTCGTGGCGGGCCCGCTGCCCTCGGCGGCTCCCGTACCCGACGAGGTCTGCCCGAAGGCCGGGCAGCTCGACGTCCCCGACGTGCAGGCGAGCTTGACCGTCGACGCTCCACCGGTCCCCGGCACGACGACCTACACGGCGACGGGCGCATTCGCGGCGACGGCGGCACAGGGATCGCTGGCGGGCCCGGTCACGGTGACGACGACGGCATTGCCGGCCGCGACCACCCTGACCGGTCAGCAGGTGGAGAGCTGGCAGGTGGAGCGCAGGGCAGCGGCCAGCACCTCCGTCGAGCTGTACCAGCTCGTGCGTCCGTCGGCCGACCCGGCTGCCACGGCGTCCGGCGTCTACCTCGTGGGGCTGGCTTGGAAGGACGATGTCCGCGGTGACCTCGTCTTCCAGCCGGTCGGAGACGGCCTGCACGTCCTGCCCAACCCGGTTCAGCTCGCTGCCAGCGGTGGGGCGCAGTACGTCGGAGCCGCTACCGATCCGAGCACGCTCACCACGCTGTCTCTGACGCGCAACGTCACGGCGAGCAAGCGGATCGACCTGTGCGGTGAGCTCGTCGAGACCTTCACCGTCGAGCTGAGCGGTGTGCTCACCACACCGGAGGGCGCCCGCCAGGTGCTCTGGACGCAGCAGCTCGCCCCTGCCTACGGCGCGGCTGACGTCCAGGAGACGCTGACACTCACCGAACCCACCGGCGGTTTCACCTGGACCCGGTCCCTGACCGCCACTGAGGTGCCCGTGCTCCCGAAGGCGACGTCATGAGCCCCGGCCTGCGTCGACCCGGCCGGGGACCGGGTGCGGTCAACCTCGGCATCGCCCTCGCCGTCCTCGCCGTGCTGCTCCCGCTCCTGCTCAACGCCGCGACCTCAGCACCGCCGGCAGCCGCCGAGTTCTCGCCGAACGCTCAGCAGGTCATCAAGAAGGCTCCCGACGGTCAGGCCGCCGAGGTCAACGGCTCAGGCGAGGGTGAGGGAGCTGCCGAGGGAGGTCCTGGCGGTGAGCCCAGCGCCTCGACGTCGCCGAGCGCCTCGCCGTCCCCGACGGTCGCCGCGCCGTCGCCGGGTCCCGTCATCCCGTCCGACCTGCTCAAGCGGTGCGTCGGACCGCCGCCGCTGCGTCAGATCGAGGACCCGCAGTCACCACCGTGCATCGCGTTCTTCCAGGGCGACAACGGCGGCGCGACGGCCAAGGGCGTGACGAAGGACAGCATCTACATCGCAGTCCCCACGCCGGAGAGCTCCGAGACCCAGTACACCGCACTGGCGAACTTCTTCAACAAGCGCTTCCAGTTCTACGGCCGCAAGATCGTCCTGCAGTTCTGCGGCAACGGTGGTGGCGGGAGCGCCGAGGCCGACCAGGTGGCGGATGCGGCCGAGGCGGCCGCCGGCTGCGGCAACGGCATCCCGCCGTTCGCCTCGACTTTCTACCGGCAGAACAACGGCGCCTACTACATGCCGACCATGGGCTGCCGCTACAAGACCATCGTCGTGGGCAGCTACTCGCCGTTCGACAAGAAGTTCCTCGAGCGGTGCTCTCCGTACCAGTACCAGTACCCCATGGAGGCGGACGAGGAGTTCGCCAACGTCGGCGAGTGGATCTGCAACCGGCTCGCCGGGAAGACGGCGCAGTACGCCGACGGGAACGACGGCGCCACCCCGGCCCGGCCCATCAGCGAGCAGCCGCGCAAGTTCGGCATCCTGCTCGCTCCGTTCACCGCCGTCGACCCGGTGGCGCGCATGGACTCCCTCGACCCGCTGCGCAAGCGCTTGGCGGCATGCGGCGCGGAGGTACCCACGGACCGCGTGATCATCAACCCGGTCACGGCCAACTTCGACCCGTCGTCCGCGCAGAACGCCGTCCTGCAGATGCGAAGCGCCGGTGTCACGAGCGTCATCTGCATGTGCAACTTCTTCGCCTTCGGCTCGCTGCAGCGGGCCGCGTCGACGAGCTCCTTCCAGCCGGAGTGGCTCACCTCCACCTTCGGGCTCAACGACGTCAACAGCTCGTTCCTGCTCGGCGCCGGCCCGGCGAACCAGCTGCAGAACACCCTGGGCATCACCTTCCACCCCCGGATGGTGAACCCGCTGCTCAACCCCTACAACGTCGCGGTGCAGGAGGGCGACCCGTCCGTCGCTCCTGA
>JAODNA010000101.1 GCA_025465135.1 Frankiales bacterium | reverse complement strand
GCCCGAGCTGGTCACGGAGGTAGCCCGCCGCGGCGCCGTCCGCGCGGCCGACCTGGAGCTGCTCGGCATCGACATCGCACCCACCCCTGGCGTGCACGTCGAGGGCGACTGGCTGGTGGACGCGAGGCAGTGGTCGGGCTGGGTGAGCGCTCTCGCCGAGGTCGTCGCCCGGCACGGAGCGACGCATCGCCTGGACCCCGGGATGCCGGCCGACGAGGCGCGGCACGCGATCGGCGTCCCGGACGTGCGGCTCGTCGCGCCCCTGGCGTCAGCAGCGGGCCTCGAGCAGGGCGCCGGCCGGCTGCTGCAGCCAGGGGCTGTGCCGGCACTCGGGCCGGGCTTCGTCGCGCTGGCCGAGCGGCTCGACGGCGACGCCTTCTCGGCCCCGGAGCAGCCGGACCTCGAGGCCCTCGGTCTCGGCCGCCGGGAGATCGCGGCAGCGGTGTCGGCCGGCCGGTTGCTGCGGCTGCGCGACGAGGTCCTGCTGCTTCCCGATGCTCCGGCGCGAGCGATGCGGCTGCTGTCCGGTCTGCCGCAGCCCTTCACCGCCAGCGCCGCCCGGCAGGCCCTCGGCACGACGCGGCGGGTCGCGATCCCGCTGCTCGAGCACCTCGACGAGCGTGGCTGGACGCGTCGGGTGGACGGCTCCCTGCGCGAGGTGGTGCGGTAGGGACCGAGCCGATGGAGGAGACCGCATGCCGCAGCAGGTACGAGGCGTGGTGGCCCGCGCGAAGGGCGCGCCGGTCACGCTCGAGACGATCGTCGTGCCGGACCCCGGACCGGGGGAGGCCGTGGTCAAGGTGGAGGCCTGCGGGGTCTGCCACACCGACCTGCACTACCGCGAGGGCGGCATCAACGACGACTTCCCGTTCCTGCTCGGGCACGAGGCGGCCGGCCGGGTCGAGTCCATCGGAGAGGGCGTCACCGGTCTTCAGCCCGGCGACTTCGTCGTACTGAACTGGCGAGCGGTCTGCGGCGACTGCCGGGCCTGCCGCCGTGGCCGGCCGTGGTACTGCTTCGACACCTTCAACGCCACGCAGCCGATGACCCTCGAGGACGGCACGAAGCTCTCGCCGGCCCTGGGAATCGGGGCCTTTGCGGACAAGACGCTGGTGCACGCCGGCCAGTGCACGAAGGTGGACCCCAAGGCGGACCCGGCGGCTGCGGGTCTGATCGGCTGCGGCGTGATGGCGGGCTTCGGCGCGGCCGTCAACACCGCGCCGGTCGGCAAGGGGGACACGGTCGCGGTCATCGGCTGCGGCGGCGTCGGCAGTGCGGCGATCGCCGGAGCCCTGTACGCCGGCGCGCGCCAGGTCATTGCCGTCGACGTCGACCCGCGCAAGCTGGAGTGGGCCCGCGGATTCGGTGCGACCGACACGGTGGATGCGAAGAAGGAGGACGTCGTGGCGCGGCTCCGTGAGCTGACCGGCGGCTTCGGTCCCGACGTCGTGATCGAGGCAGTCGGCCGCCCCGACACCTACCGGCAGGCCTTCGATGCCCGCGACCTCGCGGGCACGGTGGTGCTCGTCGGTGTGCCCAACCCGACCATGACCCTGGAGCTGCCGCTCATCGAGGTGTTCGGCCGTGGAGGCCAGCTGAAGTCGTCCTGGTACGGCGACTGCCTGCCGTCCCGCGACTTCCCGCTGCTGGTGGACCTCTGGCAGTCGGGCCGGCTCGATCTCGATGCCTTCGTCAGCGAGCGGATCGGGCTGGGCGACGTCGAGGAGGCCTTCCACAAGATGGAACGCGGCGAGGTGCTGCGCTCGGTCGTCGTTCTCTAGCCCGCGCCGTACTCTCGACGCATGACCGCGGCGCTGCTCGACACCTTCGGCCGGGTCGCGACGGACCTGCGCGTCTCGCTGACCGACAAGTGCAACCTGCGCTGCACCTACTGCATGCCGGCCGAGGGGCTGCCCTGGCTGCCGTCGGCCGAGCTGCTCACCGACGACGAGATCGTGCGCCTCGTCGGCGTCGCGGTGTCGCTCGGGGTCCGCACCGTGCGGCTCACGGGCGGCGAGCCGCTGATCCGGCCGGGGCTGCCCGGCCTGGTGGCCCGGCTGGCCGACCTCGCCGAGCTCTCGCTCACCACCAACGGCCTCGGGTTGACCCGGCTCGCCCAGCCGCTCGCCGATGCCGGCCTGCGGCGGGTCAACGTGAGCCTCGACAGCCTGCGTGCCGACCGCTTCCTCGCGCTGACGCGCCGCGACCGGCTCGATGAGGTCATCGCGGGGATGGCCGCCGCAGCAGCCGCCGGGCTGACACCGGTGAAGGTCAACACGGTGCTCATGCGCGGCGTCAACGACGACGAGGCCGGCGAGCTGCTCGAGTGGTGCCTCGAGCGGGGCTACGAGCTGCGCTTCATCGAGCAGATGCCGCTCGACCCCCAGCACGCGTGGGACCGGTCATCGATGGTGACCGCCGACGAGGTCCTCGAGCGGCTCACGGCCCGACACACGCTGACCCCGGTCGAGCGCGGCAGCGCGCCCGCAGAGGTGTGGCTCGTCGACGGCGGCCCGGCACGGGTCGGTGTCGTCGGATCGGTGAGCCGTCCCTTCTGCGGTGCGTGCGACCGGATCCGGCTGACGGCCGACGGCCAGCTGCGCAACTGCCTGTTCGCGCGCGAGGAGTCCGATCTGCGCACCGCGCTTCGCGCCGGGGCGACCGATGCGGAGCTGGCCGTCCGCATGCAGGCGGCCGTGCGTGCCAAGAAGGCCGGGCACGGCATCGATGACCCCGACTTCCTGCAGCCCGACCGGCCGATGTCCGCCATCGGTGGCTGAGCCGTACGACGCCCTCGTCCTCGCCGGCGGCTCGGGGCGGCGCCTCGGCGGGGTTGACAAGCCCGGGCTGGTGGTCGGTGACCGGTCGCTGCTGGATCGCGTGCTGACCGCCGTTCCTGATGCCTCGCGGGTGGTCGTCGTGGGCCCCCGTCGTACGACGGGACGGCTCGTCACGTGGTGCCGTGAGGAGCCGCCGGGCGGGGGACCCGTTGCGGCCCTGGCCGCCGGTCTGCCGGAGGTCACGGCGGACCGGCTGGTCCTGCTCGCCGCTGACCTGCCATTCGTGACGGGTGACGTGATCGCCGCGCTGCTGGAGGCCGCGGAGGGTCACGACGGGGCGCTCCTGCTCGACCCCGACGGACGCGACCAGCTCCTCGTCGGGGCCTGGCAGACCCTTGCGCTGCGCCGGGCGCTGCCCGCCGAGCCGGCCGGCGCGCGGCTCGGGCCGGTCCTGTGGGCTCTGAACCCGGTGCGCTACGGGGTGCAGCAGCTGGCAGAAGCGCCGCCGCCATGGTTCGACTGCGACACCGACGCGGACCTGGCCACCGCGAGACAGATAGCGCAAACGGGCGTCGTACGGCGACAATGATCACGTGCGGGACGTAGCGGTGCGCGACGACGGGATCCGGCTGGGGCAGTTCCTCAAGCTCGCCGGGCTCGCGGACACCGGTGCCGACGCGCGGGTCCTGCTCGATCTCGGCGAGGTCGAGGTCAACGGCGAGCCAGAGGCGCGCCGCGGCCGTCAGCTCCGGCCCGGCGACGTCGTCGCGGTCGGGGAGGCGGCGGTCCGCGTCGCGGTGCACGCATGACCCGACTGTGGCGGCTGATCCGCTCGGCGCCGGTGACCACGGCGTACGTGGGAGTGGTCGCGGCGATCGCGATCGGCAGCCGGGTCGTCGGTGACGCCTTTGCCGACCGCCTTGCACGGGACAGCAGCACCGACCTCGACAACCTGCGCACCGTGCCGGCCGTCGTGCTGCCCGCCAGCGCGTTCGTGCTCGATCACCCGTCGCAGCTGGCCTGGCTGCCGCTGCTGGCTCTCGCGATGGGCGCCGTGGAGCGCTGGCGGGGGAGTCTCGCCGCGGCGCTGACCTTCGTCGCCGGACACGTCGGCGCGACCCTGCTCGTCGCGGGCTGGCTCAGCGCAGGCATCTCCCTGGGCTGGGTGCATCCGTCCGGTCACGTCATCGACGTCGGCGTCTCCTACGGCGAGGCCGCGCTCTGGGGACTGCTGGCGGCGCGCGTGCCGCGGCGGTGGCGCGGGCTCTACCTCGGCGGTCAGGCCGCCGGCCTGCTGGCCTTCCTCGCCGTGCGGCACGGCTTCACCGACATCGGGCACCTGGCCGGCTGGACGATCGGGTTGCTGCTCGCCGCCGTGCTGGTCAGACGCGCCCGAGACGGGCGCGCAGGCCGTCCCGCACGGCCGGCCACTCCGACGCCAGCACGCTGAAGTACGCGCTGTCGCGGACCGACCCGTCGCCGCGCAGCCGGTGATGGCGCAACGTGCCGTCGTACGTCGCCCCGAGCTTGCGGATCGCGGCTTGTGACCGCGCATTGAGCCCGTCGGTCTTGAGATGGACGCGTCCGGCACCGAGCTCGTCGAAGGCGTGTCCGAGCAGCAGCAGCTTGCACTCGGGGTTGACCGCCGTGGCCCAGACCGACGGGGTGTACCAGGTCCAGCCGATCTCCATCCCACCCACGCTCAGGTCGATGTCGCCGTACGACGTCGTCCCAATCGCACGTCCCTCGACGAGGACCGCGAAGGGCAGTCGCGTGGGGTCCTCGAGTGCGAGCGCGACCTGCCGCACCATGTCCTCGGGCCGCTCCGGCCGGGTCCACGGCAGCCAGGTCCAGATGTCGTCGTACTGCCCGGCCTCGAACAGGTCCGCGGTGTGCTCGTTGCCCAGCGGAACGAGGCGCACGTGCTCTCCGACGAGGGTCGTCGCCTCCGGCGCCTTCATCATGCGGGGACCCTATGTGCGCCTGCTCACAGCCGCCTTCGCATTTTCGCCCGTTCGACCAGGGCCGCACCGGGGAAGGCTGGGAGCAACCCACTTCTCGAGGAGACCCGACGTGCCCGCTCCCAAGGACCTGCTCGTCTCGCTGCCCACCCAGGTCGCGTCCGCGCTGTCGCGCCGAGCCTTCACGACGTCCCTGCGCGTGGCCACCTTCGGCCTCAACCAGGCGTCCAACCTGCTGCAGCGGTTCGCGGGCGGCGCCGCACCGGAAACGCCGGCCAAGGTCGCGCCCCAGGCGCCGGTCGCCTACCCGGTCGAGCGCCCGGTCGAGGTGGCTGTCGACGAGTTCGGTGCGGTCGGCTCCCTCACCGACAACACCGGTGTCGAGCCCGACGGCACCAAGCCGCCGTTCCCCGGGTTCGACACGCTCAGCGGTGACAGCGTCATGCGTCACGTCAGCGGGTCCACCGACCTGCCCGACCTGCAGGTGCTCCTCGCCTACGAGGAGGCGCACAAGAACCGCAAGGGCGTCGTCCAGGCGGTCGAGGCCCGGCTGGCCCAGCTCGGGTCGCCCGTCTCCTAGGGAGCTCACAGGCACGCGTCGTACGTTGTCCGCGTCATGGAGGAGAACAAAGCCCGCGCGGTCGTCGAGTCGCTGAGGGCGCGCGGCATCGGCGCGCAGCTGGAGAAGGCCGGCGTCTACCAGTTCGGCATCCGGATCGAGCTGCCCGACGGGCGGCAGGCGATCTGGGACACCGACGGCACCGCCGGCCTCGAGGCGCAGGTGATGCGCAACGGCATGCTCGTCGGCTTCGTGCCGTCGATCGACGGCAGCGAGGACTTCGACGAGGCGGCGGTGGTGTCCGCGATCGCCGACACCGACTACGACAAGCCGATCGCCACGCGGCGGGCCACGCCGCTGCCGGTGGGCGAGCCCCTGCCGCCGCAGGGCGGCGTCTTCAAGCGCTTCCTGGACGGCTTCCGGTATCGCTGAGCGGCTGCACACTGTCTTCTGCTGGTGCCTGTTACCACCGCACGCAACCTTCTGCAGATGTTGCGCCGTCTGGCAACACCTTCGGACCGACGAGGTCGCGCGGGCTGAAGCTGACGTATGAGCCGCACCGTCCGGGACAAGCGGTGCTTCTACCGCTGAAGCGCGTCGACGCGGCGGAGGAAGCCGCGGCGGTCGAGGAAGTCCGACAGCGAGTCGCGGTGGTCGTCGCACGCGACCCAGGTCTTCTCGCGGTCGGGGGTGTGCAGCGAGGGGTTGTTCCAGACGAGGACGTACGCCGCGGCGTGCCGGCAGTCCTTCGCCGAGCAGATGACCTCCGGCGGCTCGTCGGTCATGGCGTTCGTACGGCGACCAGCCGGCAGCGGCGACCGTCGTCGGCCCACTCGACGAGCAGCTCGGCATCGCCGACCGCCCGTCGTACTGCTCGGAGGAGCTTCGCGAGCCGCATGCCCCACGGCGGCAAGGGGGTGCGCCACACGTCGCCGCCGCGATGCGGCCGCTGCCAGGCGCGGAGCCGCGGGACCATGACCACCCGAGCGTCGTCGGACATCCCAGCCGTGCGGGCCGCCACCGTCACCTCGCGCGCATGGACCTCGTCGAGCGGTGCCTGTCGGCTCAGCTTCGCGGTCCCGGCATGTACGGCGGCGTCGGACGGCGGGGCGACGGGTATGCCGGCGTGCGCGCAGCGGGTCAGCAGGTCGTCCACGACCCGAGCGTAGGCGACGCCTAGCCTGTCGGCGTGGGCCTCGCGGAGTGGTCAGGGGCGCGACGCGAGCGCCGGCACGTCGACCGCGTTCTTGCGACCGCGACCCGCATCGGCATCGATCCCGTCGTGCTCGGCGATCCCGTCGTCGACGCGCCCGATCTGGAGATCGGCGACAACTTCAAGATCTGGTCCGCGCACCGCCAGACGCTCGTGAGCGGGCCGGGGCGGATCCGGATCGGCAACGGCGTCTTCATCAACGCCGGGTCGATCGTCTACTCCGAGCTGGCCATCACGATCGGCGACGACGTCGCGCTCGCCAACGAGGTCTACGTGATGGACACGCCGAGCCACGGCATGGAGGGACGCGACCCGCAGCCCGCGGCCGTGACGATCGGCCGCGGCACGTGGGTCGGGGCGCGGGCGATCGTGCTGCCCGGGGTGACGATCGGCTCACGCGTCGTCGTCGCCGCGGGATCCGTCGTCACGAGGGATGTGCCCGACGAGGTGCTCGTCGGCGGCAACCCGGCGCGCGTGATCCGGCCGCTGACCTACCCGCCCCTCTGCCGCCGTGCGTGGCACGACGTCTACTGCTGGTGTCCCGGCAGCCTTCTCGGCCCGCCGCTCTAGCTGCGGACGTCGAGGACGAGCTTGCCGGTCGACTGCCGCGAGCGCAGGTCCTCGTGCGCGCGATGCGCTTCCGACAGCGGGTAGGTGCCGCCGACGATCGGCCGCAGCGTGCCCTCGGAGACCATGGCGAGCAGCTCTGCCATCGGCCCGGCGAGCATCTCCGGCCGGGAGAAGCAGTGCGCGAGCCAGAACCCGAGCACCGCGCGGCTGCGTGACATCAGCGCGCCCGCATCGATCGGGTGCGGCGGCGTGCGTGACGCCATGCCGAACGTCGCGAGCCGGCCGAACGGCGCCAGCGCCGCGAGCGATGCGTCGAACGTCGGGCCACCGACCATCTCCAGCACGATGTCGACCTTGCGCCCGCCGTTGGCCTCCTCGAGAGCGGCCTTCAGGTCGGCGGCACCGGCATCGACCGTGACGTCCGCACCGAGCTCCTTCGCGAGCCCGCGCTTGTCCTCGCTCGACGCGACCGCGATGACGTTGCCCGCGCCCCACGCCTTGGCGAGCTGTACGGCGATGGTGCCGACACCACCGGCGGCGGCGTGCACCACGACCGACTCGCCCTTGGCCAGGTGGGTCGTCGTGCGCAGCAGGTGCCAGGCGGTCAGGCCCTGAACCATCAGCGCGAGCGCCTGGCCGTCCTCGACGCCGTCCGGCACGGGGAAGCTCATCGCTGGGAAGACGCGTGCCTTCTCGGCGTACCCGCCCTCCATCGCGAACGCCGCGACGCGCGTGCCGTCGGGCCGCTCCCCGACGACCTCGGAGCCCGGGACGAGGGGGAGAGTCGCCGCCTGCAGGTAGGAGTTCTCCACCTGGTGCGTGTCGGCGTAGTTCACCCCCGCCGTGCGCACCTCGATGAGGTCCAGGCCGGCGGCGGGCTCGGGATCGGGCAGCTCGACGACCTTCAGGACCTCGGGCCCGCCGAACTCGGTGATCTGGATCGCGCGCACGGCATGCTCCTCGGCTCGGGTGCGTTGCCGCACCGTACCGAGGCGTGTGGGTCAGGTGGTGCGGCGGCGCTCCGCCATCTCGGCGACCTGGCCGGCTGCTGCTGCGGAGACGGCGCCGATGGCCAGCGCGACGACCAGGGCCGGCAGCCCCTGCTTGCTGGGAGCTGAGGGCAGGGCGTGCGGAAGCGACGCGGCTGCGGCCGGGGCGAGCTGGGGCACGACGGGCATCGGGGCAACCGCAACGGGGGCGACGACACCGGGCAGCGCGGCGAGGGCGGCGTTGCCCGAGCCGCTGCGAAGGGCGAGTGCTGCCGGCAGCGGAGCGACACCGGTGACGTCGCGCGCCTGCTGGGGCGCGGGTGCGGGCTTCGGCGGGGCAGCCGGCTTCGGAGCCGGCCGCGGGGACGGCTTCGCGGAAGGCTGCGAGCCGGGCAGCTGCGACAGCACCGGGTCGAGCGCGGAGGCGACCGGCGCGGGGACCAGGCTCTGCACCGGCGCGGGCAGTGGTGACGGCAGCAGGAGACCGGGCACCGGGGCGGCGGCGGGCGCCGGTGTGGGCAGGTCGAGAGCCCATGCGGGTCCGGCGACGAGCGCCAGACCGAGGGCACCGACGGCGGCACAGCTGCGGGCGATCAGGCGGGCGGGCTGGGTCATGGTCTGCCTCCTCGCGACGACGTCTCGGGGTGACGTGCCGTGGTCGCGTGGTGACAGATGTCCCCGTTTGTCGGGGAGTTCATGCCTCGCTCAGGCCGGCGGCGGGAGGTCGATCGTCGCGCCGACGCCGTACGGCGAACGTCCGTCGGCCCGCAGCAGCCACACCTCGCGGATGCCCTGGACCGTCCAGCGGTCCTGGTCCCAGACGAGCGCCGTCTCCTCGTCGATGCCGACGACCTCGGTGCCCTCGGGAGCGCGGGCGAGGTAGCGGCCGACGAGATCGGGCATCCATCGCTCGAACCGGTCGAAGTGCGGGATGACCCGCAGGCTCGGCACCAGCCCGAGACCCTCCTGCGGATCGGTGCGGGGCGCCCGCAGGCTCGGCACCCACGACGTGAGAGCCATGGCGCCGGCACTGCAACCGGCCAGCGCCGAGCCGGCGCGCCAGGCGAGCTCGATGGCCGCACCGACCGCGGTGCCTCGCAGCGCCTTCGCCAGCATCGTCGGGCTGCCGCCGGACAGGTAGATCAGGCCGGCGCCCTCGACCTGCGCAGCGGTTGCCGGGTCGTTGGCCTCCGTGCGGTTGCGTACGACGAGGGGCACCGCCTCGACGCCCAGTCGCTCCGCCTGCTCCTGGCCGAGGGCGACCCAGCGATCCAGGGATGCCGCACCCTCGTGCGCGGCAGCCGTGGGGATCTGGACGTAGCGCGGCGGGCGACCGGCGATCAGGCTGCGCTCGACCTCAGCCATGACGGGGAGGTACTCCCCGCTGCCGACGAGCGCGAGCGGACCCGTCATGTCACGTCATCAGCCCGAGGCCGCCGTCGACGACGACCACCTGGCCGGTGACGTAGCCCGAGCGGACGAGTCCCATCACGACCTCGGCGACGTCGGCCGGCGCACCGGTGCGACGCATCGGCGCGCGCGCACCGACGAGCGCGTGCAGGTCGGTCCAGTCCGCGGTCCACGGCGTCTCGATGAGTCCGGGCGCGACGGCGTTGACGCGGATGTCAGGGCCGAGCGCCTTCGCGAGCAACCGGGTCTGGTGGTTGAACGCCGCCTTGCTGGACGAGTAGGGGATCGATGAACCGGTGGGCCGTACGCCGGCGAGCGAGCTGACGTTGACGACGCAGCCCGGCGCGGCCGCGCGCAGGGCCTGCTCCGCGGCGGTGACGAGCACGAACGGCGCGACGACGTTGATGTCGTACAGCCGGCGCCAGATCTCGGGCGTGGCCGCAGCGAGGTCGTGGTGCGCGATGACCTCGGTGACCCCCGCGTTGTTGACGAGGACATCGAGCCGGCCGTGCTGCGCGAGAACGGCGTCGACGAGGCCGCGGGCCTGCGCGTCGTCGGCGACGTCGGCTTGCAGGTAGGTCCCGCCGACCGCCTCGGCGACGGCCTGGCCGGCCTCGATGGACGAGCGCGAGTTGACGACCACGGCGTAGCCGTCGGCACCGAGCCGGCGCGCGATCTCGGCGCCGATTCCGGACGAGGATCCGGTGACCAGGGCGACAGGACGGGTCTCGGGAGGCATGGAAGCGACGCTACCGGGAGGATGTGGGGGTGACAGCCGCCCTCCTCCTCGTGTCGTTCGGCGGACCCGAGGGTCCGGAAGACGTCGTCCCGTTCCTCGAGAACGTGACCCGGGGGCGCGGCATCCCTGCCGATCGGCTGGCCGAGGTCGGCCGCCACTACCTGGAGCACTTCGGCGGCGTCTCGCCCCTCAACGCGCAGTGCCGCGCGCTGGTCGCGGCACTGGAAGCCGCGCAGGACCGGCCGGTCTACTGGGGCAACCGCAACTGGGCGCCGTACCTGACGGACACCCTCGGTCAGATGCGTCGTGACGGTGTGACGGATGCCTACGCCATCGTGACGAGCGCGTTCCCGTCGTACTCGGGCTGCAGGCAGTACCAGGAGGACATCGCCCGGGCCCAGGTCGACGGCGAGCCGCGCGTCCTGAAGCTGCGGCACTACTACTGCGAGGACGGCTTCATCGGCCCGATGGCACGCAACGTCAACGCGAAGCTGGAGAGTCTCGCTGAGCCGCGACTCGTGTTCACGGCGCACTCGATCCCGTTGGCGATGGCCGAGACCAGCGGGCCGGCCGGCGGGGGCTACGTCGAGGCGTTGCGCACGGCGGCGGCGAAGATCGCCGACCGGGTCGGCCTCGCCGCGTGGGATCTCGTCTTCCAGTCGCGCAGCGGGCCGCCGCAGGTGCCGTGGCTCGCGCCCGATGTCGGTGACCACCTCGAGCACCTGCACCTCGAGGGCGTCCGGGAGGTCGTGCTCGTCCCCATCGGGTTCACGAGCGACCACGTCGAGGTCGTCTACGACCTCGACATCCAGGCCCCCGAGCGCGCATCCCGGCTGCCGGGGATGACGCTGCGTCGAGCCGCGACCGTGGGTACCGACCCCGACTTCGTGCAGATGCTGGTCGATCTCGTCGACGAGCGGGAAGCCGGCCCGGAGCTCGCCTCGCACGGGTGCCTCGCGACGCACGACCGCTGCCCTGCGGGGTGCTGCCCGCCACCCGCCCGCCGGTAGCGTCGGGCGATGTCCTCCGAGTGGTGGCGCGACGCCGTCGTCTACGAGATCTACATCCGGTCGTTCGCCGACTCCGACGGTGACGGGATCGGTGACCTCGAAGGCATCCGCACCCATCTCGACCATCTCGTCGGGCTCGGCGTGGATGCCCTCTGGGTCACGCCCTTCTACCCGTCTCCGATGGCTGACCACGGTTACGACGTCGCCGACTACACGAACATCGACCCGCGCTTCGGCGACCTCGCCGCGTTCGACCGGCTGCTCGCGGAGGCGCATGACCGCGCGCTGCGCGTCATCGTCGACCTGGTCCCGAACCACACGTCGTCGGAGCACCCGTGGTTCCGCGAAGCCGTCGCCGACCCCTCTTCGCCGATGCGCGCGCGCTACATCTTCCGCGACGGCCGCGACGGTGGGGCCGCACCGCCCAACAACTGGACGAGCGTGTTCGGTGGGCCGGCGTGGACGCGCGACGAGGCCAGCGGCCAGTGGTACCTGCACCTGTTCGACAAGGGACAGCCCGACCTCGACTGGCACAACGCCGAGGTGCACGAGGAGTGGCGCTCGATCCTGCGGTTCTGGCTCGACCGCGGCGTCGACGGCTTCCGCATCGACGTCGCGCACGCGCTCTACAAGTCGGCGACGCTCGAGGACGAGAAGGTCCTCGCCACCGCCGAGCAGGCGGCTGCCGGCAACATCGGGCGCCCCCAGGTCTGGGACCAGCCGGAGGTCATCGACGTCTTCCGCGACTGGCGCCGCCTCACCGACTCCTACGACGGCGACCGGATGATGGTCGGCGAGGTCTTCCTGCTCGACGTCGACCGGGTCAAGCGCTACGTCGGCGACGACCGGCTGCACCAGGCCTTCAACTTCACGGTGTTCCGCACGAGGTGGGACGCCGCGGCTCTGCGGGCGACTCTCGAGAGGGCGCTCGACGTCTTCGACCCGCCCACCTGGGTGCTGTCCAACCACGACCTGACGAGGCACGTCAGCCGTTACGGCGGCGGCGAGCTCGGCCGCCGTCGTGGGCTCGCCGTGACCGCCACACTGCTGGCGCTGCCCGGGTCGCCGTACCTCTACCAGGGCGAGGAGCTGGGGCTCGAGGAGTCGGAGGTGCCGCCCGATCGGCGTACCGATCCGACCTGGTTCCGATCCGGCGGCACGGTCGTGGGTCGCGACGGCTGCCGCACGCCGATGCCGTGGTCGGCCTCCGGTGCAGGGCACGGCTTCACGACGGGGGAGCCGTGGCTGCCGTTCGGTGCGGATGCCACGACGCAGGCCGTCGACAACGACCCGGCTGTGCTGCAGGCCTATCGCGCGCTGCTCGCGCTGCGTCGCGCGCTGCGGCCCGAGCTGGGCACCGGAGTGACCTGGCTCGAGTCGGCTGCGGATGTCCTGGCCTTCCGCCGCGAGGGCGGTCTGGTCTGCGTGCTGAACACCGCAGCGGAAGCCGTCGACGTGCCGCTGACGGGTGAGCTCCTCCTGGCGACCGCGACGGGGGCGGCGGTCTCGACGTCCGCCGTGACCGTGCCCGCCGCATCCACCGTCTGGCTGCGCGACAGGTAGCCCAGGAGCCGGGTCGCGGGCGACGTGGAAGGGTTGGCGCGTGTCCGAGAGCCCGCTGAGCTGGGACGTCTCCACCAAGCGGCGCGGACCGATCGCGAAGCTGCTGAGGTCCGGCCGGACCGGAGTCGCGGTCCTCGTCGGCGTTGCGGCGCTCGCACTCCTCATCGTGCCCATCGCCTACTTCGTGGAGCGCGTGGCGACCCGGCAGGGCGGCGTGCACCGGCTCGAGCAGCTCGCGAAGCAGGCACAGCCGGCCTCCGCCGTCCTCATCGACAGCGGTCTGAAGGACGACAAGGGGACCGTGGGCTTCGCGGACGGCATCAGCACGAACACGGTCGCGACCTTGCTCGCGCAGGCTCCGCCGCCGCAGTGGAAGCCCGGGCCGCCCTTGCCCGAGTCGCCCGACACGCGCCTCTACCAGTTCGGCAAGCTCATCTTGAGCGTGCGGGTCGACCCCTGCACGCGACTGCGCCAGTGCCGGCCCGGCGACGCCCTCGTCTACACCGAGGTGCAGGACATCAGCTAGGTCGGCTCGGTGTCCGAGGCGTCCGCGGCCTCGATCTCGGCGCGGGTGATCCCCAGCAGGAACAGCACGGCGTCGAGGAACGGCACCGACAGCGCTGCGTCCGCGGCGTCGCGCACGACGGGCTTCGCGTTGAAAGCGATGCCCAGGCCGGCAGCCGCGAGCATGTCGAGGTCGTTGGCCCCGTCGCCGATCGCGACGGTCTGCGCCGTCGTCAGCCCCTCGAGGTCCGCGAACCTGCGCAACGCCGCAGCCTTCGCCCCGCGATCGACGACCGCACCGACGACGGATCCGGTCAGCCGACCCTCCCGCACCTCGAGCACGTTGGCGAGGGCGTGATCGAGCCCGAGCTCCGCGACGAGGTCGTCGGTGACGGCAGTGAACCCGCCGCTGACGATCCCGACGGCGTAGCCGAGCCGCTTGAGGGTGCGCACGAGCGTGCGCGCGCCAGGGGTCAGCCGCACCGCCGCGCGGACCCGGTCCACCGCATCCACGGGGAGCCCGGCCAGCAGCGCCACACGTGAACGCAGGGAGGTCTCGAAGTCGAGCTCGCCCGCCATCGCTGCGGCGGTCACGCGCGCCACCTCGGCCTCGCAGCCGGCCTCGGCCGCGAGCATCTCGATCACCTCGCCCTGCACGAGCGTCGAGTCGACGTCCATGACGACCAGCCGCCGGGCCCGCCGGTAGAGGGAGGCCGGCTCGACCGCGATGTCGACGCGTTGCAGCACCGCCTCGGCCGCAAGCCCCGCGCGGAGGTCGGCCGTCTGGCCGCCTGCGACGACCAGCTCGTACGACGGCGCCGGGTAGCTCGACAGCCGGCGGATGCTCTCGATGTTGGCGCCCGCCCCGGCCAGCCGGCGCGCCACCGCCGCGAGCGCCGTCGGCGGCAGGGGGAGCCCGAGGACCGTCACGTGGTGGCGGGTCGTCGCGCCGCCCGCCTCTCCGCCGGCGAGCGGCGTGAACTCCACGTCGACGGACAACCCGGCCGCGGCGGAGGCGATCGCCGCACGCAGCGCCGAGGTGTCGCTCTCCAGCACGAAGCCGAGCAGGAGGCGCTCGTGCACCACCACCTGCTCGACATCCGAGAACTCGGTGGCACCGAGGGCCTCGAAGAGCCCGGCCGTCACTCCCGGGTGGTCAGGTCCGGTGACGGTGACGAGCAGGCTCACACATGCCCGAGCGTGTAGCGGATGCCCTGGGTCAGTCGCAGAGCGCCGTCGTCGTCGCGGCCGGACTCGAGCACCTGCTCGGCCTGCGCCCGCACCTTCGCGCGCTCCCCTTCGGGGACGGCCTCCCACATCGCGCGCTGACCGTGGGACCAGGAGAAGGCATGCCACTGCTCGAGGTCGGTGAACACGACGGTCGTCTGCGAGCTGACCGTGCGGACCTCGTCGATCCCCGCGTCACGCAGCAGCTGCTCGACACCGGCGTCCGTCTCGAACGGGCCGGCTGAACCGCTCGTCCGCGCGTCCAGCAGCTGCGGCGGCAGGTAGGGCCGGAACACCGCATCCAGGGCCCTCCATCGAGGCTCCGGTGGCATGAACGTCGCCACTCCGATGCGACCACCCGGCGCGAGCAGGGCACGCCAGGTCCGCAGAGCCGCCGGCGGGTCGGGCAGGAAGAACAGGACGAGAGACGAAGCGATGACGTCGTACGACGACGTCGGCAGATCAGGGTCGCTCGCATCCATCAGCTGCAGCGTGACGTTCGTCAGCCCGCGCGATGCGACGTCCTTCGCCGTCGCGGCGATCATCCCGGGGGCGAGGTCGATCCCGGTCACGTGGCCACTGGGGCCGACGCGCTCGGCCAGCGGGAACAGCGCTGCGCCGCGCCCGCACCCGACGTCGAGCACCCGCTCGCCCGGCCGCAGGTCGAGCTGGTCGACGAGCCCCGCCGCGATCGGTGTGAACCACGGGACACCGACGGCGTCGTAGGTCTGCGCGGATCGGTCGAAGATCCCTGCGACGCGAGCGGTCTGGTCGGTCGTGCTCATCGCCGCAGTCTGCCGCACGGTCAGGCGGGGACGCCGTGCGAGTTGTAGGCAGCCACGCGGGCCCGGCGCACCAGGTGCTCCAGGCTCCGCAGCGCGCGCTCGCGCTCGATCGTCTCGCGGGTGTCGACCGCGCCACCGGCATCGACCGTCGCGAGGCCCAGCACGCCGGCGAGCTGACGCGCCTGGACCAGCAGCTGCCGGGCCCGCGGCGAGTAGCTGCCCGGCAGCTCGTCGTCCTCGATGCCGCGCCTCGCCTGCGTGCGCAGGTCCTGCAGCGCACCCGCCACCTCCGGCCGCCAGCGCGCGACATCCAGGTCACGCAGCAGCTCGACGCACTCGAGGATGCCGCGGCGCAGGTCGTGCTCCGCGTCGTGCAGGAAGGGCCCCGGATCCGGGCCGGGGACGGTGACCTCGTACGCCGTCCAGAGCACGGTCGTGACCGTGCCGTCGTAGACCGAGCCGTGGGCGGTCACTGCCGGCACGAGCCCCGTGCCCGATCCGTCTGCTCGCAGGGCGAGCACGCCCTCCGAGGCGGCCAGGGCGGCTTCGGTGAACGGCCCCGGACCGGGCAGTCCGACGAGGTCGCCGGGGACCGGCAGGACAAGTCGGAGGCGTACGACCGCGTCGGCACGCAGCCGCGCGACGGCCTGCTCGAGCGGGAGATCGTCGACCCAGAGACCCGCGACGGTGTGGTCGTCGTCCATCGCCGCGACGCGCGCGACGAGCTCGGTGAGCGCGGCGTCGCCGGCCAGCCACGCGTTGCCCCAGGCGGCCAGCAGCGCACTGCGCGGAGGAGTGCCGCCCGGGGTCTGCACGAGCGGCAACGCTAAGGCAGGCTGGCCGCATGCGCGCGCTGTCGGTCGTCCCCGGTCATCCCGAGTCGGCGACCGTGGAGGAACGACCCGACCCACCCGAGAGCGACGGGGCGATCGTGGTCGACGGGCTGCTGATGGGGGTCTGCGGGACCGACGTCGAGATCGCCAAGGACGGCTACGGCGTGCCGCCTGCCGGCTCGACGGCCCTCGTGCTCGGTCACGAGTCGCTCGGGCGGGTCCGCGAGGCGCCATCGGGGAGCGGGTTCGCGCGAGGCGACCTCGTCGCCGGCGTCGTACGACGTCCGGACGGCTGTGCCGCCTGCGCCGACGACCAGTGGGACATGTGCCTCACCGGCGGCTTCACCGAGCACGGCATCGTCAGGGCGGACGGCTACGGCGCGACGGTCTGGCGGGCGGACCCTCGTTTCCTCGTGCGGCTCGACCCGGACCTCGGCGACCTCGGGGTGCTGCTCGAGCCGACCTCGGTCGTCGCCAAGGCCTGGGAGCAGGTGGAACGGATCGGCTCGCGGGCCTTCTGGGCGCCGAAGACCGCCCTGGTCACTGGAGCCGGGCCCATCGGGCTGCTGGCAGCGCTCCTCGGCGTGCAGCGCGGTCTCGACGTGACCGTCGTCGACCTCGCCGAGGCAGGCCCCAAGGCCGACCTGGTGCGGGCCCTCGGTGCGACGTACTCGTCGATGAAGGTCGGTGACCTCGGCCTGCGTCCCGACGTCATCATCGAGTGCACCGGCGTGGGCGAGCTCGTCTACGCGTGCCTGGAGCACACAGGCCCCAACGGGATCGTCGCGCTCGCCGGCATCTCGGCCGGGCGGGCAGCCGTGGAGCGGCCGCTGAGCCGGCTCAACAGGGAGCTGGTTCTCAGCAACGAAGTGGTCTTCGGCACCGTCAACGCCGGCAAGCGGCACTACGGCCTGGCGGCCGACGCGCTGGCGAAGGCCGACCGCGGCTGGCTCGCGCGGCTCATCACCAAGCGCGTCGCACTCGACGACTGGCCGCAGGCGCTTTCGAAGGAACCGGATGACGTGAAGGTCGTCATCGACCTCCAGGCCTGACAAGCAGGGGTCGGTGGGGTGTCGCTGCGACCGCAAGCGCGACTGCGCCCGTAGCGTCGCGTGATGCGCAGTCGCGACTACGGACCGGACGTCTTCGGACCGCGTCCGCGCACCGTCATACCGGTCGTCCCGGCCGAGCTGGGCCTGGTGGTCGAGGAGGTGACGAGCGGCTGGTGCGGCGCGGTTGTCGCGTGCGACAAGGAGCGGGTGTCGCTGGAGGACCGCCGCGGCGCGGTGCGCGTCTTCCCGCTCGACCCGGCCGGCTTCCTGCTCGACGGCGCGACGATCACGCTGACGCGTCCGGTGCCGGCAGCGCAGGCGGTGAGCCGGCGTACCGCTTCCGGGTCGGTTGCCGTGCACGGCGTGCGTGCCCGCGTCGCCAGGGGCAGCCGCATCTGGGTCGAGGGCAAGCACGACGCAGAGCTGGTCGAGCGGGTGTGGGGCGACGACCTCCGCCTCGAGGGCGTCGTGGTCGAGCCGCTCGACGGCATCGACGACCTGGCACGCGAGGTGGCACGCTTCGGTGCCGGGCCGCAGCGACGGCTCGGCGTGCTTGTCGACCACCTCGTGCCGGGAAGCAAGGAGAGCCGGGTCGTGGCGGGCGTCGTGCACCCGCACGTCCTGGTCAACGGCCATCCCTACGTCGACATCTGGCAGGCCGTGAAGCCGGCAGCCGTCGGCATCGACGCCTGGCCGGTCGTGCCGCCAGGGCGCCCGTGGAAGAACGGCATCTGCGCCGCACTCGGCTGGGGCGAGCCATGGGAGGGCTGGCGGCGCGTCCTCGCAGGCGTCGACACCTATGCCGATCTCGAGGTCCCGCTGCTGCGCGCGATGGAGCACCTGATCGACTTCGTGACCACCGAGTAGCGTCCGCCCATGCGTCGTCTGGGGCTTGTGCTCGCCTGCTTCCTGTCCCTGTCGCTCGCCGGCGCTGCTCTCGCGCTGCCTCCCCAGGTCGCTGCGTCGGACCAGGTTCGGGCTGGTGTCGGCCGCGCCGACATCACCTCGCCGACCGGCTACTACATGCAGGGCTGGGTCCGCAGCGACGCCGTGCTGCGCGGCGTGCACACGCGGATCGAGAACCGCGCCGTCGTGCTGTCCCGAGGCGGTCAGAAGCTCGCGCTCGTCGCGAGCGACCTCAACGGCATCGCCGGCGGCGTCGTCAAGGCCGCCGCAGAGAAGCTGAAGGCACGCGGGTTCTCCGAGTCCAACATCATCGTGTCCGCCAGCCACACGCACGCGGCACCGAGTGGCTACTACCCGTTCACGACCTACAACACGGTTTTCATGACGACGAGCACCCTGACCGACCAGAACGTCGCCGGCACGCTCGACCCGCAGCTCTACGCCTTCGAGGTACGTCAGCTCGTCCTTGCGATCACCCGGGCCGACGACGACCTCGCGCCGGCGAAGATCGGCTGGGCGACGGCTCACCTCGAGGGCGTCACGGCCAACCGCAGCCTCGAGGCGCACCTGCGCGACCACGGGATCGTCAAGGACTTCGGCACGGGCAAGGTGTCCGACGACCCCGACGGCTACGTGCACACGATCGACCCTGACGTGCAGGTGCTTCGCATCGACAAGAAGGTCGGCGCGTCGTACAAGCCGGTCGGGATCTGGTCGACGTTCGCCGACCACGGCACGGTCAACAAGTACACGTACGGCGTCTACAACGCGGACCACCACGGGTCGGCCATCCGCGTCGTGGAGGACACGATCCGCCGCGAGGGTGGTGTGCCTGCGACCCAGGACGTCGTCAACGCCTACGGCAACACCGACGAGGGCGACCAGTCCGCCGGCTTGACGCGGTCGGGTCCGGCGGCTGCCGATCTCGTCGGGCGGCTCGAAGCGGCCCGGATGCTGGCGGCGTGGCGGGAGGCGGGCAAGCACCTGACGACGACGCCGGAGCTCGGTGTGCGCTGGACGCGCGTCTGCTTCTGCGGCCAGCAGACCGCGGGTGGTGCCGTCTCGATGAACGCCTCCGCGGGACTGCCGCTCTTCACCGGCTCGGAGGAGGGTCGCGGCCCGCTGTACGACATCACGCAGCAGCCCTTCGAGGGTCGCGCCAACCCGGTCGACGACCCGGCCGACCCGGCCCAAGGTCACAAGATCATCGTCACGCGCGCGCAGCTGACGGGCGGCAACTCGACCCCGAAGGCCGTGCCCCTGACGGTGGCGCGCGTGGGGGAACGGCTGATCGGCACGATCCCGGGGGAGATGACGGTCGACATGGGCCGCCGTGTGCGGGCCGCCCTGGCGAAGGCCGCGCCCCCCGGTGTCACCGGGGTTCAGCTCTCGGGTCTCGTCAACGAGTACCTGTCGTACTTCGTGACCCCCGAGGAGTACGACGCGCAGCACTACGAGGGCGGCTCGACGATGTACGGCCGTGAGGCGTCGGTGCTCCTGCAGGAGGAGCTCGTCAAGCTCGTCGGGCAGCTGCGCGCCGGTCAGCCCGCCGCGCCGCCGTACGACGCCGACCCGCGCAACGGGGTCGCCGACACGGCGGCCCCCTTCGGCACCGGCGTCTCCGCAGCGACCGTCAACGCCCAGCCGGCGGCGACGCAGCGCCTGGCGCGGGCGGCGTACTCGTGGACGGGCGCGGCCAAGGGACTCGACATGCCGGTGGGCAGCGCCTTCGTCTCGGTGCAGCGCAAGGCGGGCGGTGCGTGGCTCCCGGCCACCGACGACCAGGGCCTGCAGATCGTCTGGCGCGTGGACAGCAACGGCCGTTACGACGCGCAGTGGGAGGTGCCGCGTGACGAGCCGCTCGGGGCGCACCGGTTCGTCGTGACGGGCAACCACTACCGGCTCGTGTCCGGTGCGTTCGCCGTCGTTGCGGCGACCACGCTGTCCGTCGAGCAGACGGCTGCCGGAGCCGTCCGTGTGCGCTACCCGGACGCGGTCGTGGAGAAGGACATCACCTTCCGCCCGACGCTGGCGGACGGCGCGACGCTGCGCCGGTCGGGCTCGTCGGTTGCCGCGGGAGCCGCACACGACCGCTACGGCAACTGCAACGGCGCCGCGGCGACGCTCTCGCCCGGCAGCCGCGGTGGGGCGGACGCGGCCGCGGACCCGGCCGTCTGCGGCCAGACTGCGACCGCCCCGACCCCCGTCGCCGCCCCTGGACGTCTTCCCGCCACGGGCGGCCGGCCCTGGCTGCCGCTGCTCGGTGCCGGCGTGCTGCTCGTGGCCGCCGCGGCGCGACGCCGCGGGGCAGGACCGGCAGGAACCCGGGCTTAGGCGGCGAAAGGGGCAAGCAGTCGTCTGCCTGGGAGCTGCTGTGAAGTCCTCGACCGTCCTCCGTCTCGGCCTGGCCGCCGCGCTGACCGGCCTGCTCGCAGGCGGCCTGCCCGCCGGCGCTGCCGGAACACCGCAGGTGACCATCGGCACCGCGTCGATCCCCGGGACGATCAAGAACTTCCAGGTCGTCGGGCACACCGACCTCGGCAACCGGGGGATGAACTCCCCGATCGCCCTGGCCGGCACGTGCGCCTACCTCGGCGACCGCAGCTACGTCGCCACCCCCCGACAGGGCAGCGGCATCGCGGTCCTCGACATCTCCAACCCCGCCAACCCGCACCAGGTCAACGTGATCCCGGCACGTCCTGACGCGACCCAGCGCGAGCTGCGCGCCGACACCGGGCTCGGCCTGCTCGTCGTCGAGGACTACTCGCCGTACATCGGCTCGGCACTGAGCGGCGGCGACAGCTACTCCGGCAACGACCTGCAGATCTACGACATCGCCAAGGACTGCACGAAGCCGAGACTTCTGTCGACCTACGACTTCAACGTGCGCGCGCCGCACGAGTTCTTCCTCTGGAAGGACCCGAAGCACCCGGGCCGGGTGCTGGCTTACGTCACGCACGCGATCTACGCGCCCGACCTCTCGGTGATCGACCTGTCCGACCCGACCGCGCCGAAGCTGGTCAGCACCTTCATGTCGCCGCAGCAGGAGGCCTCAGGTCTGAGCGACACCGTGCCGGTCAACAACCCGACCGCCTCGCAGCCGGCGTCGTACATCCACTCCATCGCGGTCAGCGACGACGGCACCCGCGCCTACATCGGCAACTGGGACTACGGCACCTTCGTCGCCGACACCAGCGGTCTGGCCGACCCCGCCGGCGTCCCGATCATCAAGCCGCTCTCGCCGACCCCGCTCGACTACGGCGCCAACGTGCACGGCAACGTGCCGATCCCGGGGCGCCCGTACGGCGTCATGGTGCAGGAGGAGTACGCCGCGGCCGGGCGCAGCTGCCCGTTCGGCTGGCTGCGGATCGCGGACATGACCGATCCTGCGGCTCTGAAGCTCGCCGGCCAGTACAAGCTGCCGGAGAACGACTGCGACAAGGCCAAGGCAGCCAACGGCACCTTCACCGCGCACAACCAGACCAACTTCCCGTCGCTGACGCTGCTGACCTGGTACTCCGGCGGCCTGCGGGCGGTCGACACGACCGACCCCAACAGGCCTGTCGAGGCTGGGGTCTTCGTGCCGAAGGCCACCAAGGACGCACCGGTCGAGCGCGACACCCGCCTGTTCTTCACCGGCGACAAGAACGACCGCCGCACCGGCGCGATGTGGAGCTACCCCGTCGTGCAGAACGGGCTGATCTACGTCGTCGACATCGACCTGGGTCTCTACATCCTGCGCTACACCGGCGCCCACGCGAGTGAGGTCAGCAAGGCCCCGTTCGTCGAGGGCAACTCCGCACCGTCGCGCTACACGGCCGCTGCCCCGGTGATCAAGCGGACGGCAGCGGCGGCTGCCAAGATCGCCGCGCTGCGCGTGCCCACACTGGTCCACGACCCGCTGCCGGTGACCGACCGCCACGGCAACGCGATGCGCTTCGTCTGCTAGCGCGCAGCTCCCCTCCCCCAACACGATCACTGCCAGATCCCACGCTCACGGGCGTCCCGATTCCGGCAGTGATCCTTGTGGAGGGGCGGGCGTGGTCTGGGCGTGTCCCGCCCAGGCCTGTCGTGACCTTCGCCTAGTGTCGGGACGACCGTGACGTCCCCCCTCACCCATGCCCCGGTGGTCCCTGCGCCGCTGCGCACCTGGCAGCGGGCTGCCCTCGTCTCCTACCTGCGCCAGAACCCCCGTGACTTCCTCGCGGTGGCCACGCCGGGCGCCGGCAAGACGACCTTCGCGTTGCGGATCGCCGCCGAGCTGCTGGGCTCGGGCGTCGTCCAGGCCATCACGATCGTCGCCCCGACCGAGCACCTCAAGGCGCAGTGGGCACTCGCCGCCTCCAAGGCCGGCATCGTGCTCGACCCGACCTTCCGCAACGCGATGGGCTCGACCAGCGCCGACTACCACGGGGTGGTCCTGACCTACGCCCAGGTCGCCGCGCACCCGGCTCTGCACCGCGCCCGCACGACCCGCCGCCGGACTCTCGTCGTCCTCGACGAGGTCCATCACGCCGGCGACGCGATGTCCTGGGGCGACGCCGTCCGCGAGGCCTTCGAGCCCGCTGCGCGCCGTCTCGCGCTGACCGGGACGCCGTTCCGCAGCGACACCAACCCGATCCCGTTCGTCCGCTACGAGCGCGGCAACGACGGCATCACCCGCAGTGCGTCCGACCACTCCTACGGCTACGCCGACGCGCTGCGCGACGGTGTCGTGCGGCCCGTGCTCTTCCTGGCCTACAGCGGTACGGCCACCTGGCGGACCCGCGCCGGCGAGGAGGTCACCGCGACCCTCGGGGAGCCCCTGACCGCAGAGCAGACCGCGGCCGCGTGGCGGACAGCGCTCGACCCGCACGGCGACTGGATGCCCGCGGTGCTCGAGGCCGCCGACCGACGGCTGTCGCAGGTCCGCGCCGGCGGCATGCCCGACGCCGGGGCCATGGTCATCGCCAGCGACCACAAGACGGCAAAGCTGTACGCCGAGATCCTGCAGGGCATCACCGGCAAGAAGCCCGTCGTCGTCCTGTCCGACGACCCGTCGGCGTCGAAGAAGATCGGCGGCTTCGAGGAGTCCCGGGAGCGCTGGCTCGTCGCGGTCCGCATGGTGTCGGAGGGCGTCGACATCCCCCGGCTCGCCGTCGGCGTCTACGCCACCAGCGTCTCCACCCCGCTGTTCTTCGCGCAGGCGGTCGGCCGGTTCGTGCGCGGTCGCCGGCGTGGCGAGACCGCCTCGGTCTTCCTCCCGTCGGTGCCCACGCTGCTCGAGCTGGCCGCGCAGATGGAGGCCGAGCGCGACCACGCCCTCGACGGCCCGAGCAAGGACCAGTTCCTCGCCGACGAGCTGCTGGCGGCGGCCAACCGGGAGCTCGACGAGGCGGGGGAGGAGGAGCCGGCGTTCACGGCGCTGCAGGCGTCCGCGCACCTCGACCGGGTCATCTACGACGGCGGCGAGTACGGCACCGGCGCGGCGACGGGAAGCGAGGAGGAGAACGACTTCCTCGGCCTGCCCGGTCTGCTCGCCCCGGACCAGGTGGCCGTCCTGCTGCAGCAGCACCAGGCCCGCCAGCTCAGGGCCCAGAAGGGCCAGCCGGTTCCCCCTCCGGTTCCAGAAGCCGTCACGACCTACCGCGCGCTCGCCGCGCTGCGCAAGGAGCTCAACGGGCTGGTCGGAGCCTGGCACCACCGCACCGACATGCCGCACGGAAAGGTGCACGCCGAGCTGCGCGCCGCCTGCGGTGGTCCGCCCAGCGCGCAGGCCACCGCCGCGCAGCTGCAGGACCGGATCGAGACGATCCGGCGCTGGGCCCGCGAACGAGGCTGACGTCGCGGCCGGTAATCTCGCCGTCGTACATCCGCATCCCGGGGAGGCACATCCATGGCCGAGGGCCATCGCTCGAAGCCCACGTCGTGGGCGACCGTCCTCGTGATCATCCTCGGGGCCGTGATCCTCGGGTTCGCGCTGCCGATGCAGTCGGTCGTGCTCGGCGTGCTCGGCGGTGTGGTGTTCCTCGTCGGCGTCGTGATGGGGTTCGCCTTCCGCATCATGGAGGACTTCCACTGAGGCCGGCATGCTCCCTGTCGAGATCGACGACCCGGCCGATCCCCGGCTCACCGACTACGTCGGCCTGACCGACGTCGTACGACGCCTGAAGCACGAACCGGTGTCGGGCTTCTTCCTGGCCGAGGGCCAGCTGGTGATGCGCCGCGCCGCGCAGTCCGGCTGCCCGCCGCGGTCGCTGCTGCTCGCCCCCAACCGCGTCGCCGACCTGCTGCCCGAGCTCCGGTCACTCGACTGCCCGGTCTACGTCGCCTCGGCCGAGGTGCTGCACGCCGTCACGGGCTTCCACGTGCACCGAGGCGCGCTCGGCTCGTTCGGCCGGCTGCCGGTGGCGGCCGCGACTGACGTGCTGGCCGCGTCCCGGCGCGTCCTGGTGCTGGAGGAGGTCAACAGCCCGACCAACCTCGGTGCGATCTTCCGAAGCGCTGCCGGGCTCGGCATGGATGCCGTCCTGCTGAGCCCGACCTGCTGCGACCCGCTCTACCGCCGCGCCGTGCGCGTCTCGATGGGCGAGGTCCTGTCGGTCCCCTACGCCTACCTCGAGCACTGGCCCGCGGGTCTCGCCGCGGTCCGCGACGCCGGGTTCCGGGTGCTGGCCCTCACGCCGAGCGCGACCGCCGTCGCTCTCGACGACGTCGTCATCGCTGCCGACGACCGCGTCGCGGTGCTCCTCGGCGCAGAAGGACCCGGACTTTCCGCCGACGCCCTCGCCGCGAGTGATGCACAGGTCCGGATTCCCATGTCTGCCGGCGTCGACTCGCTCAACGTCGCAGCCGCCACGGCGATCGCCTGCTGGGCCATCGGGCGCCGGCCCTGAGAGGATGCCGCCATGAAGCGCGCACTCGTCCTGGTGATGCTGGTGGCGGCCTGTGGCGGGAGCCGCGGCGGGGGCAAGGCCGCAAGTGCCAAGTCGGCCTACCTGGCCAAGGCCGAGGCGATCTGCGCGACCGCCAGCGCCGACCTGACCACGGCGAAGAAGCAGCAGCCCTCGGCGATCAGCGCGATCCCGCCGTACGTTCACCGCATCGTCGACATCGCCAAGCAGACCTTCGACGACCTGAGCGGCCTGACGCCGCCGTCCGGTGACGTCGTCGCGCTGAAGGCCAAGGTGCTCAACCCGCTGGGGCGGCAGCTGGCCGTCGCGCAGGCCTTCGCCGGCAACGTCGACGCGGCCGCCGCGAAGAAGGACAACGCCGCGCTGACGCAGCTCGTGCTCAACCCGCCGACCAAGACGCAGGTCGATGTCGCGTGGATGAAGAGCTACGGCTTCAAGACCTGCGTCGCGGCGGCCGACACCGGCGGCACCGCCGGCACGTGATGACGCGCCGCCGCATGCTTGCCGGGTTGGGTGCGTCGATGCTCGCGGCCTGCTCCCCGAGGTTCTCGCCGAAGCCGAAGGTGTCAGCCGGCACGACCCGGCACGTCGAGCCGTACGGCGACGAGCGGCTGCAGCGCGGCGAGTGGTGGCTGCCCGAAGCCGGGGGCCTGCTGCCGACGGTCGTGCTCGTGCACGGCGGCTATTGGCGGCCGACGTACGACCGATCGCTCGAGGACGCGGTCGCTGCCGACCTGTGCAGCCGCGGCTACCTGTGCTGGAACATCGACTACGCCGCGTCGGACCGGCTGTGGCCCGCGACGTTGGACGACGTCGCGGCCGGCTACGACCACCTCGTCACCGGCGCCTTCGCGGACCGCGTCGACCGGGCCCGCATCGCCGTCGTGGGCCACTCCGCCGGCGGGCACCTCGCGCTCTGGCTCTCCTCGCGGCACCGTATCGGCCAGGGCGGAGTCGGGCTGCCGGCGTCGGGGAGCCCGCGCCCGCGGCTGTGCGTGGCGCAGGCACCGATCGCGGCGCTCGCCCGCGGGGCACGGGAGGGGCTGGGCGGTGGAGCAGTCGTCGCCCTGATGGGGGGACTGCCCGCGGACGTGCCCGCCCGCTACGCGATCGCCGACCCGGTCGCGCTGCTGCCCACGGGTGTCCGGACTGTGCTCATCCACGGCACGAGCGACGACACGGTGCCCCTCAGCCAGAGCCAGGCCTACGTCGATGACGCGACGAGGGTCGGCGACCACTCGACGCTGCGGTCCTACCGAGGCGGCCACTTCGAGCATCTCGACCCCACGAGCGAGGCCGTCGCGCTGCTCCGCCAGGCGCTAGTCGACCAGGTCTAGCGCCGCGCCGACGATCCCCGCGGTGCCGATGCCGTGCAGCCGGTAGACGTCCTGCAGCCCGCCGCCCTGCCCGAACGTCGACACGCCCAGGCACGACACCGGACTGCCGTGGATGCTCGCCAGGAACGCGAGGGTGTGCGGGTGGCCGTCGAGGACCGTCACGAGCGGGGACGGGCGGAACGCCCGGTCGAGCACCGTCTCGTCGACGCCGTGGCTCGACCCGCTGAGGAGCCCCCGCCGCAGCTGCACGGCCCGCCAGAGCCGGTCGTACGACGTGACGACGACGAGATCCACCGCGATGCCGAGCGCGACGAGCTCGTCGGCAGCAGCGACTGCCTCCGGCACGAGAGCGCCGACGACCGCGATCGTGACGGCCGGCTCCGCGTCGGCGCTGCGGAGCCGGTAGGCCCCGGCCAGGACGTCACGGCGGCGCTGCGCCCGCCCCTCGGGGTCGTCGGGCAGCGCGGCGAGGCCCTGGTCCAGCGGCCGGGTCGTCAGACGCAGGTAGGCCGACTCCCCGTCGTACCGGCCCAGCCGTGAGAGCGCGTCGAGCAGGCACCACTCGGTCTCGACGGCGAAAGCCGGCTCGTAGCAGGTCGTCCCCGGCGTCTCGAGCCCGATGGACGGGGTCGTGATGCTCTGGTGCGCACCGCCTTCCGGGGCGAGCGTCACCCCGGACGGCGTGCCGACCAGGATCGACTGGCCGCCGGCGTACGTCCCGAAGACCCAGGGCTCGAGCGCGCGGCCGACGAACGGGTCGTAGACCGTGCCGATCGGGAACAGCGGCTGCCCGACCCGCGACCAGGTCGCACCGAGCTCACCGAGCAGGCCCACGAGGTTGACCTCGGCGATGCCGAGCTCGATGTGCTGTCCGGTCGAGGTCTCGCGCCAACGCAGGACGCGACCCTCGTCGGAGGCGAACCAGTCGTGCCGGTCCTGCGGCGCCCACACGCCGACCTTGTTGATCCAGCCGCCGGTGTTGGTGCTGCTGGCGACGTCGGGCGAGACGGTGACGATGCGCGCGCCGACGTCCGGCGCATCGCGGGCGAGGTCGGTGAGCACCCGGCCCAGCGTCGCCTGCGTGGAGTGCTCGCCGCGGTAGGAGCGGCCGAGCTCGGCCGGGACCTCCGGCGTCGTGGACTCGGGCAGAGCGGGTCGCTCGAGCCGGGCCGCCGTCTCGCGGCAGAGCCGGCCGGCGGGGGACCCGGCGTCGAAAGCGCGCCAGGGGTCAGCGGCGTCCTGCCCCAGGGCCTGTGCCAGGGCGCCGTACTGCTCCTCGCTCAGCAGTGCGGAGTGGTTGGCCGGATGGCCCTCGACGGGGAGGCCACGGCCCTTGATCGTGTAGGCGAAGACCACCGACGGACGGTCGTTGTCGACCTCCCGGAACGTGCGGCGCAGCTCGTCGAGGTCGTGTCCACCGAGGTCGCGCAGGGCCGCCGCGACCTCCTCGTCGGAGAGCCCGTCGAGCACCGGCCCGGCGTCGAGCCGCTGTCGCAGCTCGGCCGCAGGCGACCGCAGGAGCCACTGGTACTCCTCGTTGCCCATCGCATCGATCCGGTCGCGCAGCCGCTCGCCGCCCTCGCGCTCGAACAGCGACTGCAGCAGCCGGCCGTACTTCACCTCCAGCACCTGCCAGCCGGCCGCGCGGAAGAGCCCCATCCACCGCAGCACGGCGATGTCGGGCACGATGCGGTCGAGCGACTGCCGGTTGAGGTCGACGACCCAGAGCACCTCCCCGAGGCGCTGGACCATCGGGTCGTTGACGCACTCCCAGATCGCGCCCTCATCGAGCTCGGCGTCGCCGACGAGCGAGATCTGCCGACCGCCGGCGGCCACGTCGAAGTGCGCGCTGACGTAGCGCTGCGCGATCGCACCCCACACCGGAGCGGTCGCGCCGATGCCGACCGAGCCGGTCGAGTAGTCGGGCGTGTCCGGGTCCTTGGTCCGGCTCGGGTAGGGCTGCAGCCCACCGAGCTCGCGCAGGCGCGGGAGGTACGACGGATCGAGGCGCCCGAGCAGGAAGCTGATCGCGTGCAGCACGGGAGACGCATGCGGCTTGACGCTCACCCGGTCGGCCGGGGTCAGCGTGTCGAACCAGAGCGCGGTCATGATGCTGACCATCGATGCGCTGGACGCCTGGTGGCCACCGACCTTCACGCCCGAGTCGTTGGGGCGTCGGGCGTTGGCGGCGTGCACGATCGACGTCGCCAGCCACAGGACCCGCTGCTCGACCTCGCGCAGCGCGGCCCCGTCGACAGTCACCGCACCATTGTCACCGAGCGGTCAGGCGCCTGGCCCGTAGGTGAGGCAGATCCCGGCAGCGGTCGCGGTCACGAAGATCGCGATGAGCAGCCATGACGGCAGCCGCACCCAGCCGGCGTGGCTGCCGCCCATGGCCGGCGGCATGTACGCCTCGGGCAGCCCCCAGCCGGCCTGGCGCAGCTCTGCCCAGTGCGGGTCGACCGTTGCATCCGGCTCGACGTCCGGGACATCCGAGTAGTCCATGCCGCAGTGTGCGCCTGTCCGCGGCCTGCCGCCATACGTCTCCGGAGGCCTTGCGTGCCAGGAGGCGTTGCGTGGCAGGCTGAGGCGCATCACCGGGGGGAGTCGAGATGACGTCGGTCGTCGTGTGCGGGGGCGGGGTCATCGGGCTGTCGGCGGCGATGATGCTGGCCCGGGACGGGCATGACGTGACGGTTCTCGAGAGCGACCCGGCGATCCCGCCCGCCGATCCGGCCGATGCCTGGGACGACTGGCAGCGCCAGGGCGTCGTGCAGTTCCGCCAGCCGCACAACCTGCTCCCGGGGGCGCGGGCCGTGATGGATGCCGAGCTGCCCGACATGTGCGACCGCCTGATCGCGGGCGGCGCGGAGTGGCTCGACCTGCTGGCCGTGCAGCCGCCCGGCGTCCAGGACCGCGAGCCGCGGGCCGGGGACGAGCGGTTCCGCGTGCCGACCGGCCGCCGGCCGATGATCGAGGCCGTCTTCGCGGCCGCCGCCGAGGACACGCCCGGCGTGACCGTACGACGGGGCGTGGAGGTGGCCGAGCTCCTCACCGGCGCCGCAGCAGTGGCGGGTGTGCCTCACGTCGTGGGGGTGCGCACGACCGACGGCGAGGAGCTGCGCGCCGCTCTCGTCGTCGACGCGATGGGACGCCGGTCGCCGGCGCACCGCTGGCTCGCCGCCCTCGGCGCGGCCGAGCCGCTGATGGAGTCCCAGGAGTGCGGCTTCCTGTACTACACCGTCAACTTCCGCGGCGACCCGCCGGCGCGGATCGGTCCCGTGGCGGCGGCGATGGGCAGCTTCTCGATGCTGACGCTGCCAGGTGACAACGGAACCTGGTCGGTGACGTTCGCGGGCGCCAGCGCCGACGCGCCGCTGAAGAACCTCCGCCACCTGGACGTGTTCCGCCGCGTCGTGAAGGCGTGCCCGCTGCAGGCGCACTGGGTCGACGGTGAGCCCATCAGCGAGGTCCTGCCGATGGCCGGCGTGCTCGACCGCTACCACCGGTTCGTCGTCGACGGGCGCCCCTGCGCCACCGGCTTCGCAGCGGTCGGTGACGCCTGGGCCTGCACCAACCCGTCGGCCGGCCGGGGCATCAGCGTCGGCCTGCTGCACGCCCAGGCCCTGCGGGACGTCGTACGAGACAACGGCGACGACCCCGCAGCGTTCGCCCTCGCGTGGGACGAGGCCACGGAGGCGCGGGTCACGCCCTTCTACCGGGCGCAGCTCGTCGCCGACCAGGCCCGCATCGCCGAGATGGACGCGCTCCGCAAGGGAGAGCCACGCCCACCTGGAGACCCGGGCATCAGCCGGCTCCTCGTCGCGGGCTCGAAGGACGGCGACGTCTTCCGCGCGATGATCGAGGTGATGACCGGCATGGCGCTGCCTGCCGACGTGCTCAGCCGGCCGGACATCGCGGCCAAGATGGCAGAGCTCGGCGACGGTGAGCCGTCGTTCCTGCCGGCGCCTGACCGCGCGACCCTGGTCGAGCTGCTGACCGCGTGAACGAGCCGCAGGACTTCGCCGGCCGCACCGGCGTCGCACTCGTCGCCGGAGGCACGGGTGGGCTCGGCAGCGAGATCGCCCGGCTGCTGGTGCGACGGGGCGCGCGCGTCGCCCTCACCTACCGGACCAACAGCGCCCGTGCGGACGAGCTCGTCGCCGAGCTCGGCGTGACCGCGCACCAGGTCGACCTCACCGATGCTGTCGCCACCGCGGCGCTCGCCGCGTCCTTGGGCGACGTCCACACGGCGGTGTACGCCGCCGGGCCGCACGTACCGATGCGCCACCTGAGCCGGATCCCGGCTGCGGACATGAGCCGGCAGCTCGAGCAGGACGTGACGGCGTTCTTCGTCCTGGCCTCCGCCGTGCTGCCGGCGCTGCGCACGAGCCAGGGCTCCCTCACGGCCGTCACCACCGCCGCGACGAGCCGCTTCGCGGTGCGCGACGGGTTGTCCGCCGTGCCGAAGGCTGCGGTCGAGTCGCTGGTGCGTGGGCTCGCCGCCGAGGAGGGCAGGTTCGGGGTCCGGGTCAACGCCGTCGGGCCCGGCATGCTCACCGACGGCATGGCGCAACGGCTGATCGCGTCCGGCGACCTCGACGACCGCGCGCTCGACACGGCCCGGGCCAACACGCCGCTGCGTCGCTTCGGAACTGCCGCGGACATCGCCGAGGCCGTCTGCTTCCTCGCCTCGGCCCGGGCCGGGTTCGTGACCGGCCAGAAGCTCGACGTCGACGGCGGCTACTCCGTCTGACCCCACCATGACAAAGCCCGGCCTCCCTGTAGGGAAGCCGGGCCTCGACGTTGTGCAGAAGTCCTAGAGGGGACGGACGTTCTCCGCCTGCGGGCCCTTCTGGCCCTGCGTGATGTCGAACTCGACGCGCTGGTTCTCGTCGAGGGACTTGTAGCCGTCCGACTGGATCGCGGAGAAGTGGACGAACACGTCAGCACCGCCACCGTCCTGGGCGATGAAGCCGAAACCCTTCTCGGCGTTGAACCACTTCACAGAACCCTGAGCCATTGATCTATCTCCTTGTAAAC
>JAODNA010000078.1 GCA_025465135.1 Frankiales bacterium | reverse complement strand
GGCGCGCGTCGATGTCGTACGCCAGGTGCCCCTCCTCGGTGAAGTGAGCGCGGAGCAGGTCGTGCTGGTCAGCCCGGCTGCGCAGCTCCGCCTGCTGGTCGTGCGTGAGCACCTCGAAGCTGCCCCTAACGGTGATGCGCAGGGTGCGTGCGGACTTGGTCAGGGACTGCGTCGCCTTCGGCTGGTTCGTCATGCGAGGGCCTGCGCTGCAGATGCACGGAGGAGTGCGATCGGGGGCTGCGGTAGCCGACCTGAGCCGCGCGGCAGCAGGAGCAGCGCCGTCGCGGCCAGTCCAGCTCCGGCGAGTGTCACGACCAGCATCCCGGTCCCGGTGGCGGTCGCGGCTGAGCTGCCCGCTCGGTGGGCTCCGGCTGCATACACGGTGTCGGCTGCCGCAAGCGCGATCGCGCCGCCGACCTGCCGCACCAGGATCAGGGTGGAGAGCGCGCCGGCGACGGCCGTCGGCTCCACGAGGCGCTGGAGCGCGACCTGGAGGCCGGACAGCGCCGGACCTACCCCGAGCCCGATCAGGGCCATGAAGAGCAGGTTCTGCCAGTCCGGTGTCCGGGCTTCGAACGTTCCGAAGCCGACCGCTCCCAGCGCCGCGAGGGCGGTCCCGAGGAGAACCGGCGTCCGCCACTGGCCCCAGCGGTTCATGGCGATCCCGCAGGCGGTGGTCGACAGCACGAGGCCCAGCAGCAGCGGGTAGATCAGCAGCCCTGAGCGGGTGGCGCTGACGTGGCGCACGCCCTCCAGGTAGCGGGGCAGGAGCAGCACGCCGGCGTACAGGCCGGCGGTGGCTGCGGCACCGGCGAGCAGCAGGGGGGCGACGGTACGGTTGGCGAGCAGCCGCAGCGGCACGATCGGCGCGGCTGCTCGACGCTCCACCGCCAGGAATGCCGCGATGACAGCAACGCCGCCGAGCAGCGGCGCGGCCGTGCGCTGGTCAAGCCCGACGAGGAGCAGCCCCACGCCGGTGGTCAGCAGGGCGATCCCGGCGACGTCGACCGGCACGTCGCGCCCCTCGTACCTGCCAAGGGAACGCGGGAGGAAGCGTGCGACGACGACCATGGCGGCCAGACCCACCGGCAGGTTGACGAGGAACGCCCAGCGCCAGCCCGGTCCGTCGGTGAGGATGCCGCCGAGGAGCGGCCCTGCGATGAAGGCGAAGCCCATCATCCCGGCGAGCGCGGCCTGCAGGGCGGCGCTGCGACGTCCCGAGTACAGGTCGGCGACGAGGATGAACGGCAGTCCTTCGAGCGCGCCTGCGCCGAGTCCCTGCACGGCACGCCATCCGGTGAACTGGCCCATCCCCTGGGCGGACGCGGACAGGGCCGAGCCGGCGAGGAAGAGCCCCATGCCGACCAGCAGCATCGCGCGACGGCCGTGCCGGTCCGAGAGCCGGGCGTAGACCGGCAGCGAGACCGTGGCCGGGACGAGGTACGCCGTCACCGCCCACAGGTACAGGGACGAGCCGTCCAGGTCCTGCACGATCGCCGGCAGCGCCGTCCCGACGATCGTCTGGTCGAGCATCGCGAGGAGCAGGCCGCAGACCACGGCGGCCAGCAGCACTCGTGGGCGGCGTACGGAGGACTCCATGTGTCGGAAAATACATGTCGTTTCTTACATGTCAAGGTCGACAACTTCGCGATCGGCGCCCTAGGGTCACGTCATGTCACTGCCCCATGCGGTGCTCGGCCTGCTCGCGGTGGCCCCGGGAACCGGCTACGACCTGACCCGCAGGTTCGAGGCGTCGCTGAGCCACGCCTGGCACGCCAGCCACAGCCAGATCTACCCGGAGCTGGCCCGGCTGCAGGGCCGGGGGCTGGTGCAGGAAGCCGGCCGCGGTGCCCGGGGGAGCCGCACGTGGGCGATCACCGACCAGGGGCTGGCCGAGCTGGACCGCTGGCTGGTCGAGGTGCAGCCCAACCGCAGCCAACGCAACGAGACCGCTCTGCGCTGGTTCCTGCTCCCGCTGCTGCCGGCCGACCAGCGCCGCAGCGCGCTCGAACGCGAGATCGCCGACATGCTCGACTCGACCGCCTACCTCGAGGCGGCCGCGGCCGGGTCCGGCGAGGTCGCGGACGACCATCCGTTCAGAGCGACTGCGAAGCTGGGCGTGCGCATCAACGACGTGATGCTGGCCTGGCTCCGTGAGCAGCTCGCAGACACCTGACCGGCGTGCGTCCGGCGACCGGCGCCCCAGGTCGCCGAGCGGGCTACGAGAGATGTGGACGTCCGCAGCGTTGCGCTGCACGCGGTGCATGCGATCACGCTCTGACCGCCGATTCGTCGTCCCGGCGGAGTGCTGCGAGACCTCGTGACGCACGGCTGTCGATGACGCCCGACCCGCCACGCTTGACGGTGCTCGACACTGCAGGCGTAGGACCGCCCATGCAGAAGGCGGGCACGGCGCAGCGCGCATCAGGAGCCGCGCCACATCGAAGGAGCCCGGACATGCGGTCACAAGAGGACTCGGCCGTCGCCGGCGCGACGGGCCGGCGGCGACCCCGGACAGGGCTCGTGCGGAGCCGGGACCTCAGGACCGCCGCCCCGCTGCCGCCGGCCTGGCGACGCGGTTTCGACTTCGCTGCCGCGACATCCGGAGACGTGCCCGCATGACCCTGGATCCCCGCCGCCTGCTGGTCCTGCACGCCGTCGACCGTCACGGCAGCGTCCAGGCCGCCGCCGAACGGCTGCACCTGACGCCGTCGGCTGTCAGCCAGCAGCTGAGCAAGTTGGAGGCCGAGACGGGCGTCGCGCTGCTCGACCGGACCCGGCTCGGCGGAGGACGCAGCATCGGGCTCACCGCCGCCGGTCGCGCGCTCGCCGCGCACGCGGACGTCCTCGCCGCAGCGCTGGGCGAGGCGGAGCAGACCCTGTCGGCGCTGCGCGGCGGCCCCGTAGGCGCGGTCACGATCGGGGCCTTCCCGACAGCCATCGAACGACTGGTGGCCCCTGCTGTCGCGCACCTCGCCCTGGTCCAGCCCGGCCTGCGCCCCCGCGTCGTCGAGGTCAGCGAGCCCGCCGCGCTGACCGACCTGGCCGCCGGCCGGCTGGACCTCGCTGTCCTTGAGCACGACGGTGAGGCAGGGGACCGCATGACCACCGGCATCGTCGAGCGGCCCCTGATGCGGGACGCGTACCGGATCGTCGTCCCCCATGCCTGGGCGGGTCGCTCGGACACGGACGTGCTGGCCGGACCGTGGATCGCCGGGCCGCCCGACAGCGCCGCGCGAGCCGCCCTCGACCGGCTCGTGACGGGTGCCGGACGCACCCGGGGCGACGTCGCGCACGAGTGCCTGGAGTTCACGGCAGCGCTCTCCCTCGTCGGCGCAGGTCTGGGCGCTGCGCTCGTCCCGGAGCTCGCGCTCAGGCAGTTCCAGCACGCGCACGCACTCGTCCATCGCGGGGAGCTTGACGCTGGCGCCCGGGTCCTCACCGTCGCCCACTGCGCCGGCCGCAACCAGCCGTCGGCAGCCATCGACGCGGTCGTGACCGCACTGCGCCGACAGGCGGGCTCGCAGCCCGGGAAAGGCTGACTTCAGCGGCGCTGAACTCCGACACCAGCACGACGCGCTTCCCAGCCGGCTTGCCGTCCACGACGCTCCGCTGCATGACGAGCCGCGTACTGGACCTGTCGCACGAACTGCGGCCGGGCATGTTCACCCATCCCGGTCTGCCCGGGCCGCAGTGGCAGCCGCACCGCACGCGGCAGGAGTACGAGCAGGCGACCGGCACCACCTTCCAGATCGATGAGCTCCGTCTCGTCGGCAACACCGGCACCTACCTCGACAGCCCGTACCACCGGTTCGCCGACGGGGCCGACCTCGCGCACGTCCCGCTCGAGCGCGTCGTCGACGTGCCGATCGTCGTCGTCGACGCCAGGGCGACTCGCACGGTCGGGCCTGAGGCGCTTGCCGCCGCTCTGGGCGACGACGACCTGCGCGGCACCGCCGTCCTCGTCCTCACGGGCGGCGACCGGCACTGGGGTGAGCGGGAGTACGCGGCGGATGCGCCCTACCTGACCAGCGGGGCCGCCGCGTGGCTCGTGGAGCGGGCACCGAGCCTCGTCGGCATCGACGCGGTCAACATCGACGACCTGGCGGACGTGTCCCGGCCCGTGCACACGCTTCTGCTGTCGGCCGGCCTCCTCATCATCGAGCACCTGACCGGCTTGGGCACCGTCCCGGCCCGCGGCGCTCGGCTGCACGCCGCACCGCTCGGATGGCATGGCGTCGGCACCTGGCCCGTCCGCGCGTACGCGCTGATCCCCTGATGAGCGTGCTGCTCCACATTGCGGGGTGGGCGGGCGCGGCCGCGCTGCTGCTCGCCTACGCGCTGGTGTCCGCCGGGCGGCTGACCGGGAGCAGCGGCACCTTCCAGCTCCTCAACCTGACCGGGTCGCTCGGACTTCTGGTCAACGGCATCTGGCACGGCGCCTGGCCATCGGCAGCGCTCAACGCGGTGTGGCTCGCCATCGGCGCCACGGCACTGATCCGCATGCGCTGCACCCGGCCGGCTGCATCCGCGAGGACGCGCAGTCAGTAGCGGCCCCGCTGCCCGCACCACCTGCTCATCACCCCGCGCCGACGTCCGCCGGCTCGGTCCTTCTCGCGCGACCTGAGGCGGTACCCCATGACCAGCGACCTCCAAAAGGCAACACCCAGCGCCCCCGACCACGAGGTCCGTCCGGTCGGCCAGGGCGCACGACCTGCGGCGGCGCTCCCGCCGTCCGCCGACCTGGTTCCCGTACGGCCTCCCGGCTTCGACGCACCCGGACCTCTTGGACGGCTGGCGCGCCTGTGCGTCCGGCGCCGTCGACGCGTGGTCCTGGCGTGGCTGACCGCACTGGGCCTTGGGCTCGGCCTGTCGCTGGTGGCGGGCGGCACCTACTCCGCGGACTACAGCGCACCCGGCTCGGACTCGACCGCAGCCCACAGCGTCCTCCGCGAGGCGTTCGCGAGCAGCGGCGGCCGGCCGAAGATCAACGTCGTC
>JAODNA010000060.1 GCA_025465135.1 Frankiales bacterium | reverse complement strand
CAGTCGGCGTCGACGAGCACGTCTTCGCGGCTCATGCTGTTACTCCCTTGTTGGTTGTGCGCTTGAGAAGCAGGTAGATCTCGCAGCCGAGGCAGAAGCCGAACGCGGCGTTGAGGAAGGCCGCCGCGAGTGCGAAGGCGGTGGCGACGATGCCGAGCGGTGTGTAGGTGAGGTAGCCGATCGTGCCGAGGACCGCGAAGGTCAGGCCCACGGCTTGTGCGAACTGCGGCGGCCTGCGGTCCTCGAGCAGGGTCGGCGGGCTCTTGGGGATCCGCTTCCAGATCGCGGCGTAGGGGCTGCGGCCGGTCGCGCCGAGCGCGAACACGACCGCTTGGAGGGCGAGCAGGGTGGCGCTCTGGGTGAGGAGAACCGCGGCCAGTACGGCGGCGGTGATCCACGCGGCGAAGCGCTGTCCTCGGGGGTCGATCATGGGGCGTCGTTCATGGCGGGTTGCCTTCTGACGGACGGGCGAGCGGGGTCAGGTCAGAAGGACGGACACAGGCAGCCGGCGATGCGGCAGAAGTCCACCGCTCGCCTCTTCACCAGGACCGACATGCCGCTCATCCTACGGCTTTCGCGACCGCGGCGAGGATGTGCTCCTTGCGGGGCTGCCCGGAGGCCCGCTGCGTGACGCGCCCGGCGGCGTCCAGGACGAGGGTCGTGGGCGTCTTGAGGATGCTCAGCCGTCGTACGACGTCGAGGTGGCTCTCGGCGTCCACCTCGACGTGCCGGACGCCCGGGACGGCGTCGGCGACATCGGCCAGGACCCGGCGGGTGGCGCGGCAGGGAGCGCAGAACGCGCTGCTGAACTGCAGCAGGGTGGCCCGCTCGCCGGGCGTCTCGCCGAGCTCGCTCAGCGTGGGCAGCAGGCTGTCGGCAGGCGTGATGTCGCGGACCCGCCCCTGCCGCGCACGCCAGACCAGCCCGAGCACGGTCGTGCCGAGGAGTACGCCGACGAGGACCCACACGCGGTCATGAACGCCCTGGCCGACGCGGGCCTTCCCGTCGTACGGCTCGTCTCGGAGGTTTTCGGCCTCAAAACCTCCGACACGACAGGTACGACGGGCGAATCGCCCCGCCGCACATGGGCGCATCGGGGTTCGGGGGCCCGGCGCCCATCCCCGGTCAGGCGGCTGTCGCGAGCGGGCGGGCGTGGGGGCGGACGGGCGGGCCGAGCACGTACTCGCGGCCGGCCGGCGCCCGGCTGCCACGCGCGAACGCGCGCCTCAGCCGCTCGGTGAGCGCTGCGCCCCCGTCGTCCCCGTCGCTCCAGTAACCCCGGACGACCTCGAGCCCGCAGTCCCGCAACCGGTCCTCCCGCAGCTTCTCCTGCCAGACCACGCCGTCCTTGGCGAGGCCGTCGTGCTGCGGCTGGTCGCCTGTGACGTACTTCTTGCGCCCGTCGGTCTCCAGCACCGTCCGGAACTCGTCCCACACGAAGTCGACCTCCGCCACGAAGGCGCCCTGCAGCGTCCGGACTGACCGCTGCTGCTGCGCAGTCGGTAGCCCGTTGTCCCGACACCACAGGCGGGCGAGTGACTCGAGCGCCGTCTCGGAGTGCTCGTCGGCGAAAGCGATCGCCTCCCGCGCCTGGACGATGCCCGGCCATCCCGCGCAGGCGCCGAGCACAGCATCGATCGCCACGACGTCCAGGCCCGCGCGCAGGGCCGACTCGGCAGTCACGAAGGCCGCCGGTGGATCCAGCGTCCGCGCGCAGTCGACGACGGTGCGCGCAGCTGACGTCACGGCCCCGCTGCGATGTTGCGCGGGCAGCGGCGCCACCGCATAGCCGCACGCTGTCACCCGCTCGGAGGCGCGGCACAGGGTGAGGGTGGGCACCCTCGGCCACGGACCGAGGAGCTCGATGCCGTGGAAGATCGCCGCCGACTCGTGGCTGAGCACAAGGTCGCCCTTGATCGACAGCAGCCGAGCTGCCGCCGCGAGCAGGTGCATCGCGCGATCGGACTGCGCCTGCTTCTCGTCGTACTCCCGAGCTGTGTAGATCCCGCGCCGCACCTGAGGCCAGATCCCGCGACGCAGTCGTCGGTCGATCTCGACGTCGGTGTAGCCGGCAGCCAACGCCTGCGAGCGCCGGAACACACCGCGCTGCTGCTGCGCCATCACCGCCAGCTCGGGCTTCATGGCGCGGCAGTGTGGACGTGCGCGCGTCCTGGCGTCGGGCGTTGTCCACACCCGTCGTACTTCTCGTCTCGGAGCTCTTGCCGCGAGAAAGCTCCGACACGGTCCGTACGACGGGGCGGGCCGCGGCGGGGCGGGCGGGGCAGCGAGGCGAGCAGTCAGCGGTGGAGGACGGTGTGGGTGCCGGCGGCCGTCGCGACGACGCCCTGCGGCTGCACCCGGACGCCGGACAGCGCGAGGCCGTAGGGCAGCGTGCCGATGCGGATGACGAAGTCGAAGCGACCGGCGAGCGCGGTGGTGAGCACCCGGTCCGCCGCCGCGTTGCCGACCTCGAAGCGCCGCGCGGTGACGACGAGCGAGGTGCCGGAGATGCCGATCGAGGAGATCGCCGACGCGGACACGGTCCGGCCGAGGACCTGGACCGAGCCGGTGACCTTGAGCTGGTCGCCCGCGGGGGAGACCGACAAGCCGCGGTCGCGCAGCTGCTTGGCCAGGTCGGTGTAGGAGACGAGCACCGTTGCGCGCAACCGGTCGACGGGGACCTGGCTCACCGACCCGGACAGGGCCGACGACAGCGGCACGTGGACACCGCGCAGGCTCACCTCGAGCCGCGAGATGCGCCCGCCCCCGGCGGTGACCTCGGAGGCGGACAGCTCGACGTCGTCGTACCGCCCGGAGAAGGCCTGCGTCAGGAAGGGGATGCCGTGGATCGACACGTCGGGCCGAGAGGACAGCGACCCGCTCGTCTGGAGCTGCGCCGCGACGGCGCGCTGCGTGACGACGAGCGAGATGCGGTCGGCCGCGACGACGAGGACGACGAGGACGAGGACGGTGGTGAGCAGGCCCTTCACGACAGGACGAGCCGGCCGGCGACGTAGGCGATCGGGGCGAGCGCGGCGAAGGGCAGGACGAGCCCTGCGGGCATCAGCGCGGAGACCCGGCGGGCGTCCCGGCGACCTGCGGTCAGCTCGGCGGCGCCGAGGTCGACCGCGAGGTCGCCCGCCGAGACCGTCGCGGCGATCGCGAGGCCGAG
>JAODNA010000042.1 GCA_025465135.1 Frankiales bacterium | reverse complement strand
GCGATCGACGCGCAGGACTTCGAGAAGGCCGCGTCCCTCCGCGACAAGGAGAAGACGCTGCTCGGCGAGAAGGCCCAGCGCGAGAAGGAGTGGAAGGCCGGCGACATGGACGTCGTCGCCGAGGTCGACGACGAGCAGATCGCCGAGGTCCTGGCGATCTGGACCGGCATCCCGGTCTTCAAGCTGACCGAGGAGGAGACCGCCCGCCTGCTGCGCATGGAGGACGAGCTCCACAAGCGGGTCATCGGCCAGGAGCAGGCGATCAAGGCCGTCAGCCAGGCCATCCGCCGGACGCGGGCCGGCCTCAAGGACCCGAAGCGCCCCGGTGGCTCGTTCATCTTCGCCGGGCCGTCCGGTGTCGGCAAGACCGAGCTCGCCAAGACGCTCGCCGAGTTCCTCTTCGGCGACGAGGACTCGCTGATCCTGCTCGACATGAGCGAGTTCATGGAGAAGCACACGGTCTCGCGTCTCGTCGGCTCGCCCCCCGGATACGTCGGCTACGAGGAGGGCGGTCAGCTCACCGAGAAGGTGCGCCGCAAGCCGTTCTCCGTCGTTCTTTTCGACGAAGTCGAAAAGGCGCACCCCGACGTCTTCAACACGCTGCTGCAGATTCTCGAGGACGGTCGCCTGACCGATTCCCAGGGTCGGGTCGTCGACTTCAAGAACACCGTCATCATCATGACGTCCAACCTCGGCACCCGCGACATCGGGAAGGGCTTCAACCTCGGCTTCCAGAAGGACGGCGACAAGGTCGGCGCCTACGAGCGGATGAAGCAGAAGGTCCAGGACGAGCTCAAGCAGCACTTCCGTCCGGAGTTCCTCAACCGCATCGACGACGTCGTCGTGTTCCACCAGCTGAGCGAGGAGGAGATCGTCGTCATCGTCGACCTCATGCTCAAGCGCGTGGACGGTGCGCTGAAGAACAAGGACATGGGCCTGGAGGTCACGACCGCGGGCAAGGCCCTGCTGGCCAAGAAGGGCTACGACCCGGTGCTCGGCGCCCGGCCGCTGCGCCGGACGATCCAGCGCGAGATCGAGGACAACCTGTCCGAGCAGATCCTGTTCGGCACCCTCAAGGCGGGCGAGATCGTGATCGTCGACGTCGAGGGGGAGGGCGAGGAGCAGAAGTTCACCTTCCGCGGCGAGCCCAAGCCGGTCGCCGTGCCGGACGTCCCGCCCGTCGACCTCGCCGGTGGCCCGGCCCCGGCCGGCGGCGCGGCCGAGTCCGCCGCTGAGTAAGCCTCGTCGGCACAGACGGCCCTCCCTTCCCGGGAGGGCCGTCTGTCGTACGGCGGTCGTACTACCGTCGCGCCCGTGAGCAGCGACGCGGTGGTCACCGGGGCCGTCGGCGAGCTGTTCCACGTCACCGGTGATGCCGTCGTCATCGTCGATGACTCCCGCACCGTCGTGGCGTGGAGCCCCGGGGCAGCCAGCCTGTTCGGCATCTCGCGCGAGGAAGCGCTGGCTCCCGGCGCAACCCCGCTGGCCGAGCACATCGCCGACCTGCTCGAGCTGGCACCCGATGGCACCGCGACCCGGCGACCCCTGCCGCCGTACGGCGTGCTCGAGGTCCGGCACCGCAAGGTCGGGCCGCACCACCTGCTCCTCATGCGGGACGTCAGCGACGAGGTGCGGCGCAGCGAGGGCCTGCGCGCGCTGTCGCGGCTGTCGCGTGAGCTGCTCGACCTGGAGACACCGAGTGTCGTCGCGGCCCTGGCGAGCGCTGCTGCCGAGGCGAAGTCGATGACCGGCGCCGGCACCAGCCTCGTGATGCTGCTGCGTCCGGGCAGCCTCGGAGAGACGACCCACTTCGTCTGCGACGGGCCGCAGGAGCTGTTCCCGGAGGGGCCGCCGCGCTTCTTCGGGCTGCTCTCGACGCCGGTGCGCACGCGACGCGTCGTGCGGCTGGCCGATGTCACCGAGGCGCCGGACGGGCTCGGGCTGCCGGGCAGCCATCTTCCGGTCGGTCCGCTCTGCGCCGTACCGCTCATGGCCGGGTCGGACGTGCTCGGGCTGCTCGCGATCCTCAGCCCGCAGGGAGCTCGCGTCTTCGACGAGCTCGACGAGGAGCTGCTCATCGACCTCGCGGGCCACTGCGCGGTCGCCGTCCGCTGGGCCCAGGGCGCGGAGAAGGAGGCGGCCCGCGTCCGGCAGCGGCGCGAGATCATCAGCACGGCGCGGCACGACATCCGGACGCCACTGGGCGCCGGCAAGGGCTACTCCAGCATGCTGCTGAGCCATCGCGACCGGATGACGCCGGAGCAGATCACCAGCGCTGTCGAGGGGCTGAAGCAGGCGTTCGTCCGGATCGAGCAGATGACCGAGCAGCTGCTCATGGACGAGAAGCTCGAGAGCACCGGGGCTGAGCCGGTGTGGGCGATGGTCGACCTGCAGGCTCTGCTCGGGGAGGTCCGGCGCGACGCCGCCGCGATGACCGGCCGGCCGGATGCGGTCGTCGTCGTCCAGGACCCGTCCGCGCCTGACCGCCTCGCCGGTGACGCCGGCATGGTGCGGGAGGTCGTCGACAACCTCGTCGGCAACGCGCTGAAGTACGGCGGCGACCGCGGCCCGGTCACCGTCACCGTCCGGGGCGATGCAGGCCGGGTGCGCCTCGAGGTGCGCGACGAGGGACCCGGCATCGAGCCGGCGGAGCAGGCTCAGCTCTTCGAGCGCTGGACCCGCACGGAGTCGACCAAGGGCAGCAACGCCAAGGGCTTCGGCCTGGGGCTGTCCATCGTGAAGCGGCTCGTCGCGGCGCACGGCGGCGATGTCGGCGTCGAGTCCAAGCCGGGAGCCGGCGCGACCTTCTGGGTCAGCTTCCCGGCCGGGCAGCCCGAGTAGGCAGCGACATCCGGCCGTCCGGCAGCGGATCGACGAGCCCGTCGGCGATCAGTCCGTCGAGTGCCCGCTGCCGCTGCACCGCTTCGCCCCATGCCTCGGCCAGGGCCTCGACCGGGACCGGTTCGGCGGCCTCCCGCAGCACAGCCAGCAGGCGCCCGCGCACCTGGCGGTCGGTGCCGGCGTAGGGCTGCGGCCGCTTGACCGGCGCATCGAGCGGCGGGCGGTCGCGGGCGAGCCAGGCGCACTGCGCGGCGAGCGGGCAGATGTCGCAGCGTGGCGCCCGAGCGGTGCAGACGAGCGCGCCGAGCTCCATCAGCGCGATGCTCGCTGTGGCCGCCGCCTCGCCGTCCTCCGGCAGCAGGTCGGCGACGACGACCAGGTCGCGTGCGGTGACCGCTGCATCCGCCACCCCTTCGATGACCCGGGCCACGACGCGACGCACGTTGGTGTCGACGACGGGGTGTCGCTGCCGGTGCGCGAAGGCTGCGACGGCGCGGGCGGTGTAGGCGCCCACGCCCGGGAGCGCGAGCAGCGCCGGCACGGTGACGGGGACCTCACCGCCGTGCTCGTCGACGATGGCGACGGCCGCGGCGTGCAGGCGGAGGGCCCTGCGCGGATAGCCCAGCCGCCCCCACATGCGCACCGCGTCGCCGGGTTCGTCCGCCGCCAGGCCGGCCGCGGTCGGCCAGCGGTCCAGCCAGGCGACGTACGCCGGCAGCACGCGGGCGACCGGTGTCTGCTGCAGCATGAACTCGCTGACGAGAACGGCCCAGGGCGTCGTGCCGGGCCGGCGCCAGGGCAGGTCCCGTGCCGCGACGGCGTACCAGCCGGAGACGACCTCGGCGAGCGGCGGCGCTGGCATCCACCGGATCGTCGCACGCGGCCCTACGCTGGCGCCGATGGCTATCCAGCCCGTGGGCCCCCTGCCCGCGTCGACCTACTGGCGGCGCCGCGCGCTGCTCCTCGTCGGCGTGGTGATCCTGCTGCTCGTCGCGGTCAAGGCCTGCAGCAACGGTCCGACGACGAAGGACGCGCTGTCCGGACCGTCGGCGACTCCGAAGCCCTCCGTGGCGGCCTCCGTCCAGTCCTCGCCGGCGCCGTCCGCGTCGCCCACACCGGCCCCGTTGCAGACCTGCCGCGACAGCGTCCTGCAGGTCACAGCGGAGTCCGACGCCGCGTCCTACCCGAGCGGTGCCGCGCCGAGGTTCACCCTGACCGTGCGTAACATCGGCAGCGTCGCCTGCCGCCGCGCTCTCGGTCCCGGTGCCGTCGAGCTGCGCGTCTTCTCGGGTGAGGACCGCATCTGGTCGAGCGACGACTGCAACGAGGCCAAGGACCAGGGCGTCCAGACCCTCAAAGCCGGTGCTGCGCAGGCGATGACGGTCCAGTGGTCGGGCAAGCGCACCAAGCCCGGGTGCCAGACCGGCGACACGGCACAACCCGGGACGTATCGGGTCAGTGCCCGGATCGGAGACCTCGTGCGGCAGGGCAGCGTCTTCCGCGTCACGGGCTGAGCCTCAAGGCCCCCGGGGTCTCGGTCGACACTTCGGCTGACAGCCACGGCGGGGTCGACATGGGTCAGGGGACACGAGCAGTGCCGACATCGGAGGGCACGGCCAGCGAGCAAGGGACGGCACCGGCGCAGCGCGCCGGATCACGGCTGCCCGAGTCCGCGCTCGCCGCGATCCGGGAGGCCTTCGCCGACGAGGTCAACGAGCGGCTGCCGCGCCTGCGGGCCGCCGCCGCAGGTCTCGACCCCGACCTCCTGCGCGACGCACTGCGCGACGTCCACACGCTCGGCAGCAGTGCCTACGTCGTCGGTGAGGACGACGCTGCCCGCACGGCACGAGCCGCAGAAGCCGTCCTTCTCGAGGAGCGCCCGCTCGAGGAGTTCGTGACCCTCGTGCAGGACCTCGACCGCCGGCTCGCCGGGTGGTTGCGATGACCATCCCGATGACCGTCGTCGTCGTCGATGACTCCGCCGTGCAGCGCCGCTTCCTCCGCGGCGCCATCGACGCCGCGCCGGAGTTCGACGTCGTCGGTGAGGCGCGCAACGGCAAGGAGGCGATCGCTCTCGTCGAGCGGCTGCGCCCGCACGCCGTCGTCATGGACCTCGACCTGCCGGTCATGGGCGGCGTCGAGGCGATCGAGCGGATCATGGCGACCTGCGCCACCCCGATCCTCGTCTACAGCGCCTTCGTCGCCGGTGAGGACAGCCAGAACGCACTGGAGGCGCTGTCGGCCGGTGCGGTCGACGTCCTGGCGAAGCCGGGGCCGCAGGACACCGGCACGCTGGACGAGTACGCCGAAACGCTGCGCCGCCGGCTGCGCATGGTGTCGCGCATCCGGGTCATCACGCACCCGCGCGGACGTCTCCGCACGAGCGGCGGCCTGACCGGTGAGGCCAAGTCGATCGCGGGCGTCGGCGGCCGTCGGCCTCTTGGCGCGACCCCCCCGCCGGAGGACATCCCGACCCGCGACGGTGTGAAGCTGCTCGTCATCGGCGCCTCGACCGGTGGCCCGCACGCGCTCCTGTCCGTCCTGTCGGCGCTGCCCGTCGACCTCCCGCAGGCGGTCCTCGTCGTACAGCACATGGCCGAGGGCTTCATCGGCGGACTCGCATCATGGCTCGACCAGCTCGTGCCGCTGCCGGTCTCCGTGGGCGAGAGCGGCCGTCGTCTCGAGCCCGGCACCGTGACGCTCGCCCCGAGTGGCGGCAACCTGCTCGTGCAGGACGACCGCCTCCGCGTGCTGGTCACGCCTCCCGAGCCGGGCCAGTTCCACGTGCCCGGGATCGACGCGACGATGAGCAGCGTTGCCAGCGCGCTCGGGCCGGACGCAGTCGGGGTGCTGCTGACGGGCATGGGCCGCGACGGCGCCGCGGGCCTGCTCGCCATGCGCGGTCGGGGTGCGTTCACCATCGGCCAGGACGAGGCGACGAGTGCGGTCTACGGCATGCCCGCCGCCGCGGCTGCGCTGAATGCGATCGACCGTCAGCTGCCGATCGAAGCCATCGGCCCGGCGTTGTGCGAGGTGCTCCGGCCGACGTCCAAGACGCCGCGATGAAGACCCGCAAGGTCGTCCTCTCCGACGAGGAGTTCGCGCAGCTGCGCAGCCTGCTGGCCCGCTCGGCCGGACTCGTGTTCGACGAGGCTCGCCGGGACTCGGTGGCCTACTGCATCGCCGAGCGACTGCGGGCGACCGGAGCGCCCGACGTCTCGTCGTACCTGGCTCTGCTCAGCGATGGCACCGAGCGGCAGCAGCTCCTCAACGAGGTGACCATCCAGGAGACACACTTCTTCCGGAACCCGCCGCAGATCCGGGCACTGCGCAAGTACGTCATCCCCGAGCTGCTCAAGCACGCAGACACCCACGGTCGCCGGATCCGCATCTGGAGCGCCGGCTGCTCGACGGGTGAGGAGCCGTACACGATCGCGATGCTCCTGCGCGAGCTGCTGCCGACCATGGCCGGCTGGGACGTCAAGGTGATCGCGACCGACGTGTCGTCGCGAGCACTCGAGGCAGCCCGCAGCGGGCGCTACGGCGAGCGCGCTGTCCAGATGGCCTCGCCGGATGACCTCACGCGGTTCTTCGTCGCCACCGGCGACGGGCACTACGAGGTGCGACCGGAGATCCGTGAGCTCGTGCAGTTCCGGCACCAGAACCTGGTCACCGACCCGGTGCCGTTCGCCGTCGACGAGCGCATCGACCTCGTGCTGTGCCGCAACGTGACGATCTACTTCAGCCGCGAGACCACCCGGGGGCTGATGGCCCGGTTGCATGCCTCGCTCCGCGACGGCGGCTACCTGTTCCTCGGGCACTCCGAGACCCTCTGGCAGGTCAGCGAAGACTTCCGGCTCGTCCCGCTCGGCACCGGCGACTCCGCTGCGTTCGTCTACCGCCGGATCGACGAGCCGCCGAAGGAGCGCCGCGGCACGGTGCTGCCGGACCGTCGTACCGAGGACGAAGGGCCACCTCCGCCGAAGCCGGAGCGCCGAGGCTCCTCACGCCGCGACCGCACGTCGGTCCCGGCCGCACAGCCGGTTGCGCCGCCGTCCGCGGTCGCTGTCCGCGCTGCTCTCTCCGATGGTCAGTACGACGATGCCATCGCGGCTGCCACCAAGCTCGTCACCAGCGAGCCGCTGAACCCGATGGGCCACTACCTGCGCGGGCTCGCCCTGGTCAATGCCGGCAAGGACGACGCCGCCCTCGTGGACCTGCGCAAGGCCGTCTACCTCGACCCGTCGTCCGGGCTCGGCCACTTCCTGCTGGCGGGTGCGCTTCATCGCCTCGGCGATCCGTCCGCCGCCGCCCGCGAGTACCGCGCGGCCGCCGACACGCTGGGCACCCGCAAGGAGGAGCGGACCGCTCCGGAGCTCGGTGGTCGTAGCGTGCAGGAGCTGGCCGCGCTGTGCGCGCAGCTCGAGCACCAGCTCGGCAACGCGCGGGAGGAGAGCACGCCATGAACGAGCAGCTCGTGACGTTCGCTCTCGGCACCCGCGAGTACGCGACGCCGCTGCAGTCCGTCCGCGAGGTCGTCCGTCTCGAGGGGCTGGCCGACCTGCCCGGCATGGCGCCGCCGCTCGCCGGCGTCCTCGACCTTCGTGGCACGTCGCTGCCGGTGCTCGACCTGCGGGTGGGCGCGACCGCCGAGACCCGCGGCGACGTGCTCGTGCTCGAGCGGGGTCAGGCCGACGGCGAGGGCAGCGTCGGTGTCGCGGTCGACCGGGTCCGCGCCGTCGTCACCCGTGACGAGCTGCCGCAGGCCGGCCCGGGTGCCGACGACGGCGTGCTTCCGTCGTACGTCGTCGAGGTGCTTCGCGGTTCTGTCGGTCCGGTGTTCCTCGTCGACCTCGAGCAGATGATCGACGCCGCCCGCGTCTGAACAGCTCAGCCCTTCGCGCTAGTCGTCCACAGGAGCGTTAGCTAGCCGGCCCTCTCGCCGCTCTCCACGACGTGTGCGCGGCTCATGCTCACGTCGCACGCGTAGGACGCGCACACCGATCACCCGGCGTAGGAGAAGTGGCCTCAGACGTAGCGCTCGAGGATGGAGCTCTCGGCCAGTCGCGACAGGCCTTCTCGCACCGACCGGGCCCGGGTCTCGCCGACGCCCTCGACGAGCTGCAGGTCGTCGATGCCGGCGGCGAGCAGCTTCTGCAGGCCGCCGAAGTGCTCGACGAGCCGGTCGACGACGAGACGGGGGAGCCGCGGCACCTTGGCCAGCAGCCGGTAGCCGCGCGGGGAGACCGCGCCCTCGAGCGCGTCGGTGCTCGCGGCGTAGCCCACCGCCTTGGCGATGACCTGCAGGTCGAGCAGGTCGCCACCGGTCAGGACGTCGAGCTCAGCCAGTGCGTGCTCGACGGTGCGCTGCCGACGGCCGGTGCCCGTGACGAGGTAGTCGCGTACGACGAGCTCGCGCTCGCCCTCGACGCCCGCCATCAACTCGTCGAGCTGCAGGATCAGCAGCCGTCCATCGGTGCCGAGCTCGACGACGTAGCCCTCGATCTCGGCGGCGATCCGCCGCACCATCTCGAGGCGCTGCAGAACCACCATCGCATCGCGCACGGTCACCAGGTCCTCGATCTCGAGGGCCGACAGGGTGCCGGCGACCTCGTCGAGACGCAGCTTGTAGCGCTCGAGGGTCGCCAGCGCCTGGTTGGCGCGGGACAGGATCGCCGCGGAGTCGTCGAGGACGTAACGGCGGCCGTCGACGTAGAGCGCGATGATGCGCATCGACTGGCTCACGCTGATGACGGGGTTGCCGGTCTGCTTGGCCACCCGCTCCGCCGTGCGGTGCCGGGTGCCGGTCTCCTCGGTGGGGATGTTGGAGTCGGGCACGAGCTGCACCCCGGCCCGCACGATGCGGCTGAGGTCGCTCGTCACGACCACGGCACCGTCCATCTTGGACAGCTCGCGCAGCCGGGTCGCGGAGAACTCCACGTCCAGGGTGAAGCCGCCGGTGCAGAGGGTCTCCACGACGCGGTCGTGGCCGAGCACGATGAGGCCCCCGGTGTTGCCGCGCAGGATCCGCTCGAGCCCGTCGCGCAGCGCGGTGCCGGGTGCGACTGCTGCCAGCGTGGTCCGGAGCAGTTCCTCCGTCGTCGGCACGTGCGCCTCTCCCCAGCGGTCGGTCGTCCACCCGGAGTGTAGGGAGCGCACCCGGGTCCGCCCGCCAAGAACGGTCACGGGTGCGTCACGGGTCAGGCCAGTGACAGACCCACCTTGCGCGGTGCCGGCGGCCGCCGCATGTTCTCCAGCGCGACGAGTGCCTGTCCGAGGTCTGACACCGGAGAGAGCGTCATGCCGCTGGACGACTCCGAGCCGAGTGGTACGACGGCGCGCCGGAAGCCCAGCCGCACTGCTTCCGCGAGCCGGCGCGGCAGGTCGGGGACCGGCCGCAGCTCCCCTGACAGACCGAGCTCGCCGAGAGCGATCAGGTCGGGAGGCAGCGGCTTGTCGTCGGCCGCGCTGGCCAGCGCCAGCGCGAGCGCGAGATCAGTGGCCGGTTCGGTCAGCCGCATGCCGCCGACGGTCGCGGTGTAGACGTCGTTGGTCGCGAGCTGCACGCCGCCGCGTCGCTCCGTGACCGCGAGCACCATCGCGACGCGCGACGCGTCGAGACCCGAGACCGCCCGGCGCGGGCTGGCGAGCGTGCTCTTGGCGACGAGTGCCTGCACCTCTGCGAGCAGCGGCCGGCGGCCCTCGACGGTGACCGTGACGCAGGTGCCCGGCACCGGTTGCGGACGGCGGGACAGGAACAGGCCCGACGGATCGGCGAGCCCGACGATGCCGTCGCCGGTGAGGGCGAAGCAGCCGACCTCGTCGGCCGGTCCGTAGCGGTTCTTGACTGCGCGGACCATGCGCAGCGTCGAGTGCCGGTCACCCTCGAAGTGCAGGACGACGTCGACGAGGTGCTCGAGCAGCCGTGGGCCGGCGATGGAGCCGTCCTTGGTCACGTGACCGACGAGCACGGTGGCGATGCCCCGCTCCTTCGCGACGGCGACGAGGGCGGCGGTGACCGCGCGGATCTGCGTGACGCCGCCGGCTGTGCCCTCCACCGAAGCGGCACCGATCGTCTGGACGCTGTCGACGACGAGCAGACCTGGCCGGACCGCGTCGATGTGGCCCAGCAGGGCCGACAGCTCGGTCTCGGCGGCGAGCCACAGGTGGGGATCGAGCCCGCCGGTGCGCTCAGCCCGCAGCCGGACCTGTGCCGCTGACTCCTCACCGGTGACGTAGAGCGTCGGCTCGCCCTTGCCGGCGGCCCGGGCGGCCAGCTCCAGGCAGAGCGTCGACTTGCCCGCTCCCGGCTCACCGGCGAGCAGGACGACGGCGCCCGACACCAGGCCGCCACCCAGGACCCGGTCGAGCTCGTCGATGCCGGTCGAGCGCGACTGCGCGGCCTCCACCTCGATGGAGTCGATCGGCCGGGCGGCTGTCGTCACCGCTCCGGCGGACACCTGCACCCGGCTGGCGCCGACCTCGCCGATCGAGCCCCAGGCCTGGCACTCCGGGCACTGGCCGAGCCACTTCGCGACGGTCAGCCCGCACTCGCTGCAGCGGTGCGAGGGGCGCTCTCGGGGTGCGGGACGGGCCATGAGCCGGACGCTAGCGGCGTACTCCGACAGCGGACGCTCGCCCCGCCGGGCTGTGGGTCACTCCTCGGCGGGCTTGGGCGCGTAGGAGTCGCGCGGCACCGGGCTGTCGAACACCCGGACCGGCACGTGCAGCGTGGCGCGGCCGTTGTTCGTGAACGTGAACGTCACGTCGACGTAGTTGCCCGGCCGCAGGGCCTTGGTGAGACCTCGCAACACGACGCCGAACTCCCCGATCCCGACGCTGCCGAGGGCGGGCACGTCGATCGAGGGGACGACGTGGCCGCTGCCGTCCACGAGGTCCGCGGCGGAGGCGCCGCTCGACGAGACCCCGACGAGGGTGTCCGCCTGCTTGGAGACGCTGACGATCGCCAGGGTGAGCTGCGCGTCCTTGCCGACGCCGAGCTCGCTCTGCCCCTGGTCCGGCGGCTGGATGCCCACGTCCCGCAGCGCGAGGTCGTGGACGGTCGCATTGGTCGCGTCCTGGGTCGTGCGCTCCTTGTAGGTCTGCGGGTCGAGGCCGACTCCGCAGGACGTCAGGGCCAGCGGCAGCAGGAAGCCGGCAAGAAGTGTCGTCGTCGTACGTCGGGCTCGCACCGAGGTCACGGCTCCTGTTCGCGGGGACGTCACTGCCGGGCGAGGACCGGCAGGTCCGCGGCGATGTCCGACGGGGTGATGCCTCCTGGGTAGACGACCGGCAGCCGGTCGGAGGCGTCGTACGCGTAGATCACCGCGGAGTGCGCGACAGAGTATCCAAGCGGTCCGAAGTGCTTGTGGGGGGCGGTCCCCGGCTTCTCGACGTGCTGGTCGGGGTGACCCGGGATGGTCTGCGGGTCGGGGCCCACGGTGCCCGGCGGGACCCCGGACGCGCGCGCGGCCGCGTCGACCTCTGCCTGGCTGCCGGTGAGCCCGACGAAGGTCGTCGAGAACTGGTCGAGCCAGCGCCGGAGCACCCGGCCGTTGTCGCGCTTGGCGTCCGTGGTGACGAAGACGACCCGTGCCTTCTTCTTCAGCTCGGGCGCGACCTGACGCAGCGCGGCGGCGATGTCGGCCATGGCGGTGGGGCACTCGTCGGGGCAGTTGGTGTAGCCGAAGTAGACGTACGTCGGCCGCCCGCGCGTCTCCTTGCCGAAGTCGTAGCGCTGACCGGATGTGTCCTGGAGCACGAACTCCGGCCGCGCCGGCACGGGCTCAGGCTCGACCCCGTGGTAGCTCGCGCCACCGGTCAGTGCTGCAGCCTTCCCCGGTGCCTTGCCGGCGCTGCACCCGGAGGTGACCAGCGTCGTCGCGACCACGAGCGCGGTCGCGAGGGTGGCAGGACGCATAGCTGCATTGTTGCCCACTCAGGTCAGCGACGATCCCTGGGCGAGCAGCAGCGCGACATCCACCGCGGCGACGAGCATGGCGGCACGGAACGGCGCGCGGGATCCGTGCCGGCGGGACAGCGCGAGGCCCGCCGCGGTGACCAGGGCAGCCGCGCCGAGCGTGATGCCGTCGGCGGCACCGGGCCTGTGCGGGCCGGTCGCCAGGACTCCCGTCGCGCCGAGCAGCAGCACGGCGGACAGCGCCGCCGACCGACGGGCGCCGAGGCGGTGGGGCAGGCCTCGGACGCCGGTCGCGGCGTCGTCCTCGAGGTCCGGCAGGACGTTGGCCAGGTGCGCTCCGACGCCGAGCAGCGCGCCCGCCGCGCCGGCCCACGGCGGCGCCCACGGGGAGCCCGGCAGGCCCAGTGTGACGATGGAGGGGATGAGACCGAAGGCGAGCGCGTACGGCGCCCACGACAGAACGGTCGACTTCAGCCGCAGGTTGTAGGCCCACGCCGCGGCGACCGCGACGAGGTGCACGAGCCCAGCCCGCCAGCCCATCGCGAGGGACAGCGGCACGCAGGCGGT
>JAODNA010000024.1 GCA_025465135.1 Frankiales bacterium | reverse complement strand
GACCCGCGTGGCACGCGCATCTTCGGCCCGGTCGGCCGCGAGCTGCGCGACAAGCGCTTCATGAAGATCATCTCGCTCGCACCGGAGGTGCTGTAGCCATGGCCGGCCTGTTCGTGAAGAAGGGCGACTCCGTCCTCGTCATCGGCGGCAAGGACCGCGGTCTGCGGGGCAAGGTGATCCTGGCGTCGCCTGACACCAACCGCGTGCTCGTCGAGGGCGCCAACCGCATCAAGAAGCACACCAAGGTCACGACCTCGACCCGTGGCTCGCAGCAGGGCGGCATCGTCACGCAGGAGGCGCCCGTCCACGTCAGCAACGTGCAGGTGATCTGCCCGGCCTGCGGCAAGGCGACGCGCATCGGCCACCGCCGCAGCGAGCCCGACGCCAACGGCAAGACGCACAGCATCCGCGTCTGCAAGCGCTGCAACGGAGACATCTGATGACCACGACTGCCACCGAGAGAATGCCCGAGCCGAAGACGCAGCCGCGTCTCAAGCAGCGCTACCGCGAGGAGATCAAGCCGGCGCTGACCGAGCAGTTCTCCTACGGCAACGCGATGCAGGTGCCCGGTGTCGTCAAGGTCGTCGTCAACATGGGCGTCGGCGAGGCGGCCAAGGACTCCAAGCTCATCGACGGCGCGCTGCGCGACCTCACCGCGATCACCGGCCAGAAGCCGCAGATCCGCAAGGCCACCAAGTCGATCGCGCAGTTCAAGCTCCGCGAGGGCATGCCGATCGGCGCGAAGGTCACGCTCCGCGGCGACCGGATGTGGGAGTTCCTCGACCGTCTCGTGACGGTCGCACTGCCCCGCATCCGTGACTTCCGCGGGCTGTCGCCGAAGCAGTTCGACGGCAACGGCAACTACACGTTCGGGCTGAACGAGCAGTCCATGTTCCACGAGATCGACGTGGACCGGGTCGACCGCCAGCGCGGCATGGACATCACCGTCGTCACGACGGCGACCAATGACGACGAGGGTCGCGCGCTCCTGCGGGCGCTCGGCTTCCCGTTCAAGGAGAGCTAGAGCATGGCCAAGAAGGCACTGGTCGAGAAGGCCAACAAGAAGCCGAAGTTCGCCGTACGCGGCTACACCCGCTGCAACCGCTGCGGCCGTCCGCGCGCGGTGTTCCGCACGTTCGGGCTCTGCCGGATCTGCATGCGCATGATGGCGCACGCCGGCGAGCTGCCCGGCGTCACCAAGTCCAGCTGGTAGTCCCACCCGACGTCCCAGGTCCGCACATCACGGAAACCGGGACGAGAAAGGCCACAAGGCCAACGGAATGAGCACCTCATGACCATGACCGACCCGATCGCCGACATGCTGACGCGCGTGCGCAACGCCAACTCGGCGTACCACGACAGCGTGCGCATGCCGCACAGCAAGATCAAGACGCACATCGCCGAGATCCTCCAGGAGCAGGGCTACATCGCCGGCTGGAGCGAGGAGGACGGCGAGAAGGGCAAGATCCTGGTGATCGAGCTCAAGTACGGCCCCAACCGCGAGCGGTCCATCGCCGGACTGCGCCGCGTGTCCAAGCCCGGCCTGCGCGTCTACGCCAAGGCCGGCAGCCTGCCCAAGGTGCTCGGTGGTCTCGGTGTCGCGATCATCTCGACGTCCTCGGGGCTGTGCACCGACCGTCAGGCCAACAAGAAGGGCGTAGGTGGGGAAGTCCTCGCCTACGTCTACTAGGAGGCCGCGATGTCCCGCATCGGTCGCCTCCCGATCCCCGTGCCGTCCGGCGTCGAGGTCTCCCTCGAGGGTCAGTCGGTCACGGTGAAGGGCCCCAAGGGCACCCTGTCCCACACCGTCGCCGAGCCGATCCGCATCGAGCGCGCCGAGGACGGCACGCTGCAGGTCAGCCGTCCCGACGACAACCGGGCGAGCCGGGCCCTGCACGGCCTGACCCGCAGCCTGGTCGCCAACATGGTCGTCGGCGTGACCGACGGCTACGCCAAGCCGATGGAGATCCGCGGCGTCGGCTACCGCGTCGCCGCGAAGGGCTCCGACCTGGAGTTCGCGCTCGGCTACAGCCACCCGGTGCCGGTCCTGGCGCCCGAGGGCATCAGCTTCGAGGTGCAGTCCCCGACGAAGTTCGTCGTCAAGGGCATCGACAAGCAGAAGGTCGGCGAGGTCGCCGCCAACATCCGCAAGCTGCGCAAGCCCGACCCGTACAAGGGCAAGGGCGTCCGCTACGAGGGCGAGCAGATCAAGCTCAAGGTCGGGAAGACGGGTAAGTAATGGCATCCATCAGCGCAGCACGGCGCATCGGCAAGGCACGCCGTCACTTCCGCGTCCGTAAGAAGGTCGCCGGTACGGCGGTGCGGCCGCGCCTGGTCATCACCCGCTCGACCCGCCACATCACAGCCCAGGTCGTCGACGACCTCGCCGGCCACACCCTGGCCAGCGCGTCGACCCTCGAGCTGCGCAAGGGCGGCCAGGGAGAGTCGAGCGGGGACAAGAGCGCCCTCGCCCGCCAGGTCGGCGCTCTCGTCGCCCAGCGCGCGAAGGACAAGGGCATCGCGGCGGTCGTCTTCGACCGCGGCGGCAACAAGTACCACGGCCGGATCGCCGCACTGGCGGACGGCGCCCGCGAGAGCGGGCTGGAGTTCTGATGAGCACCACCACCGAGAAGAAGAGGACCGTCTGATGCCAGGACAGCAGCGCCGAGGCGGACAGGCCGGTGGCGCCCCCGCGGGGGGTGCCGCGGGCGGCGACCGCCGGGACGGACGCGGCGGCCGTGGCGGTGCCGGCGGCCCCGAGAAGACTGCCTACATCGAGCGCGTCGTCGCGATCAACCGCGTCGCCAAGGTCGTGAAGGGCGGTCGTCGCTTCAGCTTCACCGCCCTCGTGGTCGTGGGCGACGGCGACGGCCAGGTCGGGGTCGGCTACGGCAAGGCCAAGGAGGTGCCTGCCGCGATCGCCAAGGGCGTCGAGGAGGCCAAGAAGCACTTCTTCCGCGTCCCGCGGATCGCCGCGACCATCCCGCACCCGATCCAGGGCGAGGCGGCCGCCGGCGTCGTCCTGCTCAAGCCGGCGAGCCCGGGTACCGGCGTCATCGCCGGCGGCCCGGTCCGCGCCGTGCTCGAGTGCGCCGGCATCCACGACGTGCTGTCGAAGTCGCTCGGGTCCTCCAACCCGATCAACATCGTCCACGCGACCGTGGCCGCCCTGAAGGGCCTGGTCCGGCCCGAGGAGATCGCCGCCAAGCGCGGTCTCACCCTCGAGGAGGTCGCGCCGGCAGCCATGCTGCGCGCCCGTGCCACGTCCGGTCACAGCTGATGGGCCGCCTGAAGGTCACGCAGATCAAGTCCGGGATCGGCGGCAAGGAGAACCAGCGGCAGACCCTGCGCTCGCTCGGTCTCAAGCGGCTGCACGACACGGTCGTCAAGGAGGACCGTCCCGAGATCCGCGGGATGGTCAACACCGTCACGCACCTCGTGACGGTCGAGGAGGTCGAGTAACACCATGGGTGACGCACTGCTGAAGACCCATCACCTCCGCCCGGCTCCTGGCGCCAAGACCGCCAAGACCCGCGTCGGACGCGGTGAGGGCTCCAAGGGCAAGACCGCCGGTCGCGGGACCAAGGGCACCAAGGCCCGCTACCAGGTCCCGGCCGCCTTCGAGGGCGGGCAGATGCCGCTGCACCTGCGGCTGCCCAAGCTCAAGGGCTTCAAGAACCGGTTCCGCACCGAGTACCAGGTCGTCAACCTCGACATGATCGCCAAGCACTTCCCCGAGGGCGGCACCCTGGGCGTCGACGAGCTCGTCGCCAAGGGCCTGGTCCGCGACAACAACCTGGTGAAGGTCCTCGGCGGGGGCGACCTGAGCGTCGCCCTGCAGGTCACGGCTCACGCCTTCTCCGGCTCCGCCAAGGAGAAGATCACCGCCGCCGGCGGCACGGTCACCGAGCTCTAGCCCTGCCAGCCCCGTTCCGGGCCGCCCCGTCCCGCCCGGGACCGGGCGGCCTGGAGCATTTCCGGCGGGCAGGACCCCCGCTTCGGGCTGTTAGAGTCCCGCGGGGACCTGAGATGACGCTGTCCAGCCGACTGCCGCTACGACGGCGTCCCTCAACCGTGCCCCGATTCCGCTGATCCTCGGCTCGCCGAGTGCCAACCGACCGCCCCGCACCGCGGGACGGATGCCAGGAGGAGCTTTGCTCACCGCCTTCGCCCGGGCCTTCAAGACCCCGGACCTGCGCAGGAAGCTGCTGTTCACCCTGGCGATGATCGGGCTCTACCGGCTCGGCTCCGTCGTACCCGGCCCTGGTGTCTCCTACGTCGCGATCCAGTCGTGCCTCAAGGACGTCCAGGGCGACTCGCTGTACGGCCTGGTCAACCTGTTCAGTGGCGGCGCGCTGCTCCAGCTGAGCGTGTTCGCGCTCGGGATCATGCCCTACATCACGAGCTCGATCATCGTGCAGCTGCTGGTCGTGGTCATCCCTCGGCTCGAGACGCTGAAGAACGAGGGGCAGTCCGGCCAGGCCAAGCTCACGCAGTACACCCGCTACCTCACGGTCGCGCTGGCGGTGCTGCAGTCGACCGGCATCGTGGCCCTGGCGCGGTCCGGGCGGCTGTTCCCCAACTGCTCGGCGAAGCTGATCCCGGACGACTCGCTGTTCCGCATCCTGATCCTGGTGCTGACGCTCACCGCCGGCACCGCAGTGATCATGTGGCTGGGCGAGCTCGTCACCGACCGCGGGGTCGGCAACGGCATGTCGGTGCTGATCTTCACGTCGATCATCTCGTCGATCCCCGCGCAGGCCTACCGCGTCGGCGGCCAGACCAACGGCCCGTTCATCCTGTTCGCGATCGCCCTCCTGGCGATGGTCGTCATCACGCTGGTGGTCTTCGTCGAGCAGGCGCAGCGCCGCATCCCGGTGCAGTACGCCAAGCGGATGATCGGCCGGCGGATGTACGGCGGCACGTCGACCTACATCCCCCTCAAGGTCAACCAGGCCGGTGTCATCCCGGTCATCTTCGCGTCGTCGCTGCTCTACCTCCCGCAGCTGCTCGCCAACGTCTGGTCGAGCAACGCGGGCTTCGCCAAGTTCGTCAACCGCTACCTCGCCACCGGCGACCACCCGCTGTACCTGCTGCTGTACTTCAGCCTGATCGTGTTCTTCACGTACTTCTACGTCGCGATCACGTTCAACCCGGTCGAGGTCAGCGACAACATGAAGAAGTACGGCGGCTTCGTGCCCGGCATCCGTCCGGGCCGGGCCACCGCGGAGTACCTCGACTACATCCTGTCCCGGATCACCACCTTCGGGGCCCTCTACCTCGGCGCCGTCGCCGTGCTTCCGTACCTGCTGTTCAGCGTCACCGGCGGAGCCAACCGGCTCCCGTTCGGCGGCACCGCGGTGCTCATCATCGTCGGTGTCGGGCTCGAAACGGTGAAGCAGGTCGAGAGCCAGCTGATGCTGCGCAACTACGAAGGCTTCCTTCGGTAGTGAGGCTCGTCCTGGTCGGGCCACCCGGAGCGGGCAAGGGGACGCAGGCCCAGTTC
>JAODNA010000004.1 GCA_025465135.1 Frankiales bacterium | reverse complement strand
CGCTCGGGCCGGACCGCCGCCGCGAGCGCCGCCACGAGCGCCGGGTCGGGAGGAACCGCCGGCGCCGTCAGGGTCGTCGCGGTGCGGCGAACAGCCAGACGCGCACCGCCCACAGGGACGTAGCCCGCAGCGAGAGCCTCCAGGTCGGGGCGCCGTACGACGACGGCGGCCCGGTCCGGGTCCAGGACGACCGCCGCGGCGCCGTCGTCGAGCACCGCGCGGGCGAGGTAGTCCGCCGAGACGGCGACCGGGCGGACGTCCAGGCGCCACCGCCGCAGCGCCGCGGTGTCGGCGAAGGCCGGGACGCCGCGCTCGCCGTCGCTGGCCACGACCGAGACCAGCGCCATCTCCGCGCTCGACTCAGCGCGCAGCCCGGTGACGTCGGCTCTGTGCTCGGCCGTGGACGTCGCGGTGATCGGGACGAACACGCGGGCGCCGCTGAGCGCGGCCAGGGTCTCCGCGCGGGCGGCCGGGCTGCCGTCGTACGCGGCCAGGGCTGCGGCGAGCCGCGGGTCGGCATCCCCGGCATCGATCACCCGACCACGGTAGGGCCACGTCTCCTACGCCGGCTGACGTGTGCGCGTCCCACGCGTGCGACGTGAGCGTGCGCCGCGCACACCCAGCGGCAGTCGGCTGACGTGTGCCCGTCCCACGCGTGCGACGTGAGCATGCGCCGCGCACACCCACCGGCAGACGGCTGACGTGTGCGCGTCCCACGCGTGCGACGTGAGCGTGCGCCGCGCACACGTCGTGGGCAGCGGCGAAGGGCGGCTACTCGTTAGCGGAGGCAAGCACGACGGCGGCGGCGTCGAGAGCGTCGCGGGCCTTGGTGCCGCTGGTGATGCCGGTGAGCTGGAAGGAGAACCACACGCTGCGCCCGCTGGCGGTCGTCGTGAACCCCGACAGCGCCCGTACGCCGGGCAGCGTCCCGGTCTTGGCGAACACGCGTCCGGCGGCGGCGGTGTTGCACATCCGCTTCTCGAGCGTCCCGTCCTGGCAGGCGATCGGCAGGGTCGCGCGGAAGTCGGCAGCGGCGGGGCTCGCGTCCGCCGCCTGCAGCAGGGCGAGCTCGGCGGCTGCGGTCTGCCTGTCGTAGACCGACAGGCCCGAGCCGTCACTGCCCGCACCGGCGGTGACCCCGTGCTGCACGAGGACGTCGCGCACCGCCGCGTGCCCGCCCGTCGAGCTGGGGTCGCCGCTCACGACCTTGCCGATCTCCTTCAGGACGAGCTCGGCCGCGAAGTTGTTCGAGTCCTTCAGCGTGCGGCGCAGCACGGCCGGCAGCGGTCCGGACTGCCAGCTGCCGAGGGTGACCGCGTCGGCGGGACGGCGCATCCGCTTGATCACCCCGTGGACGGTCACGCCCTCGGCCTTGAGGTAGTCGCGGAAGAGGCGGGCCGCCGGCAGCGCCGGGTCGGACAGGAAGGCTCTGTCGTCGCGCCACTGGTTCTCGTCGACGGCCATGGCCGACAGCGGACCGGCCTCGTCGGGGACGTACGAGCTCTTCCAGCCCGCAGCGTGCCGCCGGTTGTCGTAGCGGCTGTCGTCGAGCAGCAGGTCGGCCGCGACGTAGCGCACGCCGGCGGCGCGGACCTGGTGCGCCAGCGCGCGCAGGCCGGACCTGGTCAGGTACGGGTCGCCGCCGGCGACCAGCCAGATGCTGCCCGGCAGCCGCCCGGCAGTCGGCTTCGCCCTCGTCGCCAGCTCGGTGGTGAAGCGGAACCCCGAGGGCAGGGACAGCAGCCCGGCGACGGCGGTGAAGGACTTCTGCGTGGAGGCAGGGGGCAGGGCGTGGCTCGCGTCCCGTCGTACGACGACTCCGAGGCCGTCGACGTCGACCGCCGCCCCGACCGTGTGTGCGGTGCCGGTGGACAGCGCCGCGTTGACGCGGGCCGCCAGGTCGTCCACCGCCGCCGGGTCGTCGGCACGCAGGGCCATCGGCGGGACCACAACAGTCGCCGCGAACACCTGACTGGGATCGGTGGCGGTGGGGTCGTCCGGGATCGCGGCGTAGGCCGGCAGGCCGAGCACGAGCACCGCGAGTGCAGACAGCCCGAGGGAGGTACGGCGAGGCAACGTCACACCTGTCGGTCGGCAGTCGGCCGTCCGGGATGGAGCGCCGTGACAGGAAGTCTTGGCTGTCTCCGCGATTCTGTCCGGTAGACGCGCAGATTCACAGGGAGCCGGCAGCGGGGCCCCGTGAGCTCACGAGGAGCGCACGAAGCGCGATGACCGCGTCGACGGCGCGGGCACCGTCATTCGACTGCACCCCCAACAGCGCGATCGTGTCGTCGTCGTGCAGGTCGAGACTGGCCCACGGCGCGCCGTCGTCCATCCGAACCCCGGCCACCACCTGCCACGGGACGAACTTCTCCCCCACGTAGTTGCGCACCCGTACGCCGGTCTCGTCCGCGACCACCCGGACCCGCGTGAACTGCAGGACCGCCCACGCCAGCAGCAGGCCGATGCCGAAGAAGGCGATCTGGTCGGGCAGCCCGAACTGCTGCCCCCCGGCGCTCCCGCGGGGCAGCAGGTAGGCCACGACGGCAAAGACACCGATGAGGACAGCGCCCGCGAGCCGGCACACGACGAGCAGGCGCCGCGGCCGGAAGACCAGCACGGTGCTCATGGGGGCACCTCGACGGGGCGGCGGATCGGGGTCTGCCGCAGCACGCGGAAGGCCAGCTGGACGGCGGGGCCGATGCCGAGCGCGAACGCCACCGTGCCGATCCCGACCGGCCCGCCGAGCAGGACCCCCACGGCGAGCACCGCGCACTCCAGCGCCGCCCGCGCCGTACCGACCCGCCAGCCGGTGCGCTGGTGGATCGCCACCATGAGCCCGTCTCGCGGCCCGGGTCCGAGATGGGCGCCGAGGTACAGCGCGGACCCGAGGGCCACCGCGACGATGCCGCCCCCCGTCGTCAGCAGCCGTAGCGGCAGCGCCTCGTGCCCGAGCCCGTCGAGCCACGGCCGGCCCAGCAGGAGGTCGATCACGGCCCCGATCGTGACGACGTTGAGCACCGTGCCGATTCCTGGGCGCACGCGCGCCGCCAGCGCGATCAGGAACACGACGACGGAGACGGCGATCGAGGTGCGCCCGAAGGGCTGGCCGAGCATCTTGGCCAGGCCGCCGTGCAGGACGTCCCACGGACCGACGCCCAAGTGCGCCTGCAGCCCGAGCCAGATGCCGACGCCGAACAGGCCCAGCCCGGTCAGCAGCTGCACCAGCCGAAGCACCAGCCTCATGCCACGACCCGCGCGGAACGGGCGGTGCGTCCGCTCACCGCGACCGCGACGAGAGTCAGGCCCGCCCCCAGGGCCGTGGCGGGCGCGACTCCGCGCGCCGCGGCGGGGACCGTGACGTCGAGCAGGATCGCACCGAGAAGCTGACCGGCGATGATCGCCAGGCCCATGCGGAGCACCCCCAGCGAACGCACGATCACCGCGGCGACGGCCACGAACGTCGCGCCCAGCGGACCGCCGGCGTACAGCCACCAGCGCTCCGGTCCCGGCCAGTGCCCGACGTCCCAGCCGGACAAGGCCCCCACGAGCACGTAGGCGAAGAGCAGCGCTGCGGTGCCCACCAGGAAGTTGACGAGCGTCGCGACGCCGGCGTCGCCGGTGATCCCCCGAATCCGCCCGTTCAGCGCCTGCTGGGCGGAGATCAGGAAGCCGGCCGCGACCACCAGAGCGAGCAGGAGGGGGCTCGCCTCCCGCGTTCCCTTGCCGAGGGCGCTCACCAGGACGGCCGCCAGGCACAGGCCGGCCCCTGCGACCCGTGCCCCGGTCAGCGCGTGACGACCGCCGGGCCCGAGGCCGGCTCGGTCGACCAGCAGCCCACCCGCGGTCTGGCCCGCCACGAGCCCGACCGTCAGCAGGGCGACGCCGATGCGCGGCGCGGCAAAAGCCCCGACAGCGACGAGGCTGGCTCCGCCGAGCCCGCCGAGGCGGGTCCACCACGGCACCTCCCGCACCGCTGCCCACGCCCGGCGGGAGGCGGGCCGGGCGAGCACGACGGCGAGGACCACGACGAGTCCGGTCGCGAAGGAGACGAACGCCGCAAGCAGCGCGTCGTGGAGCCGCTCGGCGAGACCTGCGTTGATCCTTGCCTGGACGGCCACGAGTGTGCCGCTGACGACCGCTGCTGCAAGTGCCGGTGTGGTCCGGTCGCCCACTACTCGACGATCTTCGAGATGGGCAGCTCGAGGATGTCGCGGGCGCCCGCAGCACGCAGAGCCGGCAGCAGCGTGTTGACGCCTCGCTTCGGCACCACGGTCTCGACCGCGCGCTGGTCACCGGCGGCGAGCGGCATCACCGTGGGCGAGGACATCGACGGAAGGACAGCGAGCACGGCATCGAGCGATGCGAGGGGCACGTTGAGCTTGAGGAGCACGTGTCCCCGGGCGCGCAGCGCGCCCTGCAGCAGCAGCGCGATGTCCTCCATCGCGGCCCGCTTGCCGGCGTCGTCGTAAGCGGCGCGGTTGGCGAGCAGCTCCGTCTTGCTCGTCAGCAGCGTCTCGATCACCTTCAGCCCCGCCTTGCGCAGCGACGAGCCGGTCTCGGTCAGGTCGACGATTGCGTCGACGATGTCCGGGATCTTGGCCTCGGTTGCGCCGTGGGACGTGAACACGCGTCCCTTCACCCCGTGCTCCTCGAGGAAGCGCTTCGTCGTCTCCGGCATCTCCGTCGAGATCCGGACGCCCTCGGGGAGGTCCCGCACGCTGTTCCACGGCGACTCGCGCGGCACCGCGAGCACGACGCTGACGACCGCTTCTCCCGCGCGGCCACCGCCGATCTCACCGAGGCTCACCACGTCGGCGTTCGTCTCGGTGACCCAGTCGCGGCCGCTGATGCCGAGGTCGAAGATGCCCTGCTCGACGTAGGTCGGGATCTCCTGCGGACGAAGGAAGCGCACTCGGTCGATTCGTGGGTCGTCGATGCGCGCGGCGTAGTCACGGTCGCCGCCGCGGATCACCGCGAGGTCGGCGCCGCTGAAGAGCTCGAGGACCTGCGTCTCGAGGGAGCCCTTCGGGAGGACCAGGGAGAGCACGAAAAGAGCCTTTCGTCTGAGCGGCTGACGACGGAGTCGTCAAGCTAGGGGACGGTGCCGGTCCGCAAGCACTTCAGGGTGCGTGCGGCATCGAGCGCGGCGAGCACGGCCTGACGTCCTTTGTCCTCGGCCGAGTCGGGGAGGCCGGCCCGGTCCAGTGCCTGCTGCTCGGTGTCGCAGGTGAGGACGCCGTTGCCGACCGGCGTGTGGCTGTCGAGGGCCACGCGCGTCAGCCCCGCGGTCACCGCATCGCAGACGTAGTCGAAGTGCGGAGTGCCGCCGCGGATCACGACGCCGAGGGCGACGACCGCGTCATGGCCCTTTGCCAGCGCCTGCGCGACAACCGGCAGCTCAACGGCCCCGGACACCCGAACGACGGTGGGCTCGTCGACGCCGCACTCCTTCGCCGTGCGCTCGGCGGACTCGAGAAGCGCCTCGGTGATGCGCTCGTGCCATCGGGTCGCCACGATCGCGAGGGTGAGGTTGCGCGCATCGACAGGACGCGCGGCCGGTGCTCCCCGGCCGGTCACGGCGTGTCGCCCGGGTGCACCGCGTCGGCAGAGGCGTCGGTGGGCTCGTCCTCGAAGGCGGCCAGACCCGGCAGGTCGTGCCCCATCCGGTCGCGCTTCGTGCGCAGGTATCGAAGGTTCTCCGGGGTGGGGTGAACCGGCAGTGCGACGCGGCCGACGATCTCCAGGCCGTAACCCTCGAGACCCGCGCGCTTGGCCGGGTTGTTGGAGAGCAGCCGCATCGTCCGGATGCCGAGGTCGACGAGGATCTGCGCGCCGATGCCGTAGTCGCGGGCATCGGCAGGGAGGCCGAGCTCCAGGTTGGCATCGACCGTGTCCGAGCCGTGGTCCTGCAGCTGGTAGGCCTGCAGCTTGTGCATCAGTCCGATGCCGCGGCCCTCGTGCCCGCGCATGTAGAGCACGACGCCGCGGCCCTCTTCGGCCACCGCCTGCAGCGCCGCGTTGAGCTGCGGGCCGCAGTCGCATCGCAGCGAGCCGAACACGTCGCCGGTGAGGCACTCGCTGTGCACGCGCACCAGCACGTCCTCGCCGCTGCCGATGTCGCCACGCACGAGCGCGACGTGGTCGGTGCGGTCGAGCACGGACTCGTAGCCGACGGCCCGGAAGTCGCCGTGGCGGGTGGGGATCTTCGCCTCAGCAACCCGGACGACCTGCTTCTCGGTACGACGGCGCCACGCGATGAGCTCGGCGATGGAGATGACAGCCAGCTCGTGCTCGGCCGCGAAGACCTTCAGCTCGTCGAGGCGCGCCATGTCGTGCACGTCCTTCTGGCTGACGACCTCGCAGATCACGCCGACGGGTTGCAGGCCGGCCAGGCGGCAGAGGTCGACGGCCGCCTCGGTGTGCCCGGCCCGGCGCAGGACACCGCCCTCGAGGGAGCGGAGCGGGTTGACGTGGCCCGGTCGCGTCAGGTCGTACGGCGTCGTCGCGGGGTCGGCAAGGACCCGCATGGTGCGGGCCCGGTCCGCGGCGGAGATGCCGGTCGAGATGCCCTCCCGGGCGTCGACCGTGACGGTGTAGGCGGTGCGCATCCGCTCCTGGTTGCTGCTGACCATGAGGGGGATCTCGAGCTTGTCGAGGGCAGCCGGTGTCATCGGCACGCAGATGTAGCCCGACGTGTAGCGGATCATGAAGCTGACGAGCTCAGGGGTCGCCTTCTCCGCGGCGAAGATGAGGTCGCCCTCGTTCTCGCGGTCCTCGTCGTCGACGACGACGACGGCCTTGCCCGCAGCGATGTCGGCGATCGCGCGCTCGATGGTGTCGAGCCCGCTCCCGGTCACCGGCTCCGACGGCATGGCGGTCACAGGTCCCCCGGTGAGGACGCCGGTACGACACCCGCGGCGAGCAGCTTCTCGACGTACTTCGCCGTGATGTCGACCTCCAGGTTGACCGCGTCACCGACGGCCTTGCGGCCGAGCGTCGTGCGCTCCAGTGTCGTCGGGATCAGGCTGACGTGGAATGCGGTGTGACCGACGGCACTGACCGTGAGGGACACGCCGTCAAGGGTGATGGAGCCCTTCTCGACGACGTAGCGGGCCAGCTCTGCCGGCAGCGAGACGCCGACGACCGTCCAGTGCTCCCGCGGCTCGATCGACACGATCTCGCCGGTCCCGTCGACGTGCCCCTGGACGAGGTGTCCACCCAGGCGGTCCTGGAGCCGAACGGCGCGCTCGAGGTTGACCTGGCTGCCCACGGCGAGCCCACCGAGCGAGCTGCGGACGAGGGTCTCCTTCATCACGTCGGCGGTGAAGGAGCCCGCTGCCGCCTCGACGACGGTCAGGCAGACGCCGTTGACCGCGATGGAGTCGCCGGCTCCGGCGTCGGAGGTGACGAGCGGGCCCCGGACGGTGATGCGGGCGGCGTCGGGCAGGTCGGACCAGGCGACGACCTCGCCCAGCTCCTCGACAATCCCGGTGAACACCTACGCCCTCCTCAGCGTCAGCTTGACGTCGTCGCCGATGCGCTCCGCCCCGCACAGGCGCAACCGGACCGCTTCGGTGATCGTTCCCACGCCGAGGTCGCCCACGGCGGGCAGTCCCGCCCCGAGCAGGACAGGCGCGACATAGCCGATCACCCGGTCGACCAAGCCGGCGGTCATGAACGCCGCCGCCAGCGTGGGACCGCCTTCGAGCAGCACGCTGACGACACCGCGGTCATGAAGCACTGTGAGCACGCCGGCCGCGTCGTGGCGCCCAGTGTCCCGCTCAGTGAGAACCAGGCTCGGTCCGCTGTCGTCCAGGACCCGGGCCTCGGGAGGGGTGCGCCCGTCGCTGTCGACGACGACGCGCAACGGCTGGCGGCCCGGATCGGGCCGGACGGTGAGCTGCGGGTCGTCGGCGAGGACGGTCCCGATGCCGACGACGACCGCGTCGGCCTCGGCCCGAAGCCGGTGCACGTCGGCGCGCGCCGCCGGCCCGGTGATCCAGCGGCTCGTGCCGTCCGCCGCGGCGGACCGCCCGTCGAGCGTCGTGGCGAGCTTCCAGGTCACGAACGGCCGACCCGTCTGCTGCACGTGCAGCCAGCCTTCGAGCGGGCCCTCGGCGACCTCGTCGGCCAGCAACCCGGCGATCACCTCGATGCCGGCTGCCCGCAGCACCTCGGCGCCACCACCCGCGGGCAAGGTGGGCTCGTCGACGGCGTAGGTGACGTGGGCGATCCCCGCCTCGGCGATCGCGGCGGTGCACGGGCCGGTGCGCCCCACGTGGTTGCACGGCTCGAGAGTGCAAACGAGCGCGCCGCCGTACGCCCGCGTGCCGGCCTGGAGCAGCGCGACGATCTCGGCGTGCGGACCACCCGGCGGTGCGGTCGCACCTTCGCCGACCGGTTCTCCGTGCTGGTCGAGGACGACGGCTCCGACCGGCGGGTTGGGGCTGGTCGTGCCGAGCACATCGCGAGACAGCGCGATCGCCTGTCGCATCGCCGACTCGGTGTCCACCCGTCAGTTTTCCACGCGTGTCAGGACCGCCTGTCGACCGCCACCACTGAACCGTCCTGCGTCTTGGCGACGCCCTTCATCTCGGTGGCGGCCGCGACGACGGCCCGGTGGTCGCGGTCGCCGGTCGTGTAGCAGGCGACCCCGATGCTCACCGACACCAGCCCGTGCCGGCGCAGCTCGCCACGCCGGTCGGTCACCTCCAGGTAGCCGCGCTGCCGGTCATCGGTCTCGTAGTGCGCGGGTACGGCGGCGTCGAAGGCTGCGAGAACACGGCGGCAGAGCGGCTCTGCCTGGTCGGGTGAGCACACGACGACGAAGTCGTCGCCACCCACGTGGCCGACGAAGGCGGGGGGGTCGCCGGCCTCCGAAGCCGACTTCTGCAGGACGTCGGCAAGAACCAGCAGCAGGTCGTCGCCGCGCAGGAAGCCGTAGGCGTCGTTGAAGCTCTTGAACTCGTCGAGGTCGACGTGGCAGACGGCGTAGGGCTCCTTGGACCGGGACCGGGCCGCGATCTCGACGTCGATGCGATGGTTGCCGGGCAGCCCGGTCAGCGGCGAGACCGACCGCACGTCGGCCGTGCGGCGCAACGTCGTCCGCACCCGGGCGACGAGCTCGAGGGTGTCGAAGGGCTTGACGATGTAGTCGTCGGCGCCAGCGGTCAGGCCCACCACCTTGTCGGCGGACAACGACTTCGCCGTCAGCATCACCACCGGGATCGACGCGGTGGACGACTGCGCGCGGAGCCGTCGTACGACCTCCACGCCGTCGACGACAGGCATCATGACGTCGAGCAGGATCAGGTCGGGCGGGTTGGCCGTCGCCATCGCCAGTGCCTGCTCGCCGTCGTGAGCGACGTCGACCTCGAATCCCTCGAGGCTGAGGTTCAGCTCGACGAAGCGCGCGATGTCGCGGTCGTCGTCGACGACGAGGATGCGCTCGCTCATGCGCGCGCTCTCTCGGCGGCCGCCCGAAGAGCCGCCACTGCCGCGGCCGGGTCGTCGGCGCCGTAGACCGCGGACCCGGCGACGAAGTTGTCGGCGCCGGCCTCGGCGCAACGCTCGATCGTCTCCGCCGTGACCCCGCCGTCGACCTGGAGCCAGAGGTCGAGATCGCCGATGGCGGCCTTGGCCCGGCGGATCTTGGGCAGCACGGCCTCGAGGAACGGCTGTCCGCCGAACCCGGGCTCGACCGTCATGACGAGCAGCATGTCCAGCTCGGGCAGCAGGTCGAGGTAGGGCTCGATCGGAGTGGCCGGCTTGAGGGCCATGCCGGCGCGCGCGCCCGCTGCGCGGAGGTTCCGGGCCAGCCGGATGGGCGCCTGCGCCGCCTCGACGTGGAACGTGACGCTGCCCGCGCCGGCCTCCGCGTAGTGCGGCGCCCAGCGGTCGGGCTGCTCGATCATCAGGTGGCAGTCGATCGGCAGCGGGCTCGACTTCAGCAGCGCCTCGACGACCGGCAGGCCCAGCGTGAGGTTGGGGACGAAGTGGTTGTCCATGACGTCGACATGGACCCAGTCAGCCGCATCGGCGATGACCGCGACCTCGGCGGAGAGGCGGGCGAAATCGGCCGAGAGGATGCTCGGCGAGATCTGCACACGGCCCATGTGGCGGGAGCCTAGGCCCCGTTCTTCCGGAGAAGCGCAAGGAACATCGCATCTGTGCCATGGCGGTGCGGCCAGAGCTGGATCGCCGGACCGGGGCCCAGGTCGGGGACGCCGGGCAGCAGGGGGCGGGCGTCGACGCGCTCCAGCGACGGGTGGCGGCGCAGCGCGTCGGACACCGGTACGACCGTCTCGGCGAGGTGGGGCGAGCACGTGACGTAGGCCAGCAGCCCGCCGGGTCGCAGCAGCGCGACGGCCGCGTCCAGCAGCTCACCCTGCAGCCTCGTCAGACCGGGCAGGTCCGCGGGCTGCCGGCGCCAGCGGGCCTCCGGTCGGCGACGGAGCGCGCCGAGCCCGCTGCAGGGGGCGTCGAGCAGGACCCGGTCCGCGGCACCGTCGGCGAGCGGGGGGCGGCGGGCATCTGCTGTGACCACGTTCGGCAGCCCGGCGCGAGACACCAGCCGGGCGCGGTGGGGCTGCAGCTCGACCGCCAGGAGCCGGGCACCGCGTTCGCGGGCGATCGTGTCGAGGAGCGCCGCCTTTCCGCCGGGCCCGGCGCACAGGTCGACCCAGAGGCGGTCGGCGCCGTCGAGCTCGGCGTTCGCGAGAGCGAGCGCGACCAGCTGACTGCCTTCGTCCTGAACCCCTGCGCGGCCATCGCGCACCGCCGCGATGTCGCCGGGGTCGCCCTCCGACAGGCGGACGGCGTGAGGCGACCAGGGACCCGGCGTACCGCCGCTGGCCTCCGCGAGGGCATCCCGTCCGAGCCGACGGGCGACAAGGTGGACCTCCGGCCTGGTGTCGTCGGCGGCGAGCGCCCGCTCGGTCTCGTCGAGGTCGCCGCCGAGAGCGTCGCGGAACGCGGAGGCGATCCAGCGCGGGTGACTGTGGCGGAGCGCCAGCGCGGCCAACGGGTCGTCGGCGGGCTCGAGCTCGGCAAGCCACGCGTCGAGGTCCTTGGCGCTCACCTTGCGCAGCACGGCGTTGACGAAGCCGACCGGACCCGCGCTGATCACCCGGCGGGCGAGGTCGACGGTCGCGCTGACCGCCGCGTGCGTCGGTACGCGCATCCGCAGGATCTGGTGCGCGCCGAGACGGAGCAGATCGCGCACCGGCGGGTCGACCTGGTCGAGGGGGCGGTCGACGCACGCCTGCAGCACGGCGTCGTACAGCCCCTGGCCGCGCAGGGCTCCGTAGGCCAGCTCGGTGGCGAAGGCGGCATCGCGGGTGTCGAGGCGTCGCTCGCGCAGCAGGCCCGGCAGCACGAGGTTGGCGTAGGCATCGCGCTCGCGGACTGCGAGCAGGACGTCGTACGCCGCCATCCGCGCGGGATCAGAGGGAGGCGGGCGATAGGTCCTGGCAGCGCGGCGGGGAGGCGGGGTCACACGAACCGCTCGCCGGTCTCCGGGCGCAGCCCGCGCAGCCAGTCGGCGGCCCGCATCGCTCCCTTGCCCTCGGGACGCACCTCGCCGAGCGCCACGGCGGTCGTCGCGGTGCCGACCAGGACGCCGGCCAGCTCACCGGGCGCGAGGCGCTCCTGCGTCGGCGCGACCGGTCCGAGCTTGACGCGGCGGTCGCGGAAGGTCGACCAGGCACCGGGCGCGGGCGTGCAGCCACGGATCAGCCGGTCGACGCGGAGGGCGGGCGCCGACCAGTCGATGCGGGCGTCCTCGACGGACACCTTCGGGGCGAGGGACACGCCCTCAGCGGGCTGGGGCCGGCCCGTGACCGTGCCTTCCTCGAGCGCGTCGAGGGTCGCGACGAGCAGCCCCGCCCCTGCGACGGCGAGCCGGCTGAGCAGGTCGCCGGCTGTGTCGGTGTCGCGGATCGTCTCGGTCACGATGCCCAGGACGGGCCCGGTGTCGAGGCCTTCCTCCAGCAGGAAGGTGCTCGCACCTGTCACGTCGTCGCCAGCCATGACGGCGTGCTGCACCGGCGCCGCGCCGCGCCAGGCCGGCAGCAGCGAGAAGTGCAGGTTGACCCAGCCGAGCCGCGGTATGTCGAGAGCCGAGCGCGGGACGAGGGCGCCGTAGGCGACCACGGGACAGCAGTCCGGCGCGATGGCGCGCAGCCGGGTCTGGAACTCGTCCTCGCGGGGATGTTGGGGAGTGAGGACCTCGAGGCCGTGCTCCTCCGCGAGCACCCGCACCGGGCTAGGGCGCAGGGCGCGACCGCGGCCGGCGGGGGCATCGGGCCGGGTGATCACCGCGGCGACGTCGTGCCGGCTGCCCAGCAGGGCCTCGAGGGACGGCAGGGCCGGCTCGGGCGTGCCGGCGAAGACGAGCCTCATCGGCCGGCCGGCGTCAGCGCGTGCGGCCGAACAGGGGGTGCGGGCTGGCCTTCACCACAGGAGCCGGCTCGTTGGCCCAGGCCGCCTCGCGGATGGCCGCGAGCGCTGCCTTCTTCGTCTCGGGGTCGAGCCGGTCGATGAACAGCACGCCGTCGAGGTGGTCGGCCTCGTGCTGGACGCAGCGCGCCATCAGAGCGCTGCCTTCGATGGTCACCGGGTCGCCGTACTCGTTCTGCCCGTGGGCGACGACGTGCTGCTTGCGCCGGCAGTCGAACGTCAGCCCGGGCAGCGACAGGCAGCCCTCATCGCCGTCCTGCTCCTCGTCGCTCGGGAAGTGCAGCACCGGGTTGATGAGGTGACCCAGCTGCTCGTCGACGTCGTACGTGAAGACGCGCAGGCCTACGCCGAGCTGGGGAGCTGCGAGGCCGACGCCCGGCGCCTCGAGCATCGTGTCGGTGAGGTCCTTGACGAGGGTGCGGAGCTCCTTGTCGAACGTCGTCACCGGGAGTGCGGGCGTGCGCAGAACCGGGTCGCCCAGCAGTCGGATCGGTCGCAGCGCCACGGACTGAATCCTAGGTGAGCGTCTGCGGGTCGAGCTCGACGCGGACCGGCTCGCCCTTGCGCGCGCTGCGGATCGCCTGGGCCGCCTTCAGTGCCGTGGCCAGCTCGAGCCCGCGTGCACGATCGACACGCAGCAGCAGTCGTTCCTCGCCGTCCTTCGCCGGGACCGGGCCGAGCAGCTCACCCCCCGGCGGCAGCGCCACGTCATGCACGAACTCCGCCACGGCGGCCGGGGCGCCCTCCACCGAGGCCATGCGGGTGGCGGGCGGGAAGCCGACAGCGGTCCGGTCAGTGAGCTCGCGCGCCGCGGCCCCGGCGGGATCCCAGCGCGTGAGGGCCTGTACGGCGGCCAGACCACGATCCGCGACGAGCAGCACTCTGGCCTCTGGACGCGCGAGGGCCGCTGCGGCGAACCACCTGCGCAGGGCCTCCTCCCCCGCGCGCAGGTCCGTGCGGGTCAATAGCGCCCAGGCGTCGAGAAGGAGCACGGCGCCGTAGCCGCCCTCGGCGACCGGCTCTGCTCCCGGTGTCGCCACGACCAGCGCCGCCTCGGCCGGCACCGACGCGAGCACCTCGTCGCGACCGCTCGTCCGGACGCTGGTCCCGGGGAACGCCCTGCCGAGCTCCTCCGCGGTGCGCCGGGCGCCGACGACCGTGGCGCGAAGCGCGCGACCGTCGCACTGCGGACAGCGCCAGTCGGCTGCCAGTCGTCCGCACCACCGGCAGGCCGTCGCGTGCTCCGTGCCGGCGAGTGGCCCCTTGCACTCGACGCAGCGGGCCGGGGTGCGGTCGCGCGCGCAAGCCAGGCTCGGGACGTAGCCCCGGCGCGGCACCTGAACGAGGACCGGCGTCCCGGCCCGCAGCGCAGCGCGGGCGGCTTCGAACGCGGCGTGGGGCAGCCGGGCCGCGCGG
>JAODNA010000002.1 GCA_025465135.1 Frankiales bacterium | reverse complement strand
GGTGCCGGACTCGCCCCGGACCTGGCCCTGCGAGACGTCCGGCTCGCCCGGGCCGGGCGCAGTGGCGTCGGCGCCGGGGCTGTCGGCGCCCTTCTCGACCGAGCCGGCGGAAGACGTCACGGTATGCCCGCCGAACTGGTTGCGCAGCGCGGCGATCATCTTCATCGCGGGTGAGTCGTCCTGTCGCGAGCTGAAGCGGGCGAACAGCGACGCGGAGATGACCGGCAGCGGCACGTCGAGGTCGACTGCGGCCTGCACGGTCCAACGGCCCTCGCCGGAGTCCTCGGCGTAGCCCCTCAACGCCGACAGGTCGGCGTCCTGCTCCAGCGCGTTGACCATGAGGTCGAGCAGCCAGGACCGGATGACGGTCCCCTTCTGCCAGCTCGCGATGACGGCCGGGACATCGGTGACGACGTCCGTCGCCATCATCAGCTCCCAGCCCTCGGCGTAGGCCTGCATCAGGCCGTACTCGATGCCGTTGTGCACCATCTTCGCGAAGTGGCCGGCGCCGACCTCGCCGGCATGCACGAAGCCGGAGTCGCCCTCGGGCTTGAGCACGTCGAAGAACGGCTGCACCTTGGCGACGTCGTCCGCGGTGCCGCCGCACATCAGCGCGTAGCCCTCGGTCAGCCCCCACACACCCCCGGACACGCCGCAGTCGACGAAGCCGATGCCCTTCGGGGCGAGGTCCTGCGCGTGCCGCTGGTCATCGGTGTAGCGCGAGTTGCCGCCGTCGACGATCACGTCACCGGGCTCGAGCAGCTCGGCCAGGGCGTCGACCGTCTGGTAGGTCGGCTCGCCGGCCGGCACCATGACCCACACGACTCTCGGTGCCGGGAGCGCCTTGACGAGTTCCTCGAGGCTCTCGACGTCACGCGCGCCGGCGGCCCGGTCGTATCCGACGACGGTGTGCCCGCCGCGACGCAGCCGCTCGGCCATGTTGCCGCCCATGCGGCCGAGACCGATCATGCCCAGCGTGCTCATCCGGGTGCTCTCCTGTCGTTCCGCGGACCTCTGACCCGACCTGCCCTACCCCGCCGTCACCCGGACAGGCGCACCGGCATCAGCAGGTAGCGGTAGTCGGCGGTGACATCGGGCGGCCCGTTGCGCTTGCCCGTGAGCACAGCCGGCCGGGTGGGCCCGGTGAACGACAGCGTCGTCGTGTCGGAGTCGACCGCGGCGAGCCCGTCGAGCAGGTAGGCCGGGTTGAAGGCGATCTGCAGCGGCTCGGCGCCTTCCCAGCCGCACTCGAGGCGCTCGGAGGCCTGGGCGTCATCGGCCCCGCCGGCCTCGAGCACGAGCCCGTCGGCGGAGAACCCGAGGCGGACCGGGGCGTTGCGGGCCGCGACGAGGGACACCCGCTTGGCCGCCTCGACCAGCTGGATGGTGGAGACCTCCGCGACCGAGGAGCTCTCGCTCGGCAGCAGCGAGCGGTACTTCGGGAACTCCCCTTCGAGCAGTCGGGACGTCGTACGACGGAGCGACCCTGCGGGACCGCCTTCGAAGCCGATCATCCCCTCCCCGGCGGAGCCCGAGCCCCCGCTCGACAGCGCCAGCGTCACCTCCGCGCCACCGGTCAGTGCCTTCGCGGTCTCCGCCAGCGTGCGGGCCGGCACGAGAGCCGTCGCGGACAGCCCGGTCTGCTCCGGCCGCCAGCCCAGCGTGCGGACGGCGAGCCGGTAGCGGTCGGTCGCAGCCAGCGTCAGCTGCTCGCCTTCGATCTCGAGCCGCACGCCGGTCAGGACCGGGAGCGTGTCGTCGCGGCCGGCGGCGATCGCGACCTGGGCGACCGCGGCGGCGAAGACGTCGCTCTCGAGCGACCCGGTCGTCGTGGGCATGTCCGGCAGCGCGGGGTAGTCCTCGACCGGCAGCGTGGGCAGCGTGAAGCGGGCCGCCCCGCAGGTCAGGACGACCCGGGCGCCCTCGAGGCGCAGGTCGACGGGCTGGGCCGGCAGCGATCGGACGATGTCGGCCAGCAGCCGACCGGGCACCAGGACCCGGCCGGACTCGGCGACGGTCGCCGGCAGCTCGATCCGCGACGACACCTCGTAGTCGAAGGCAGACACCGCCAGGCCCTGGTCCCCCACCTCGAGGAGCAGTCCGAGCAGGACCTGCATCGGGGGACGGGCCGGCAGTGAGCGCGCGGTCCAGACGACGGCGTCGGCGAGCGCGTCCCGCTCGACCCTGAGCTCCATGATCAGTGCCTTCCTTGCTGTTTGATGCGCCCGTCCGACAGCGTGTCAGACGGGTAGGACGGATGCGCTCCGGGACCGGGTTGTCGCTGGGTGCCAGGCTGACCGCACAGATCGGGCCGGGCCTAGAACGGTCTGGAGTTCTTGGAGGAGAGAAAGACAGTCGTCGTCGTCTGTAGGCGCGAGCCTGTGGACAGCAGCCGTCGTCGCAGGTCGTGGAGCGTGTCGCGGGTCGCGCTGCCTGTGGATGACAGCCGGGTCAGCCCGGGTGTGGCGGTGGACAGCGGTGCGGTCCGCACGCTCGCTCCACCGCCTTCCGGGGTTCTCCACACGGTTGTCCCCAACCTGTGCACTGGTCCTGTGACGGCAGTCACGATGGCCAATCCGGACCATGGGG
>JAODNA010000144.1 GCA_025465135.1 Frankiales bacterium | reverse complement strand
GCCCACGGGGTCGGTAGGACGTCGTGCGCCTGCGCGAGCACCTGCTCGCACGCCCAGTCGCGCAAGGCGACGATCTCGGGCAGTGCGGGCCGGATCAGCAGGTGCCCGCCGGCGGCCAACCGGATCCCCGAGTCCAGCGCGTCCTGCAGCGCGCTGAAGCCCGGCTGCTCCTCCGCCGCGATGGAGAGCTCGACATCCACGCTCTCGAGGGAGTCATTGGCTGCGATGGCGCGACCGGCCGCGTTGCTGAGCGCGACGAGGGCGCGGCCCGCGCCGACGAGATCGCCCTCGTCGGATTCGGCGTGGGACTGCCGGAAGAGGTAGAGCTCGCGCAGCACGGCTTCCCAGTGCTGCTGCCCGGCGAGCCAGAGTCGCACCGGCGTCCCGACGAGAACGACGCGCTTCGCAATCGTCGACGCAAGCTCGCCGAGCAGCTCATCGACGTTCCATTCGGCAGCTGCGTCGACTGTCGGCTCGCCGCCGCGCAGCAGCTGGAACCACACCGACTTCCCCGACGGCTCTTGCGGGTCGACCCCGAACGCGTCGCTGACAGACGCGACCAGGCTCAGCCCCCGACCCGTCGTCGCGGTCTCATCCCAGTGACGCTGCGCCGGTAGCCGCGGGTGCCAGTCGCGCACCCGGACGGTCACCGCAGTGCTGGTGACCTCGACGCTGAGCTCGACCGGCGTCGCCGCATGCAGGATGGCGTTGGTCACCAGCTCGGACACGGCGAGCTCGGCGAGGTGGAGGAGGTCGCTCGCGCCGGCCTCGTTCAACGCGGCTCGGACGAGGCGGCGGGCGTCTCCGGCACTGGCAGGGACGGGGTCGAGCCGGGCGGAGCGCAGCAGCACCGCCTGCTCGACCACGCCGTCATCCCCCGAGGGTGCGCAGCCGTGCGGCGCGCACTTCCGGGTTCTTCTTCCCGGAGAATCGCCTGTTCATGCCGCGGCGGACGCACTTTTCTTTGCTCGCGGCGCAGCACCTCTTGCGGTCCCTGTCGCCCGGCGAGCAGACTGCGGCCATGGCCGTCGCCGTCTCCTTCGTCCCGGATTGGATGGACCACGCTCGTTACGAGCTGATTCGTTCCGCCGTGCTCGCCCGCGGCGGCTGGCCGGCGCACGGCCTCCACTCGCACCTGTGCTTCGGGGAGGACGACCGGCTCCAGGTGCTCGAGGTCTGGGACTCGACCGAGGCGCTGGAGACGTTCGCCGTGCAGGTGCTCATGCCGGTGCTCGACGAGCTCGGCATCGCGGCACCCGTCCCGACGGTGCTTCCCGTCGTGCTCAGCGACGACGCCGTGACACTGCCGGTCTGACCCTCAGGACTGCGCGCAGGTCAGCGCAGTGACGTCGGCGCCTGCGAGCCGCGCCATCCGGGTTGCCGCCTCGTCGAGCCGTGCCTCGGGCAGCCGACCGGTCGTGACCGCGGCGACGATCGCGTCGCGCATCCGCACCGCCTGACGACCGTCGGTCGCGAACGCGCCGTCCGCACCGGCCGCGATGGCACGTACGGCGGCCTCCGGGAAGTCCCATCGCGTGTTGACGGCGCCCATGCCGAGGCTGTCGGTGATGGCCGCTCCCTGGAAGCCCATCGACCGCAGCAGCGCGTAGGCCGCAGGGGACAGTGATGCCGGCACGTCCGCACCGAGGTCGGCGTAGTCGAGGTGGTTCATCATCACGACCGGGGCACCGCTGTCGATGAGCCGCTGGAACGGCAGCAGGTCGTGCGCCACCAGCTCGGACACCGGAGTGCTGACGGTCGCCGGCCGGATGTGCGTGTCGGCGCCCGAGCGACCCTGCCCCGGGAAGTGCTTCACGGCGGACTTCACGCCGGCAGCGCTGAGCCCGTCGCGGAACGCCGTGGCGTAGGTCGTGACGCGATCGGGGTCGGTGCCGAACGAGCGGTCGCCGATCACTCCGCCGTAGGGCCCGTCATCGAGGTCCAGCACGGGCGCGAGGTCGAGGTCCACACCGAGGTCCTTGAGCTTGGTGCCGAGGTCGGTGGCGAAGGCCTGCACCTGCGCGGGCGTGTCCTGACGGGCCAGCCGACGGGGCGACGGACCGCTGCCGATGACGTCGCGCAGCACGGAGACCCGACCGGACTCCGCATCGGTCGAGACGACGAGGGGCCGCGGCGACTCCGCACGCAGACCGGTGACGAGGGCGCGGACCTGGTCGGCGGTGCGCACGTTGGAGGCGGCCAGGAAGACGCCGCTGACGCCGACGGCCATCGCCTCCCGCGCGGAGGCGTCGTCGGCTGCCGTGACACCCGGCAGGCCGACCATGAGCACCGCACCCGCCCGCGCGGCCAGCGGTGCCGGGACACACGGCGCCGTGGTCTCGCTGACCGCCACCGGGCTGGCCTGCGGAGGGGTCGCGGCCGCGGCTTCCGCAGCCGTCGGATGGGTCGCGGCGAGCAGCCCTACCGGCAGTGCGACGAAGGTCGCGAGCGTCGCTGCGACCGCGACGTCGCGGGGACCGGACCGGGACACGCGGTCACGGTACGTGGATGAGCAGTCGCCCGCCGTCCGAACGCCGGACGCCACGCGGTCGGGGTCAGTGCGTGTCGGCCCAGCTCTCGCCGGTGGTCACCTCGGCGACGAAGCGGACGCCGCTCCCGCACGCCCACCAGGCCGCGGTGCGGGCGAGGGCATCGGACAGCAGTACGGCGGCCTGCGGTGCACGGTCGGCGGGCACGTGCACGAGCAGCTCGTCATGGAGGCAGAGCACGATCTCGCCCCCGAGGTCGGTCAGCCCAGCACGGACGGTGCCCGCCCAGGCCTTGAAGAGCTCGGCAGCCGCGCCCTGCACCATCGCGTTGCGTGCGAAGCGGCCGAAGCCGCCGGACACCGCGACGTGCTCGCCGACGGGCTCGCCGGCCGGCAGCGTCGTGAGCCGTAGCAGGCGGCCGCCGTACGTGCGGATGTCGCGCCGGTTGAGCCCGGCGTCCTCAGCGCTGCGCAGGTACGCCATCGCTGCCGGGTAGGCACGGTCCATGTCGCGCAGGGCGGCGCCCGCCGTCCCGGACGTCTGGCCGTACATCGCCGCGAGCACCGAGACCTTTGCCGTCGGCCGGTCGCAGCGGAGAGCTGCGGCGACCGGCGTGTACATGTCGGGCTCGCGGGCCGCGGCGGCGAGCCCGGCGTCGCCGGAGACCGTCGCGAGCACGCGCGGCTCGATCTGCCCGAGGTCGGCGCGGACGAGCAGGTGGCCCGGCTCGGCGCGCACGGCGGGGCGCATCTCGACCGGCAGGTTGTGCAGTCCGGCCTGAGCCGTCATCCGGCCGGCAGCGGCGTCCGCCGATCCCCACGCGCCCCGCAGCCGGCCGTCCGCGACGTTGTCGTCCAGCCACCGCCAGCCGTACGTCGTCGCGGTCCGCTCCGCCTTGCGCCACGTGAGCAGTGCAGCGACCGCGGGTGACGTCTTCGCGTAGGGCTCCAGCCGCCACGACCTGGTGTCCGGCACGTCGACACCGATTCGCGCGAGCAGGGCGCGCACCTGCCCCGGGCTGCGGAGATCGACCTGCTCGCCCGCGAAGTGCTGAAGGACGAGGTCGTCGCGGCGCGCCCGCAGGGCGTGCTCCTCCGCCACGTCCGCCGGCCGCGGCCCGATCACGTCGTGCAGCAGACCGGCAGCGACCTCCACGTCGACGGGCAGCCCGTCGCGCTCGAGCTCCACGGCGAGCAGCGATGCAGCCGATTCGGCGTACGACGTCAGCACGGTCATCGGCACGGACGTCGGGGTACGGCGCGGGTCCGGCAGCGCGCGGGCCCGCGCCTCCTGCTCGACCTGCAGGTCGACAGCGAGCCTGGCCCAGTGCTCCGCGTGCCGCAGGTCGGCGTCGCATCGGCCGCGCAGCCACTCCCGGCTGAGCTGGCCGTCGGGCCGGACGGCGTCCCCGGACTCGCCGTGCAGGTCGAGCAGGTCGAGCGGCCCGGACGGGTGCGGCGGCTCGGGCAGGCCGTGCTCGGCCGCCCACACCGCTGCCGCGTCGTCGCGCCGCAGCCCGTGCAGCAGGCGGCCCACGGTGCCGAGGTCCCAGCACCGGCTCGGCCGGACGCCGGCATCCAGGACGGCCGGTGCGGTAGTGCGCGCCGACCACCACAGCCAGCGCGGCTCGAGCTCGGCGAACGCGGTGAGCGCCGGGACGGTGACACTGCCGCCCTGCCACGCGAGCGCGAAGCCGCTGTCCGCCACGGGGACGACCGCGACCACTGCGCCGGGGTTGGGCGCGGCGCTCAGCTGAGTCGGCCCCACGCGTCGACGCCGGCAGCCTCCTGGCCCGACAGTCGCTGGATCTCGTCCATGAGCTCGTCGGTCCACGTACGCAGGTTGGCGGGAGAGGCGGCCCGGCCAGCCGGCCAGGTGATGGGCGTCCCGAACCGCAACCCGATCTGCCGGGGGCGGGGAACGCGGGTGCCGGGCGGGGCGAGCTCGAAGACCCCGACGGTGGCGCACGGGATGACAGGGACGCCGGTCTCCGCCGCGAGGCGGGCCACCCCGGTGCGACCGCGGTAGAGGCGTCCGTCGCGCGAGCGGGTCCCCTCCGGGAAGATGCCGACCAGCCGGCCCTCCTCGAGCAGCCGCTTCGCCGTGCGCAGGGCCGCGGACGCCGCATCGGTGCCCTGCCGGTTGACCGGCACCTGTCCGGTGGCGGTGAAGAAGTAGCGCTGGAAGGCGCCCTTCAGCCCGGGGCGCGTGAAGTACTCGAGCTTGGCGAGGAAGGAGATCCGGCGGAAGCGGATGACCAGCGGCAGGAACAGCCAGTCCAGGTAGGACACGTGGTTGCACGCGATGATCGCGGGCCCGCTGCGCGGGACGCCGCGGACCCCCACCACCTTCGGGCGGAACGCGACGGTGAGGATCGGCGTCAGGACAACCTTCGCGACCCAGTAGAGGTATCCGCTGCGGGCGACGGGGGCCGACGACTCGTCGGTCGCGTCACGCGGTGCGGCACTGCCTGGCTCGGTCACCTGACCATCTACGCACATCCCGAGCGGGCGTGCCCCGAGCCGTCAGGCGGGCGCCAGGGCGGGCCGGCGGCTGACGAGGAGCAACGCGCAGCAGGCGACGACGCCGAGCTCGAGCACGCTGCAGCTCAGATCCAGCACCCCGACGCCCTCGCGCTGCCCGGCTGCGACGCCGAGCGGGATGCCGGCCGTGCGGGTCACACCCCACAGCAGGACGACGCCGAGGTTGCCCAGGGCGCCCGCGACGAGCAGCGTGCGCTGGGGGCGTACGACGACGGCGACGGCCCAGGCCAGCTGCGCCGCGGTCAGCGCGACGAAGAAGCCGCCGTACAGCGGGTCCTCCTGCAGGTGCGGGGGGACGACGATCCCGTGGATGACGGCTGCGCCGAGGGAGAGCGCGGCGGCGACGAGGACAGCGGTCGGGACGAGGACGTCCTGGCGACGCATCCAGGCGCGCAGCTCGGACCAGCTCGCCCAGAAGGCGATCAGCAGCACGGGACCGACGAGCGTGCCGAAGTGCGCGGCGTGCTGCGTGACGGCCCCCGCGGCGCTGCTCATGCGACGGCGGCTTCCGCGCTGCGGTCGGCGCGCCAGACGTTGAACGCCTCGGTGGGCATCGGGCGGCCGAGGTGATAGCCCTGCGCGACGTCGCAGCCCACGGCCGCGAGCGCCTCGAGGGTCTCCTGGTCCTCGACGCCCTCGGCGACGACGGTCAGGCCGAGGTTGTGGCCGAGGTCGACGACGCTGCGCACGAGGATGCCGTCGTCGAGGTTCGACAGCATCCCGGAGACGAACGAGCGGTCGACCTTGAGCTCGCTGACAGGCAGGCGCTTCAGGTAGCTCATCGAGGAGTAGCCGGTGCCGAAGTCGTCGATGGAGATCGAGATCCCGGCGTTGTGCAGCGCGGTGAGGGTGGCGAGCGCGCGGTCCGGGTCGTGGGCCAGCGTGTTCTCGGTGATCTCCAGCTCGAGCAGGCTCGGGGCGACGCCGTACGTCTTGAGCATGGCGAGGATCTTCTGCGGCAGGTCGACCTCCGCGAGGCAGCGGGGCGACAGGTTGACGGCCACCGAGAGCGGCTCGCCGTCCTGCCACTGCGAGACCTGCTGGAGCGCGATGCGCAGCACGTGCAGGGTGAACGGGACGATGAGGCCGGTGCTCTCGGCCGCGGGGATGAACTCGTTGGGCCCGAGCAGCCCGCGGGTGGGGTGCTGCCAGCGCGCGAGGGCCTCGACGCCGAGCAGGCGGTTGTCGGGGAGGCCGACCTTCGGCTGGTAGTGCAGGACGAACTCGTCGTTCAGCAGCGCCTGGCGCATCTCGCCGAGCAGGTTGAGCCGCTCGCGCGTCGACGTGTCCTGGTCTGCCTGGTAGACGGCGAACCCGCAGCGGGCCCGCTTGGCGGTGTACATCGCGATGTCCGCGTGCCGCAGCAGCGTGTCGATGTCGCCGTCGGCGAGCGAAGGAAGTACGGCGATGCCGACGCTCGCCTCGACGTTGAGCAGTACGCCGTCGATGTCCATGGTCACCGAGATCAGCTCGTGCAGGCGCTTGGCGACGTTGATCGCGGTTTCCTCGTCCGCCCCCGCGAGCACCGCGGCGAACTCGTCGCCGCCGAGCCGGCACAGGATGTCGCCGCCGCGGATCGCGCCGGCCATCAGCGGACCGACGCGGGAGAGGAGCACGTCGCCGGACGCGTGGCCGAGGACGTCGTTGACGTCCTTGAAGCGGTCGAGGTCGACCAGCAGAACCGCGACGGGCTGCTTGTTCCGGACCGGGTCGGCCAGCAGGTCTGCCGCGTGGTCGAGCAGCTGGGTGCGGTTGGGCAGGCCGGTCAGCGGGTCGTGGTGCGCCTGGTGGCGGACGCGGGCGGTCAGCGACTGCTCGGCCGACCTGGCCTCCTCGTGGAGCTTCCAGTTGATGACGGCGCCGACGCAGGCGGAGGCGAAGAAGCCCGCGTGCACGAAGGCCCAGCGCCACGGGTGGTCGATGGCACCGCGGTGGTCGTAGACGCTGTTCGGTGCGAGTGTGCCGATGACGCCGTGGTGGACCAGGACGACGCCGACGGCCAGCAGGAACGGCGCCCAGTCCTCGTAGAGGGCGACGACCGGGATCATCACGAAGAAGTGGAAGTGACCCTCGATCGATCCGTCCATGAGGTGCACGACCACGGCCGACGTGAGCATCAGGCTGACGGCCGCGATGCCGCTGCGTACCGCTCGCGACAGGCTGCCGCGCGACGCGGCGTAGGCACCCAGTGCGGGCACGCTCGCGTCGGACACCACCGTGGTGAGGGGCAGGTGGGTTGCGAGGCCGGCAACCAGGAAGGCTGCCGCGTGGACGATCAGCAGCCAGGTGACCGCCCGGTGCCGCACCGCCCACTGGGGGGCCGGCAGGGTCGAGCCGTGGGGCAGCCAGGGCGCGAGGGACCTGAGGACCTGTCGACCAGCGGGCGCAGAGAGGGTCATATGCCTGGTATCGGCAGGTCGGCCGCGCTGGTGCAGGGGCAGCGGAGCCATTTCTGATCACCCGAACTGATCATGAAACCGGACTCCGGGCTCCGGAACACCTCACCCGGGCTTCACAGCAGGTTCCCAGGCAATCGGCAGCACGTTGGCAGGTCTCGGCCCGCATGCTGGGCCCTCGCACCCGCCGGCACGAGGGGAACGCCTGCATGCCTTCGCTCCGCTACGCCACGAACGAGCTCAGGCGGCGCCGGTCCAGGACGGTCCTGACGGCGCTCGGCCTCGCCGCGGGCGTCGGGCTGGTGATGGGCATCGTCGGCGTCTCCCAGGGCCTGGACCAGGCCCAGAGCAGGGTTCTGTCACCGCTCACATCGGTCGGCACCGACATCCTCGTCACCCGGACGGTCGGGGCAGTCAGCCCGACCGCGAGCGCATCCCCCAGCCCGACGGCGGCGGCCCCGGGCCAGGGCCGGCAGGGCG
>JAODNA010000061.1 GCA_025465135.1 Frankiales bacterium | reverse complement strand
AACCACAGGCGATGATGACGACCTGCTCGATGCCGCGGATGTCCTCGTCGCTCATCGCCAGCTCGTCGAGATGAAGCAGACCCTCTGCGGTCAGGCGCCCACCGAGGGTGTCGCGTACGGCGGCCGGTTGCTCCTCGATCTCCTTGAGCATGAAGAACTCGTAGCCGCCCTTCTCGGCGGCGTCGGTGTCCCAGTCGACATGGAACGTCTCGCCCTCGACGACGGCGCCGTCGAGGGTGGTGACGGTGACCCCGTCGCGGCGCAGCTCGACGACCTGGTCCTGGTCGACGATGCGCGCTTGGCGGGTGTGGCCGATGAACGCCGTGACGTCGCTGCCGAGGAAGTTCTCGCCGTCGCCGAGGCCGATGACGAGCGGAAGGTTGCGGCGCGCGCCGACGACCAGGTCCGGCTGGTCGGCATGCGCCACGACGAGGACGAACGATCCCTCGAGCTCCGCGCAGACCGAACGGACCGCGGCGGCGAGGTCGCCGTCGTACCTCTCCTCGATCAGGTGGGCGACGACCTCCGTGTCGGTCTCGCTGCGGCGCTCGTGTCCGCGCGCGTCGAGGCCGGCGACGAGCGCCTCGAAGTTCTCGATCGTGCCGTTGTGCACGACAGCAACCCGGCCGGCGCAGTCGACGTGCGGGTGCGCGTTGCGGTCGGTCGGCGGGCCGTGCGTCGCCCACCGGGTGTGGCCGATGGCGAGCGAACCGGGAAGGGCGCGGTCGGTCAGCACCTTCTCGAGGTTGGACAGCTTGCCCGCCCGCCGCTCGACCTGCAGGGCGCCGTCATCGGACAGCACGGCCACCCCCGCGCTGTCGTAGCCGCGGTACTCGAGACGGCGGAGTCCCTCGAGGACGACCTCCACGCCGGCGCCTTCACCGACGTAGCCCACGATCCCGCACATATGCCGAGGGTAGTCGCCGGGGCGGGGTCAGCCGAGGGCGCGGGCTGCGACCGCGCGGCGCAGGTCATCACCGCGCTCCAGCACGACGCGGCGTAGCCCGGGTGGCAGATCGCCGCTCAGGAACGCGGCGGTGCGGTCCAGGACATCCTGCTCCACCGCGACGCGGGGGAAGAGCTCTCTGGCAAGGCTGCCCGCGACCTGCGGGGACCGGGCGTCCCAGACCGCCCTGATCTCGTCGAAGTACCGGTCGATGTACGGCCGGCACAGCTCGGCCTGCTCCACCTGCCAGAAGCCGCCTGCCATGGCCTGGCTCTGGTGGTTCGACAGCGCGAGGTCCGTCGTGACCTGCTCCCAGGCGTCACGCTTCGCGGCTTCGTGCGGCCGGGCCGCACGGGCGTAGTCAGCGTGCCGCTCGCCCGCCGCCGTGCTGTCGCGCGCCAGCTCGGCCGCGATGTCGTCCTCCGATGCCGCCCCCAGCACCGACAGCCGCCGTACGACGTGCCAGCGCAGCTCCGTATCCACCCGCAGGCCAGGGGGAACGGCCCGGCCCTGCAGCAGGTCCGACAGCGGCCCGACGTCGCGCGTCGCAGCGACCCACTCCTTCGTCCAGCTCAGCTGCAGGTCCGTCCCGCCGGCGGCCTCGTGCATCTGACCCGCGCACCGCGCCGCGAGGGCGGCGAGCAGCTCCGCATCGTCGAGCCATAGCGCAGCCGCGGTCCGTGCCTGCGACAACAGCGTCGTGAGGACCTCGGGGTCGGACTCTCCTGCCGCCCCGTCGAGGACCGCGGCGACGAACGCGCGCGCCGACAGCTCCGCGTCGCGAGTGGCATCCCAGAGCCCGGCCCAGCACAGTGCCCGGGAAAGCGGGTCACCGAGCTCGCGGAGGTGACCGACCAGTGTGGCGAGGGATCGCTCGTCGAAGCGGATCTTCGCGAAGGTCCAGTCGCCGTCGTTCAGCAGGAGCAGGTCCGCCGGGCCGGCAAGAGACGCGACGGGAGTCAGCGGCCCGTCGATCTCCACATCGAGGCGATCGCGGGCGACGAGCGCGCCACCGGCGCGGTCGTAGCGACCGATGCCGATCCGGTGGGGCCGAAGAACGGGGTACGCCGACGGCGCCTCCTGCCGCACCGCATCGCCGTCGGCGCGCAAGGTGCTGACGCCCGCCGTGCGCAACCAGGTCTCGGCCCAGTGCGTGAGATCGCGGCCGCTCGCTTCCTCGATGGCGGCGAGGAAGTCCCGCAGCGTCGTGTTGCCGAACGCATGCCGGCCGAGGTAGCGCCGTACCCCCTCGAAGAACTCGTCCTGACCGACGAGCACCATCAGCTGCCGCAGCGCCGAGGCGCCCTTGGCGTAGCTGATGCCGTCGAAGTTGAGCAGGGCGCTGCGGTTGTCCGTCACCGGACCGGAGATCGGGTGGGTGGTCGGCATCTGGTCGGCGCTGTAGCCCCAGGCCTTGCGCCCCGTGCAGAACGCCGTCCAGCCGCCGTCGTACCTCGTGGCCACGTCGGTCGTGTGGAACCCCATCAGCTCCGCGAACGACTCGTTGAGCCAGAGGTCGTCCCACCAGCGCATCGTCACGAGGTTGCCGAACCACATGTGCGCCATCTCGTGGGCGATGACCATTGCTCGCTCGCGTCGCTCGGCCTCGGTCACCCGCGATCGGAACAGCAGGTTCTCGGCGAACGTGACCGCCCCGGCGTTCTCCATGGCCCCGTGGTTGAACTCCGGCACCCACAGCTGGTCGTAGGTGTCTCCGAACGGGTAGCGGATGCGGAACGTCTGGTGATAGCTGTCGAAGCACTGCGCGGTGATCTCGAACAGCTCCTCGGCCTCGAGATGGGGAGCCAAGGACTGGCGGCACCACACGCCCAGCTCGATCCCGTCGTGCACGCGCTGCTCGCCGTACCAGGGTCCGGCCGCGACGGTGAACAGGTACGGCGACATGCGCGCCGTCTCGCGGAACGTCCAGCGTCCGCCGTCGCGCTGGCCACGCTCGTTGCCGATCACCGTCCAGTCCGCCGGCGCCGTCACCGCGACGCGGAACGTCGCCTTCAGGTCGGGCTGGTCGAAGCAGGCGAACATCCGCTGCGCGTCGTCGAGGAAGCTCTGCCCCCAGACGTAGACGCGCTGGTCCGCAGGGTCGGTGAAGCGGTGGAGCCCTTCGCCCGTGCGGCTCCACGCACAGCGGGCGACAACGCGCAGCACGTTGTCGGCCTGCAGGTCCGGCAGGTGGATGCGCGCCTCGTCGGCCTCCGGCGCCAGGGTCCGCCCGTTGAGAACCACCTCGACCGGAGTGCCGTCCAGCTCGACGAAGCTCGCTGCGCCGGGACGCCGGCACGCGAAGCGGATCACCGACGTCGAGCCGAAGTCGGCTGCCGCGGTCAGGTCGAGGTCGACGTCGTACGACGAGACGTCGAGGAGCCCGGCTCGCGCCGCGGCCTCCTCGCGGAGCAGGTTCCGCACAGGCAGACCCTAGGAGACCGAGAGCCCCCGGCGCCGGCGAAGCAGGATGAGAGCCCCCGCGACGAGGAGCAGGGCAGCCATCGGGAGTCCTGCACCCAGCCCGGTTGCCGCGAGCCGGTTGCCGGACGTGCCGGAACCGGCGCCCGCCGTCGGTCCCGCGGCCGTGTCGGGCGGCGTGCCGCCGACCGCGGTCACCGGCTTCGCCGCGGCCGCGCTGCTGGCGTACAGCAGCGGCCCGCCGGACTGCCGGAGGACGAAGTCCTCAGCACCGGAGCTGCCGCTCTTGAGGTCGGTGATGCAGGCGGCCTTGCAGCCGTCGGAGTAGGCGACCAGGACGCGGCCGGCCTTGTCGACGGTGATGTCGTTGAAGTCGAGGAGGTTGCGCTGGTTGCACAGCGCGCTGTCGGCGACGTTCTTGTTGGAGGTCCCCTGCAGCGAGATGCAGCCTCGTTGCACCGGGTCGGTGGGCGTCGCGTCGACCGTCGTCCAGGTCTTGCCGTTGTCGATCGTCGTCGCGACGTAGAGGTGCCACTCGCCGACGAAGCCGATGTGCTGGTCGTCACCGATCCCCGGCGTACCGATGAAGGAGAAGGCCGCACGTCCGGGATCGCCGGCGATGACCTCCGGGAACTGCACGTTGTGGAGCCCGAGCGCAGAGCTCACGTCGTAGGGCTTGCTCCAGGTCTTGCCGTGGTCCTTCGACGTCGCGATCTTCGCCGCGCTCGTCGTGCCGTAGACGGTCTCGCTCGGGTTGATCCCGTCCTCCCAGCCGAAGAACACCGTGCCCGACTTGTCGGTGTCGACGGACGGGTCGCTCTCGTCGGGGTTGTGCGCACCCGGCACCGGACGCACAGCCCACGTCATCCCGGCGTCCTCGCTCACGGACAGCGCGGGGGCGCCGCCGAAGAACTCCGAGTTGGTCAGGTTGTTGGGGGTGGGGGTCCCGCCGCAGCCCTTGTCGGGGAGGTAGACGGTGCCCTGCTTGCTGACCCGGATGTGGCCGTGGATCGCCGAGCAGGCGCCGCCGTCGGGCGCGCCGTTGGCGGGCGTGTTGTAGGCGGGGATACCGGGACCGAACGTCTGGCCACCGTCGTCACTGCGGGCACAGGCTCCGCTGTAGCCGTTCTGGGCGCAGTAGTAGACGGCGTCCGGGTAGCCGGTCAGGCCGGCCGTCGGCGGGCGGCCCTCGGGGTACGGCCCGCCGCCGAACGTCTGGTGGTCGAGCAGCACGCCCGGTCCGCATCCCTCGGAGGGCGTGTAGGTCTTGCCGGCGTCGTCGGAGAACGACGTGAGGCTGCAGGCACCGACCAGCTGCGAGACGAAGGTGCGGTTGGTGACCTGATCGGTGAAGGTGATCGCGTCGAGCGTCGTCGCCGAGGTCTGCGCCTTGGCGTCGGCGATGGTGATCTTCCCGGCGGCGTTCCAGGTGAGCCGCTTGTTCTTGGTGCCGGCGCCGTAGACGGCGGCGTCCGCCTTGCGGTCGTAGCCGATCGACGGCTCACCACCGGTCATGGCGAGGTCGTAGGTCTTGTAGGCGTACGACGGGGCCGCGGTCGTCGCAGCGGTCGATGTCCCGATCGCGAGCGGCGCGGCGACGGCGAGGACGGCGGACGCGACGAGCAGCACACGGGATCGGTTCATACCTGCAGTCTTCGACGCGGTCTCGGCCGCACCTGCCGTCCGGTATGACCGGATGCTTGACTGGGGGCATGCCTCTGGACGGTGAGTACGAGCCGAGCACGCAGGGCTGGGTGCGCGACCAGGTCGACCTGATCGAGAGCTCGGGTGGGACCGAAGGCGCCGAGCTGCGCGGGATGCGGGTGATCGTCGTGACCAACCGCGGCGTGAAGAGCGGCAAGCTCCGCAAGACCCCGCTCATGCGGGTCGAGCACGAAGGCACGTACGCCGCCGTGGCCTCGCAGGGCGGTGCGCCCGAGCACCCCGCCTGGTACCACAACCTGCTCGCGGACCCGCATGTCGAGGTGCAGGACGGACCGGCCAAGGGTGACTACGTGGCCCGCGAGATCACCGGCGACGAGAAGGCGACCTGGTGGCGGCGCGCGGTCGAGGCGTTCCCGCCGTACCGGGAGTACCAGTTCAAGACGCGGCGGCAGATCCCGGTCTTCCTGCTGGAGCCCGTCAGCGACTGACGACGTCGGCGAGGCGGCCCGCTACCTGCTCGGCCTGCGCCTGCGACGGCGCTTCCACCATGACGCGCACCAGCTGCTCGGTGCCGCTCGGTCGCAGGAGCACCCGGCCGGCCCCGCCGAGCTGGGCCTCCTCCGCAGCCACGGCGTCGACGACGTCCGGTGCGGTGGCTCGTTCGCGCGCCGCGCGCACGTTGACCAGGACCTGCGGAAGCAGGACGACGTCCGCAGCCAGGTCGGCCACGGAGCGGCCGCTGCGCACGACGCGGTCCATGACCTGCAGCGCCGTCAACAGGCCGTCGCCCGTCGTCGCGTGGTCGAGCATCACGACGTGCCCGCTCTGCTCGCCGCCGAGCCGGTGGCCGCCCGCGACCATCGCCTCGAGGACGTAGCGGTCCCCCACCGCGGTCTGCACGACGTCGATGCCCGCCGCGGCCATCGCCTGCACGAGCCCGAGGTTGCTCATCACCGTCGCGACGAGCACGTCACTGCCGGGCAGGCCCGCGTCCTTGCGAGCCAGCGCGAGGAGGCCGAGCACCTGGTCACCGTTCAGGACCTGTCCGGCCGCGTCGACCACGATGCACCTGTCGGCGTCGCCGTCGTGTGCGATGCCGACATCGGCCCCGTGCTCGACGACCGCGGCGGCGAGTGCCTCGGGGTGGGTGGCACCACTGCCCTCGTTGATGCGGGCCCCGTCCGCGTCGCAGTGGATCGCGGTGACCGTTGCGCCGGCCCGGCGGTAGACGTCCGGCGCGATCGCCGACGCGGCACCTTGCGCGCCGTCGACGACCACGTGCAGACCGCTCAGGGTGCCGACCGTCGCAAGCAGGTGCTCGGCGTAGCTCGGGTCGCCGTCGTCGCGGTAGTCGCGCCTCAGCTGCGCGTACCCCGCTGGCCGGTCCGAACCGCAGCTTCCGCCTGGAGGGGCGGCTGTCAGCCGCGCCTCGATCGCGTCCTCCTGGGCATCGGTGAGCTTCACACCGCCCGCGGCGAACAGCTTGAGGCCGTTGTCCGGCGCGGGGTTGTGCGAGGCGCTGATCACCAGCCCGATCGCGGTGCGGCGCTGCACCTCATAGGCGACGGCCGGGGTCGGGACGACACCGAGCCGTACGACGTCGCAGCCGGCCGAGGTGAACCCGCCGACCGCGGCATCCTCGAGCATCGGGCCCGACGGCCGCGTGTCCCTGCCGATGACCACGATCGGTCGCTCACCGCGGGCGAGCCGGTCACCGAGGAGAACCTCGGCCGCAGCAGCAGAGACGCGCTGCGCGAGGTCGGCAGTGAGGACATCTCCACCGGCGAGCCCGCGGATGCCGTCCGTGCCGAACAGCCGAGCCAACTAGCGCTTGGAGTACTGGGGCGCCTTGCGGGCCTTCTTCAGGCCGTACTTCTTGCGCTCCTTGATCCGCGCGTCGCGGGTGAGGAAGCCGGCCTTCTTCAGCGCCGGCCGGTCGTCCATCTCGATCTCCTGCAGCGCGCGGGCGATGCCCAGGCGCAGCGCGCCGGCCTGGCCGGAGATCCCGCCGCCGTGCAGGCGCGCGATGACGTCGTACTGCTCGGACTTCTCGAGGAGCACGAACGGCTCGTTGATGGCCTGCTGGTGCACCTTGTTGGGGAAGTAGTCCTCGAGGGTGCGGCCGTTCAGCTTGTACTGCCCGGTGCCCGGGATGAGCCGGACGCGGACCACGGCCTCCTTGCGGCGACCGACGGTGCGGGCGAGGTCAGCGGCGGGGGCGGTCATTACTGGGCGACCTGCTTCAGCTCGAAGGGCACCGGCGCCTGGGCCTGGTGCGGGTGGGTGGGACCGGCGTAGACCTTGAGCTTCGACAGCATCTGCCGGCCCAGGGTGTTGTGGGGGAGCATGCCCTTGATGGCCTTCTCGATGATCCGCTCGGGACGGGTCGCGAGAACCTCGGCGTAGGACGTCGACGTGAGACCGCCCGGGTAGCCGGAGTGGCGGTGCACCATCGACTGGGCTGCCTTGTTGCCCGTCATCGCGACCTTCGCCGCGTTGATGACGACGACGAAGTCGCCCGTGTCGAGGTGCGGCGCGTAGTAGACCTTGTGCTTGCCGCGCAGCAGGATCGCCGCCTGGCTCGCGAGCCGGCCGAGCACGACGTCAGCAGCGTCGATGACGTGCCACTGACGCGTGATGTCGCCGGGCTTCGGGGTGTACGTGCGCACGGGCCTGCTCTTCTCTGCGACTTCGGGGTTGCGGACTGCGGGATGTGGGGCGCGCGACCCCGCACAACAGGGACCGCTGCGCCGCGCAACAGCCCGCCACGATACCTGAGCCCGCGCCTGGCGGGCAAAAGCGCCAGGTCAGAGGGGACGCTCCATCAGGAGCTCGTCCCGGGAGGGGTCCAGGTCATAGGGCTGCCGGGCCCCCGTCTCGGTGAAGCCCATCCGCCGGTAGGCCGCCTGGGCGCGTGCGTTGTCCTCGTGGACCTCGAGCCGGAGGACGCTCGCTGCGCGCTCCCGGGCCCAGCCGGTGCAGTGCTCGACGAGCTCCCCGAGCAGGCCTTTGCCCCGGTACGCCGGCGCCACGTAGACCGCCGCCAGCCAGCCGGCGCCGTCGCGCAGGAACGAGACGCAGTTGGCGACCGGCCGGTCGCCGTCCCAGGCCATCACCTGGAACGCGTCGCCGCCCACGGCCCCGCGGGCGGCGCGCGCCTGCCACGCGCCGTCGGGCTCGCCCTCGGCCGCCGCGAGCGTCTCGAGGAAGCCGATCGGGGTGTCCGCGAGGGCTTCGAGCCGCAGCGTCCGCAGGTCACGCCAGTCGTCGGTCGTGACCCGCCGCACCTCCACCTCCCCCATGATCAACGCAGCACGAGACACCCTGGAGAACCGGGGTGCTCACGGTGCTTCATGCGGCGTTGATCATGGGGGTCAGCGGGCACGGACGACACGTCCTTCGTCCCACACCGGCTCGGGCGCCTCGTAGACCTGCCCGTCGGACCCGAAGACCAGGAAGCGGTCGAACCCGCGCGCGAACCAGCGGTCGTGCGTCACGGCGACGACCGTCCCGTCGAAGGCGTCCAGCCCCTCCTCGAGTGCCTCCGCGGAGTCGAGGTCGAGGTTGTCGGTCGGCTCGTCGAGCAGGAGCATGGTGCAGCCCGAGAGCTCGAGCATCAGCACCTGGAAGCGTGCCTGCTGGCCGCCCGAGAGGGTCTCGAAGCGCTGGTCGGCGGACCCGTGCAGCTCGTAACGCCGCAGTACGCCGATCGCCCCACCGCGCTCCAGGCCACGGCGCAGTCCCTCGTCGCCGCGGTGCAGCACCTCGACGAGGGTCTTGCCGTGCAGCTCGGGCTGGTCGTGCGTCTGCGCGAACCACCCCGGCACGACGCGCGCCCCGAGTCGCGCGATGCCCGTGTGCTTCACGTCCTGGCCGGCGAGCAGCCGCAGGAAGTGCGACTTGCCCGAGCCGTTGCTGCCGAGGACAGCGACCCGCTCGCCGTAGAAGACCTCGAGGTCGAACGACCTCATCAGCCCGGTCAGCTCGAGCTTCTCGCAGACCACGGCGCGTACGCCGGTGCGGCCACCACGCAGCCGCATCGAGACCTTCTGGTCGACGACCTGCTCCGGCGGTGGCCCAGCGGCCTCGAACTTCTCGAGCCGGGTGACCATCGCGCGGTAGCGGCTCGCCATGTCGGGACTGATCGCGGCCTGCTGCCGGAGCGTGAACATCAGCTGTCGCAGCCGCTCGTGCTCCTCGTCCCAGCGGCGGTGCAGCTCGTCGAGCCGCTCGCGCCGCGCCTGGCGGGCCTCGGCGTAGGTCGCGAACCCGCCGCCGTGCACCCATGCGCCATGCGCCTCGATGGTCACGATGCGGTTCGCGGTCCGGGAGAGCAGCTCCCGGTCGTGGCTGACGAACAGGACGGTCTTCGCGCTCTCCGCCAGGGCCGCTTCGAGCCAGCGCTTGCCGGGGACGTCGAGGTAGTTGTCGGGCTCGTCGAGCAGCAGCACCTGGTCGGGGCCACGCAGCAGCGCCTCCAGCGCGAGGCGCTTCTGCTCGCCGCCCGACAGGGTGTGCAGCGGCCGGTACTTGCACGACTCGAACGGCATGCCAAGAGCCGCCGTCGTACACGTGTCCCAGAGCACCTCGGCCTCGTAGCCGTGCGCATCGCCCCAGTCGGAGAGCGCGTGCGCGTAGCGCATCTGGGTCTTCTCGTCGTCGTGCTCCATCATCTCGAGCTCGACGGCGTCGAGGGCGAGACCGGCCTCCCGCACGGCGGGGGGCGACAGGCCGAGCAGGAGGTCGCGCACGGTGGTGTCGTCGCGGATCGAGCCGATGAACTGCCGCATGACGCCGAGGCCCCCGTCACGGGCGACGGCGCCGTCGGACGGTGCGGTATCGCCCGCGATGATCCGGAGCAGCGTGGTCTTGCCGGTGCCGTTGGCCCCGACCAGGGCGGTCTTCGCCCCGTCACCGACGCGGAAGCTCACGTCGTCGAAGAGCAGCCGGCCGTCCGGCAGCACGTGCTGCAGCTTCTGGACGTCGACGAACCCCATGCCGTCCAGTCTGCCCGGCTCCCGTCAGCCGGGCGACCGAATTCAGATCGCGCTCGTGGTCTCCAGCAGCTCGCTGTAGTTCTTGCCCGGCACGGCAGCGTGGTTGATGCGCTGCAGCTGCTTGAGGATGTCGGGCTCGGCGTAGAAGGCCTTCGTGGACCGCTCGTACGACGCGAGGTCGACGTGGTCGATCTCGGCCACGAGCTGGTTGAAGACCCCCACGGTGTCGGTCCAGACGGTCGCGGTCGGGTGACCGAGTCGCTCGACGACCTTGTTGATCTCCGCCATCGCGTCGATCGCCTCGTTCCAGCCGTCCATGTCGGCCACCGTCAGGTGGATGCGCTCGCGGTACATGTGACCTCCCCGTGCGACCGCTCATCGGCCGCTGTCTGCCGACCCTCCACCCGGGCACCGTGGGGCGCCATGGGTCGAACGGGTCAGAGCCGGAGGTTGCGGGTGATCCCCTGCCGGGCGAGCAGCTCCTCGTCCGGGGGGTACTCGACCGCCTCCAGCACGAGTCCGTGCGGCGGGGCGACGACCACGTCCGTCGCGCGGGCGATGTGGTTGAGGAGCGAAGCGGGCCACTCCGGCGGCCGCCGGCCCTCGCCGACGGCCAGCATCGCCCCGACCAGCGAGCGCACCATGGAGTGGCAGAAGGCGTCGGCGCGCACGGTCATGACGAGCAGGCCCTCGTCGTCGCGGGTCCAGCCGAGCTCGAGCAGGCCCCGGACGGTCGTGGCGCCCTCGCGGCGCCGGCAGTACGCCGCGAAGTCGTGCTCGCCCAGCATCGCCGGACAGGCCGTCTGCATCGCGTCGAGGTCCAGCGGACGAGGGACGACGTAGACCTCGGTACGGCGGAGCGGGTCGACGAGCTCGGGCCGATCTGCGATCCGGTAGCGGTAGGTGCGGGACACGGCCGAGAACCGCGCGTCGAACCCCGGAGGCGCACCGACGACCCGGCGTACGCGCACATCCAGCGGCAGCAGCCCGTTGAGCTTGCGTCGCAGCAGCCGGTCGTGAGCGACGTCGGGCGGCAGGTCGACGTGGGCGACCTGGCCGCGCGCGTGCACGCCCGCATCCGTGCGGCCCGCCACGGTCAGGCGCGGGGACGGCGCGCGCAGGAGGGTGGTCAGCGCGTCCTCGATCGCGCCCTGCACGCTCGCGCGATCGGCCTGCTTCGCCCAGCCGGCATAGGCCGTCCCGTCGTACGCGACGTCGAGCCGGACCCGGACCGACCCGTCCTGGACGGCGTGGGCAGCAGCACGCGAGAGCCCGCCCTCCCCGGTGGGGAGAGCGGGCTCTTCGACGTCGTCTGCGCTTACTTCTCGCCCTCGGCATCAGCGGCGGTGTCGTCGGCGGCCGCCTCGGTGCTGGCCTCGTCGGCAGCGGGGGTCTCCTCGAGCGCGGCGGTCGCCTCGGGCTCGACCAGCGGCTCGTCGACGATCGGCGTCGCCTCGGCCACGTTCTCGGCGGCCTCAGCCGCCTCGTCGGCGGCCGTCTCCTCCGCGACGACAGCGGCAGCCGTCGGCGACTCGGCCGCCAGCTCCTCGGCCGCCTCACGCGTCGCGCCGGTGGCCCGCTTCCTCGGAGCCGCCTTCGTTCCGCGGGCTCGCTCGGCCTCGCCGACGGCCTGCTGCGCGACCGTCAGGGCCTCGACCAGCTCGATGATCGCCATCGGGGCGTTGTCGCCCTTGCGGGGACCGAGCTTGACGATGCGGGTGTAGCCACCGGGCCGGTCGGCGTAGCGCGGACCGATCTCGTCGAACAGCGTGTGGACGACGCTCTTGTCGTTGAGGCGCTTGAGGACCTGGCGGCGGGCATGCAGGTCGCCGCGCTTGCCGAACGTGATGAGGTGCTCGGCGTAGGGGCGCAGCCGCTTGGCCTTGCTCTCCGTCGTGGTGATCCGGCCGTGCTCGAACAGCGCGCTCGCGAGGTTGGCCAGCATCAGCCGCTCGTTGGCCGGGCTGCCGCCCATGCGCGGGCCCTTGTTGGGAGTGGGCATGTCGTTCTCCGTTCGGGAGCGGGAAGCCTCGCGACTTCCGTGGGAGCCGACGGCGGGAGTGCCGGGGCCCGGACGTGCTGCGGCTAGAGCTGTTCGGTCTCCGCGAAGGACTGGCCGTCGTCGTCTCCGTCGGAGAAGTCCGGCTGGCCGTACTCGTCGGTGCCGTAGGCGTTGACGACCTGCGTCGGGTCGAACCCGGGCGGGCTGTCCTTGAGCGCGAGGCCCATCTGGTGGAGCTTCACCTTGACCTCGTCGATCGACTTCGCACCGAAGTTGCGGATGTCGAGCAGGTCGGCCTCCGACCGCGAGACGAGCTCGCCGACCGTGTGGATGCCCTCGCGCTTGAGGCAGTTGTAGGAGCGCACCGTGAGGTCCATCTCCTCGATCGGCAGCGCGAGGTCGGCCGCGAGCGCGGCGTCCGTCGGGGACGGGCCGATGTCGATGCCCTCGGCCTCGGCGTTGAGCTCCTGCGCCAGGCCGAACAGGCCGACGAGGGTCTTGCCGGCCGACGCGACCGCATCGCGGGGCGTCATGCCGAGCTTGGTCTCGACGTCGATCACGAGGCGGTCGAAGTCGGTGCGCTGCTCGACGCGGGTCGCCTCGACCTTGTAGGTCACCTTCAGGACCGGCGAGTAGATGGAGTCGACGGGGATGCGCCCGATCTCCTGGCCGACCTGCTTGTTCTGCACGGCGGAGACGTAGCCGCGGCCACGCTCGACCGTCAGCTCGATCTCGAGCCGGCCCTTGCCGTTGAGCGTGGCGATGTGCAGGTCCGGGCTGTGGATCTCGACGCCGGCCGGCGGCGCGATGTCGGCGGCGGTGACCGGGCCGGGGCCCTGCTTGCGCAGGTACATGACGACCGGCTCGTCGCTCTCGGAGGAGACGACGAGCTCCTTGAGGTTCAGGATCAGGTCGGTGACGTCCTCC
>JAODNA010000072.1 GCA_025465135.1 Frankiales bacterium | reverse complement strand
GACCTGCATGACGACGGTGAGGCCGAGAGCCAGTCCGAGGAAGACGACGAAGGCGTACATCTGCACCACTCCAGTGGCGTAGTCGGCGCTGCGATCTGCCGCGCTCACACCGTTGGACCGCGCGCCGTCCCCTTGGTTACAGGAAGTTCCTGAGAATCTTTCCGCGTGGACGTCGACCCGGCTCTCGTGCGCGCTGTCCAGCGCGGCGAGAAGGGGGCGATGGACGCGCTGATCCGGGCGTCGTACGCCGACGTCTACGCCCTCTGCCGCCGGCTGCTGGGCGACCCGTCCGATGCGGCGGACGCCACGCAGGAGGTCTACCTCCGGGTGGTGCGCTCGGTCATGGCATTCCGCGGCGAGTCGGCGTTCTCCACCTGGCTGCACCGCGTCACGGTCAACGTCTGCATGACCGCCCTGCGCAGCCGCGGCAACGTGCGGGCCCGCGGTCAGAGCGCCGGTCTGCTCGACTTCGCGCCCGACGACCTGGTCTCGGACGAGATCGGACCGGAAGGCCGGGCGGAGACCGCGGACCTCGCCTCGCGCACGGCGCGCGCCCTCGCCGAGCTCCCTGAGGACGCGCGCGAGGTCGTGGTGCTCCGCGACGTGCAGGGCCTGTCCACGAAGGCGACCGCAGAGATGCTCGGCGTCAGCGAGGGCGCTGTGAAGGTCAGGCTGCACCGGGCGCATGCTCGGCTGAGAGAGCTGGTGGGGGTCCCATGAGTCGGATCTGCGACGAGGTTCAGGGTCAGCTGCCGTCCTATGTCGACCGGTCGCTGCCGCGGCTGCGCCGCCGGCTCGTCGGGCTGCACCTGCGGCGGTGCCCGGAGTGCCAGGCGGAGTTCGCCCGTCAGCGCGAGGTCTCCGACGGTCTCGCGGCACTCGCCGGTCCGCCGGTCGCGCCTCCCGACGGCCTGCTGAGCAGCCTGCTCGACCAGGCAGCGCACCCGGGCGTGAAGGGCCGGGTCGCCGTGCCCGCGCGTGGCGCCGTGAGCGGTGCCCGCCCGGCGCTGTCGGTCGCCCTTCTCGTCGCGGGGGCCGCCGCCGGCACCGGGATCGGCTACGCGGGCTGGCGCAGCGCCCGGGCGGCCCGCCGCCGGCTCCGCCGGCCGGAATAGTTGAGTGCTCAATCTCCTTGCGCTAGGGTGACAGCAGCAGCCGAGCCCTGGAGAGCCCGATGGCCATCACCCGCCTCAACCACGCCGTCCTCTACGTGCGCGACGTCGCCCGCACCGTCGCCTTCTACCGCGACGTCCTCGGCTTCGCGATCAAGCACGAGATCCCCAACGGCGTCGGCGCGTTCCTGCAGGCCCCCGACTCCACCAACGACCACGACATCGCGTTCTTCGGCATCGGTGCCGCAGCCGGCGACTCGCAGGCCGGGCGCGCCACGGTCGGGCTCTACCACCTGGCGTGGGAGGTCCAGACCCTGGACGACCTCGACGACTACCAGCACCGGCTGGCCGAGGCGGGCGCGCTCGTCGGCGCCTCCGACCACGGCACGACCAAGAGCCTCTACGCGCACGACCCGGACGGCATCGAGTTCGAGGTCGTCTGGATCATCCCGGCGCACCTGCTCGACGAGGCAGCCGTGACGGCCGGCAGGCGCGGGATCCTCCCGCTGGACATCGCGAAGGAGAAGGCGAGGTACGGCGGCGCCACCCGCGGCGGCCTCGGCATCTCGATCCCGCTGGGCGTCAGCGTCTGAGGCCTGCGCCACACCGGCAGGAGAAGGCCAGGCGGCGTCGAATCTGGCACTGCTATGGGGGGATTCGGAACAGCGCCGGCCTTGCCGCGCGCCCGTCCCTCCTCCGCGACGGTCTCACTCGCCGTCGACGACGGCGGCGTCGTCCGGGCGTGCGAGTGGCACTCCTACGGCGGCGTCGAGCGCCGCGAGCTGGCGGGCCGCAGGCTCACCGATCTCGTCGCGCCGGACGACCGGCATCTGCTGACCAAGCTCTTCCTCGGTGCGACGAGCACCGGCTCCCGCGCCCGCTGCCTCGTGCAGGCCGATCTCGGCGACGGGCCGCAGCCGGCCTCGATCACCGTCGATGACCGCGTCGCCGACCTCGGCGTGATCATCGTGCGCGTCCTGCGTCTCGCCGAGGCGGCCGAGGAGCTCGACGCCCTGGCGCAGCTGGCCTTCTGGGACCCGCTGACCGGGCTGGCCAACCGCGCGCTGTTCGGGGAGCACCTGCGCAACGAGCTCGAGCGCGGCCGGCGGTCGGGCCGTTTCCCGGCCGTGCTGTCCGCCGACGTCGACAAGCTCAAGGGCGTCAACGACAGGTTCGGCCACCGTGCCGGCGATGCGCTGCTCGTCGAGGTGGGTCGGCGACTGCGCAGCGCCTGCCGCCCCTTCGACGTGCCGGCGCGCCTCTCCGGAGACGAGTACGCCGTGCTGTGCCCCGAGGTCGACAACGAGAACGACGCCCACCAGCTCGTCCAACGGCTGACCCAGGCCATCGCCGGACCGGCGCTGCTGTGCGGCGAGCAGGTGTCGATCGGAATCTCGGTCGGCTGGGCCCTCGGCCGGGAGACGGACCACGAGGACGACGGAGCGATGCTGCTCCACCGCGCCGACGTGAGCATGTACGGCGTGAAGCGGCTCAGCGCCTGATCAGCCGGGACTGCCCACGGGCTGTCGCAAGGTGGCCGTCTCGCGTGCGGTGACCGCAGTGCAGCGGATGACGAGCACCGCGAGGTCGTCACGCGAGGGCCCCGCCCCGAACCGCCGTACATCGCTCTCGAGGTGTCCGGCGATCAGGTCCGCGGACCGGCCGGCCGCGGCGCGAACGCACTCCAGGAGTCGGCTCTCGCCGAACATGTCGGCGCCGCTGCGCCGCTCGGTGACGCCGTCCGTGTAGAAGACCAGAGTCTCCCCAGGAGACAGCAGCAGCTCGTCCTCGGACAGCTCGACGTCGGGAACCACACCGAGCAGCGTTCCGCTGCGGCCCACGAAGCGCGCGTCACCCGAGGCGTCGACGAGGACCGGGGGCGGATGCCCGGCGCTCGACAACCGGACGCGGAGCCCTTCGGGTCCCGGCTCGACGATCCCCAGTGCCGCGGTGCAGAACCGCCCCCGCTCGTCGAGCTCGAGGATGCTCTCGTTGAGCCGCTGCAGCGCCCTCGGGGGCGCGGCGCCGTCACGGACGAGGAGCCGCAGGACGTCACGCGCCATCCCCGTGATCGCCGCCGCTTCTGCGCCCTTGCCACAGACGTCACCGATCGCGATGCCCCAACCGCCGGTGGGCATCGAGAACACGTCGTAGAAGTCGCCACCGACCTCGTTGCCCTCGCCCGCGGCGGCGTACCGCCCGCCGAACTCGAGACCGGGCGCGGTCGGCAGGTTCGGCGGCAGGAGCGACGCCTGCAGCGCCTTCGCGATCGAGCTGCGCTCCTCGTAGAGACGCGCGTTGTCGACAGCGAGTGCCGCCCGACGGGCCAGGTCGGTCAGGACTCCGACGTCGTCGGCGCCGTAGACGCTGCCGGTCGGACGGCCGACGAGGATCAAGCCGAGGAGCCGGCCGCGGGCGACGAGCGGCAGGACGAGGACGTCACCGGACGCGTCCTCGCCGAGGTCGGGCGGCAGCTCGGCGCTCGGCACGAGCACGGTCCGCTGTCCGGGCACCTCTCGCGACAGCCGGTCGGTCAGCGACTGGCCCTCGGTGCTCGACATGGCCACGCGCAGCGCGGCAAGCCGCGTCTCGTCGTTGTGGGCCACGGCCACGACGCGCGGGGAGTCGTCGTAGGTCGTGCAGACAGCCGCCCAGGCGGCGAACCGCGGTACGACGAACTGCGTCGCGAGGGTGAGGGCCAGCTGCACGTCGAGGGTCCCGGCGAACATCTCGCTCGCCTCGGCCAGCAGCGCGAGCGAGCCGCGACTGCGCAGCTGACTTGCCTGGGCGCGGTCATCGCGCAGGACGACACTGATGCGGTCGCCGACCAGCCGTGCGACCGCCACCTGCTCGGCTGTCAGACCGTCCGTGCCGGCCATCACAAGCGCGCCGAACAGCCCGGCCCGCGCGCGCAGCGGCAAGACCAGCTCAGCCCGGTCTCCCGGCATCACGCCGAGCGGTCCGGCTTGCGCAACGCGCCGGAGCCGCTCGGTCTCCGGCGGCGGCATCGTCGCGTCGCTCGCGGCCACGAGGTCCCAGACACCCTCGTCGTGAGCGGACTGCGCGAACAGCCACCCGGCCTCGAGACCGAACGCCTCGACGAGCCGATGGACGAGCTCGCCGATCAGCTGTGCCGAGCTGATCTGCTGCTCCAGGTCGGCCGGCAGTCCGACCAGCCAGTCCAGACCGGGAGCCGGGCGGGCCCCGACCTCCGCAGCGGGGGTCGGCACCGGCGCCTCCGCGGGCTCCGAACGCGGCCCGAGCTGGAACCACACCGACTTGCCCTCACCGAAGTGACGTGTGCCCCACTCGGTCGCCAACGCATCGAGCAGGAAGACTCCGCGGCCACCCTCACGGGTCTCGGCCGGTGCCGGCCGGATGACGGGCAGCGAGCCGGGGCTGCGGTCGACGACCTCGACGCGCAGACCGCCGGTCGAGGTCGCGAGGTGCAGCTCGATGTCGGTGCCCGCGTGGACGACGGCGTTGGTGACAAGCTCGGTGACGAGCAGCAGTGCCTCGTCGAGCAGGTCGGTGAGCTCCGCCTCGCCGAGGACGCTCTCCACCGTCCTGCGGGCGGCGGCGGCTGACCGGCCGGTCGGCGGCAGGGTCGTGACGGAGGCCGCCATCACAGCCGGGTCCCGCCAGGGAGCGCGGCTCGCAGCGCGGTCAGCGCGTCGGCGGCGACGGCCAGCTGCTTGTCCAGGTCAGGCAGGTCGAGTCCGGTCGCGAGCCGTTGCGACTCGGCGACGGCGTCGGCTGCCCGCGAGAGCTGCGGTTGCACGTCCGGACCGCTGTACTGCTCGAGCTGTCGACGGAGCTCGGCGGCCTGCTCGGCCAGCTCGCGGCGTCGCTCGTAGAGCTCGATGAAGACACCGACCTTGGCGCGCAGCACCCACGGGTCGAACGGCTTGGACAGGTAGTCGACCGCTCCAGCGGCGTAGCCACGGAAGGCCTGGTGCGCCTCGCCGTCGATCGCCGTCAGGAAGACGATCGGCACATCACGTGTCCGCTCGCGCTGCTTGATGTGGGTCGCGGTCTCGAAGCCGTCCATGCCCGGCATCTGCACGTCGAGCAGGATCAGCGCGAAGTCCTCGGTGAGCAGGCGCTTGAGCGCCTCCTCCCCGGAGTGCGCCTTCACCAGCTCGTGGCCGAGGCCTTGAAGGATCGCTTCCAGCGCCAGCAGGTTCTCCGGGCGGTCGTCGACGATCAGGATCTTGGGGCTCTCGGCGGAAGCCCCCGTCACGTCACGTCGCCTGGCCGGAAGCCGTCCGGCCTACCAGCCACGAGCGCATCACCGTGAGCAGCCGGTCGAGGTCCACCGGCTTGGTGATGTAGTCGCTGGCGCCGGCCGCAAGGCTCTTGTCGCGGTCACCCGGCATCGCCTTGGCGGTCAGGAACAGGATCGGCAGGTCGGCGAGCTGTGGCATGCGGCGGATCTCGGCCGTCGTCTCGTTCCCGTCCATGTCAGGCATCATCACGTCCATCAGCACGAGGTCGACACCCGGGTTGTCGCGCAGCAGCCGGATGCCTTCAGTGCCGTTGTCGGAGTAGAGGACCGACATGCCGTGGAGCTCGAGGGC
>JAODNA010000047.1 GCA_025465135.1 Frankiales bacterium | reverse complement strand
AGGACCTCCTGCGCCCTTCGCACGGCGTCGAGCTGCGGCTGCACGTCCTTCTTGATCCGCGCTTCCTTCTCGAGCCGTGGCAGCGCCTTCTCGACCGTTTGCAGGTCGGCCAGGATCAGCTCGGTGTTGATCGTCTCGATGTCGTCCTTGGGCGAGACGCGGCCGTCGACGTGGACGACGTTCTCGTCCGTGAACGCACGGATGACCTGGCAGATCGCGTCGCTGTCGCGGATGTTGGCGAGGAACTTGTTGCCGAGACCCTCGCCCTCGCTCGCGCCGCGCACGATGCCGGCGATGTCGACGAACGACACGGTCGCCGGGATCTGCTTCTCGCTCTTGAACACCTCCGCGAGCTGCGCAACCCGAGGGTCCGGTACGGCGACGACGCCGACATTGGGCTCGATGGTCGCGAACGGGTAGTTGGCCGCGAGCACGTCGTTCTTGGTCAGCGCGTTGAACAGCGTGCTCTTGCCGACGTTGGGCAGGCCGACGATGCCGATGGAGAGGGACACGCCGGACGACGCTACCGGCCGGATTCTGTCGGACCCGCATGGCACGGTCCGTGCATGACAGTCCTCCTCGCCCTGCTCCTCGGCCTCGCCGTCGGTGTCGTCGTCGGGCGGCTGCTCGTCCGACATGACGAGACCGCCCTGGCGGCTTCGTTCGAGGGCATCGCCGCGCGGGCACTGCGCGGTGAGTCCCAGCGCGACCTCGCTCAGCAGCAGCAGTCGGTCCGCCAGCTCGTGGAGCCGCTGCGCGAGCAGCTGGTCCGGGTCGAGGGCCAGCTCCGCGGCCTCGAGACCGAGCGCGCCCGCGCGTTCGGCGAGCTGAGCAAGCAGGTCGACACCGTCCGGCAGAGCTCGGAGCTGCTCGGCCGCGAGACCGCGTCGCTCGTCAACGCCCTCCGCAAGCCGCAGGCTCGCGGCCAGTGGGGCGAGATGCAGCTGCGCCGGGTCGTCGAGCACGCCGGCATGCTCGAGCGCTGCGACTTCGACGAGCAGACGACCGTGCGTGACGCCGACGGCCGGGCCCTCCGTCCCGACCTGGTCGTGCGCCTGGCCGGGCAGCGCTCGGTCGTCGTCGACGCGAAGGTGACGCTGGCCGCCTACCTCGAGGCGGCGGAGTCGAGCGACGAGGTCTTCCGCGAGGAGCGGCTCATCGCGCATGCGCGTCACCTCCGCGAGCACGTCAACCGGCTCGCGGACAAGGCCTACTGGCAGCAGTTCCCGGACGCGCCCGAGTTCGTCGTCCTCTTCGTGCCGGGCGAGGCATTCCTCGCACCGGCTCTCGAGCGCGACCCCGCGCTCCTCGAGCACGCCTACGCACGGCGCGTCCACATCGCCACCCCGACCACGCTGGTGTCCCTGCTCCGGGCGGTCGCCTACGCCTGGCAGCAGGAGTCGCTGACGGAGAACGCCCGCGAGGTGTTCAGCGCCGGCAAGGAGCTCTACTCCCGGCTGAGCACCCTGGGCGGCCACGTCGACAAGCTCGGCCGGTCCCTGAACACGGCGGTGACCGACTACAACAAGACCGTCGCCTCCCTCGAGCGCAACCTGCTGCCGTCCGCCCGCCGGATGGCCGACCTCGGGGCCGCGCAGGACGAGCTGTGCGGACCGCGCGCCGTCGACGGCGTCGCCACCCGGCTGGTCTCCCCCGAGCTGACGCTCGTCCCGGTGCAGGACGAGCGCCTCAGCTCCTGAGGTCAGGCCTGCGCCGAAGAGTGGCCAGCTGTGCGGGCAACACGCCGGCGCGTCGCACGCACAGGTCGCCAGAGTTGAGCCGGCGGAGTCAGGACTGGGGATCGATGCCGAGCTCGGTGCAGTAGTCGCAGGCTGCCTTGGCGACGACGTTGGCGGGGGTGGCGCCCGTCTGACTCGGCCCGGCCATCAGCCGGCGCGCGATCTCCGGCGGGTCGCCGGCTCCCACGTCGCGCAGGTGCGCCCATGCCTCTCGCGCGAGGCGGCCCGCGTCCTCCTCCGGCAACCCCGGGTCGGCGGACCTGGCGGCGGCGGCGACGCGCTCGGGGTCATAGGACGGCTCGGGATGCGACACGTCCGACACGCTAGACGCGCCGCCCGCAGGTGTCCCGGGGGTACCGTTTCAGGGTGACGACGTGGACCGACGCCGATGCGTCCGGGCGACCTGCTCCAGGGGCCGAGACGGCGCATGCGCACGGTGTCCACGTGGCCGACCGGCGCGGGCTGACCGCCGTCGGCGCCGTCACCGTCGCACTGGTCCTCGGCGCCGCCGGTGGCCTCATCGACGTCATGACGGGCCCCGGGCTGCGCACCGTCTTCGCTCTGAGCTTCATCGCGGGGTGCGCGTTCGCTGCCCTGAGAGTTCACCGCGAGGACCTCGTCGCGGCGGTGATCATGCCGCCCCTGGTCTACGTCGTGCTCGCGCTGCTGGCGGGTGCCTTCTCGAAGACCGCCGGCGTCGGTGGCTGGATGACCCGTCAGGCGCTCGAGCTCGCCACCTCGCTGGTGCTCGGCGCACCGGTGCTGCTCACCGCGACAGCCGTTGCGTTCGTGATCGCCGTCGTGCGCGGCGTCAGCGGCCGAAGGCGCCGGCGGCCCGAAGGCGCCTAAGCCTGCGCTGCGGCCTTGAGGCCACGACGCAGCTCCGGGGGCAGTGCGAACAGCAAGCTCTCCTTCGCCGACTCCACCTCGGTGACGTCGCCGAACCCGCGGTCGGCCAGCCACGCGAGCACACCGGCGACGAGGTCCTCCGGCACGGAGGCACCGCTGGTGACCCCGACCGTCTTCACGCCGTCGAGCCAGGCCGGGTCGATCTCGGCGGCGTCATCGACGAGGTAGGAGGCGGTTGCTCCGGCGTCGAGTGCGACCTCGACCAGCCGCACGCTGTTGGACGAGTTGCGCGACCCGACCACGATGACGAGCTCGGACGCAGCGGCGATCTCCTTCACGGCGACCTGCCGGTTCTGCGTGGCGTAGCAGATGTCCGCAGACGGCGGGCCCTGGAGCAGCGGGAAGCGCTCGCGCAGTGCCTCGACCGTCACGTTGGTCTCGTCGACCGACAGGGTGGTCTGCGACAGGTAGGCGACCTTCGCCGGGTCGCGCACCTGAACCGTCGCCGCCTCGTCGATCCCGTCGACCAGATGGATGTGCTCCGGCGCCTGACCCGTCGTACCGACGACCTCCTCATGACCCTCGTGACCGATGAGCACGATGTCGAGGTCATCGGCCGCGAACCGCTTGGCCTCGAGGTGCACCTTCGTGACGAGCGGGCAGGTGGCATCGATCGTCCGCAGACTCCGCGCGGCCGCCTCCGCGTGGACCGTCGGGGCAACGCCGTGCGCGGACAGGACGACGGTCGCGCCCTCCGGGACGTCGGCGGTCTCCTCGACGAAGACTGCGCCGCGGGCCTCCAGGGTCCGTACGACGTGGGCGTTGTGCACGATCTGCTTGCGGACGTAGACCGGGGCGCCGTAGAGCTCGAGCGCCTTCTCGACCGTCTGCACAGCCCGGTCCACACCAGCGCAGTAGCCCCGCGGGCGAGCCAGCAGCACGCGGCCCCGTGCGGGCGTGGAGGGGGTTGCGGTCATGACCTCCACGCTACGCCGGGAACGGGGTGGCGGCCCTTCGGGCGTGTGAGAGGCAGGCCGTCAGGGCACCCCTTTCCCAGACCCCGTCAACAGGAGGATCCTGCCGTCATGGCCACCCCCGTCCCGAAGAACGTCGCCGCCGCCATCGGGCTCGTGCCCACCGTGCTCAGCGGCGTGCGCCGGCTGCCCGCGATGGCCGTCCAGCTGCCCGTCATGGCTGTGGGATCGGCCCTGGCCGGCCTCGATGCCGCCAGGCGCGAGTACGACGACCTGGCCGGACGCGGCGAGGCGCTGATCGCACGGCTGCGGGGCAGCTCCCTTGACGAGATCGAGCACAGGGTCGAGAGCATCGCGAAGACGGCGACCCACCTGAACGGCAGCGCCACGACCAACGCCAAGGAGGCGGTGCAGTCCGCGACGGAGCTCGCCATGGACCGGGCCGAGGCCAACCAGGCCGTGCAGGAGACCTTGCCGGTCGCTGAGCCGATCGCGCCGGCCGTCAGTAGCCCGACACGGATCGACTCAGCGGCGTCTCCCGAAGTCGTGGAGCAGGTCGACAAGATCGCGGGAAACGTCGCCGCGCCGCTGATCACCGACCACAGCGAGCTGCCTCTTGCGGACTACGACCACATGACGCTCGGCACCCTGCGCGGTCGCCTGCGCAGCCTCGACATGCAGCAGCTCGTGCAGCTGCGCGACTACGAGAAGTCGAAGGCCGACCGGCTGCCGGTCGTCACCATGCTCGACAACCGCATCGCAAAGCTCGCCAACGGCGAGAGCGCCCCCACCGGAACGACACCCGAGACGCCGTCGGCCAAGGCGTCCGCAGCCGTGAAGCCACCGAAGAAGGTCGGGCAGACCGCCGCCGCGAAGACGGACAGCAGCCCGCCGCACACCAAGGTGCGCATCACGTAGGTCGGCTCCGTAGGGTGCGGGGATGCCGCTCGACAACAGCGCCGAGGCACCCCTTCCGGTGCGGACGGTCGCGCGCTCGATCGCCGAGTGGGTGGGCCGCCTCGGCCGGGTCTGGGTCGAGGGCCAGGTCACGCAGATCAGCCGCCGACCCGGCACGGTCTTCCTGACGCTGCGCGACCCGGTGGCAGATGTGAGCCTGTCCGTGACGTGCTCCCGCGGCGTGCACGAGGCCGTCCGACCTCCGCTGTCCGAAGGCGACCGGATCGTCGTGCACGGTCAGCCGGTCGTGCACCTGCTGCGTGGGTCGCTGCAGCTGCAGGCCCTTGAGATCCGGCCGGTAGGTGTCGGCGAGCTGCTTGCCCGACTCGAACGGCTGAAGGGAGTCCTGCGCGCAGAGGGGCTCTTCGACGCCGACCGCAAGAAGCCGCTGCCGTTCCTGCCGCGGACCGTGGGGCTCATCACCGGGCGGGCCAGCGCGGCCGAGCGCGACGTCCTCGAGAACGCCCGTCGCCGCTGGCCGGCGGTCCGCTTCGACGTACGCAACGTCGCCGTGCAGGGCCATCTCGCGGTGGAGCAGTGCATGGCAGCCCTGGGCGCGCTCGATCGCGAGCCGGAGGTCGACGTCATCGTGCTGGCGCGTGGTGGCGGCAGTGTCGAGGACCTGCTGCCCTTCAGCGACGAGGCGCTGTGCCGCGCCGTCGTCGCCTGCCGCACCCCGGTGGTCAGCGCGATCGGCCACGAGCCGGACAGCCCGCTCGTCGATGCGGTGGCCGACGTCCGATGCTCGACGCCGACCGACGCGGGCAAGCGCGTCGTGCCCGACTACGCCGAAGAGGTGGCGCGCATCGGACTGCTCCGGGACCGCGCCCGTCGCGTCGTCGTCGGCCTCGTGCGCCGCGAGATCACGGGGCTCGATGCAGCCCGGACTCGACCGGTCCTCGCCGATCCCCGCACACTCGTCTCGTCACGGCTTGTCGATGTCCTCGGTCTGCGCGACCGCAGCCGTCGCTGCACGAGCGCTGCCTTGGATCGCGCGGGCCATGACCTCAGCCACACCCGCGCCCGCGTGGTCGCCTTGTCGCCGAAGGCGACGTTGGACCGGGGTTACGCCGTGGTGCAGGACAAGGATGGCCACGTCGTGCGCGACCCGGCACAGGTAGCGACGGGAGACCCCTTGCACGTCCGGGTCGCCGAAGGCGAGCTCGAAGCCACCGCCCGCTGACGACCGGTGGAGTCAGCGGCCCGGCATGCCTGGGGTGACACCCGGAGCCAACCAGGCCATCGTCGCGCCGCCGAGCACGCGAAAGCCGAACGACGCGTAGAGGTCCTTGCCGTCGTCGGTCGCGCGCAGGTCCACCCGCGGCACGCCCTGCGCGGCGAACCAGTCCATCAGCGCGCCGAAGACCTCGCGGGCGTAACCGCGTCGCTTCCACTCGTGCTCGGTGCTCATCGATGCGATGTGGCCGCGGCGCCCGTCGTACTGACCCGGCGACGGCAGGTGCTCCTCGAGCCAGCCGGCGCCGCAGGACACGAGCCGGCCCGCCTCCTCCACGCCGAAGGCGACGAGCTCCGCCGACTCCAGTCGCCGGCGGAACGACGCCTCGCAGGCGACCCGCCACTCGTCGGTCAGCCTGGGCGCGCCCATGGCCAGGTGCATGAGCCCCCGCAGCCTGGTCAGGTCTTCCGCGTCGGCGGGGGTCGCGCGCCGTAGGGTGCCCACGTGGCCCAGTCTGCCAGTGATTCGCCCGCCGGCCCGTCCTACGAGACGGCCCGCGACGAGCTGGCCGATGTCGTACGCCGGCTCGAAGCGGGGGGCACCACCCTCGAGGAGTCACTCGCCCTGTGGGAGCGCGGCGAGGCGCTCGCCCGCACCTGTCAGCAGTGGCTCGACGGCGCCAAGGCCCGTCTCGACGCCGCGCTAGGGAACGAGACGACCCGCGAGGACGCGTAGCTCCTCCAGCGAGGCGGTGTCGCGCAACGTGCCCAGCACCACGGTCGTCGTGCCGTAGCTGCGCACCAGTGAGATCGCCTTGCCCTGCCGGTACTCCTGCCAGGTCGCGCCGTCGATGTCGACTGCCCCGCCGCGCGGCGCCTGGCCGGTGATGTCGCCGAGAAAGGCGGGTGCCGGGTGTGTAGCGGCGGCGTACTCGGCGTACTCGCCCTGCGGGGTGACCCAGCCGATCCGCAGGACACCCGTCTGCGGGTCGTAGGCCGACACGGTCGACCGCCAGCCGGCCGGCATGGCGCGAGGAACGGCCCCTCCCGGTGCGGCGGCGGAGAAGGCCTGCAGATCACTCGTCGGGTCGATGATGCGGATCCTCTTCGCGTCGCTGTGCGGCGGCCGGGCGAAGAAGAACACCACCCCGACGATGAGCAGGACGAGGCTGAGCGACCGGACCATGTCGGTGGCCGACTCCCGACCGCGCTCGCGCTTCGCCATGCGGCCATTGTCGCAGTCAGGATCTGGCGGCGACCTCTGACATGGCGTCGAGGCAGGCCATCGCCTCGTCGAGGGAGTTGTAGAAGTGCGGCGAGACGCGGATGCCGACACCGGGCCGGTGGTCAACGACGAAGCCGGCGTCGATCAGGGCGTGATGCACGCGGTCTGCATCCCCCGGGTCGATCGTGACATGCCCGCCACGGTCGGCGGCGTCGTGCGGTGAACGGACCGCGTAGCCCCGCTCCAACGCGGCCTCCAGCAGCGGCTGCGTCATCGACATGGAGCGCTCCCGGACGCGGTGCATGCCGATCGCGTTGAGGGCTTCGTACGCCGGCGCTGCCGCGAACGCCGCCGATACTCCTGGCGTCCCACCGCGGAACCGCTTCACGCCGGCGCCGTACTCGAGCTCGGGATCGAAGTCGAAGGGACGGGCGGTGCCGAACCAGCCCGTCGTCACCGGCTCGAGCGAGACCTCCGGCGAGACGTACATCCAGCCGTTACCGGGCCCGCCGGACAGGTACTTCACCGACCCGCCGACGTAGACGTCGACGCCGAGGTCGACCACGTCGACGGGCACGGTGCCCGCCGCCTGGTAGCCGTCCACCATCACCAGCGCGCCGACGGAGTGCGCCTTCTCGACCATGGGCTTCACGTCAACCAGGGTCGAGGTGCGGAACAGCACGTGCGAGCACTCGACGAGCAGCGTGTGCTCGTCGATCGCGTCGACCATCCGCTGCACGTCGAGGTGGATGCCGTCCGGCTCGCCCTCGACGACCACCGCCTCACCGCCGAGCCGGCCGATCTGGGACCACGTGTTGAGGCTGCCCGGCCACTCCAGCGACGACGTCACCACACGGTTGCGCCGTCCGCTCCAGTCCAGCGAGGCCACCACGTCGCCCAGCAGGTCCGCGACGCTCTGCCGCATCACAGTCGTCCCCGGCGGCGCGCCGACCAGCGCGCCGACGAGGTCGGCCACCCGCCAGACCTCGCTCGCCCAGTCCTCCCAGGCGACGACACCGAGTTCGCCCCAGAGGCGGGTGTACTCCGCGAGCCGCTCCGGCGAGCGACGGTGCATGGCGCCCAGCGTGTGACTCGCGAGGTAGGTCGAGCGCTCCAGTACCGGGTAGTCGACGCGCCGGTCGAGCAGGTCGTCGTGCAGGCTCACTCGGCGGACTCCCAGACCGACCGCGACTGGGCCGCAGCACTCAGCAGGGGCGCCGGGTCGATCTGCACCAGGGTCTCCGGGATGCCGCGGTCCGGCCACCGGCAGCCGACGATGAGGGGGCCGGCTGACGGCAACGGCCAGAGCCAGTACTCGCCGTTCCACATCAGGCCTGACTGCGCCGCGGACAGCAGCTTCAGCTGCGCGGTGCCGGCCTGTTCGACGTCGGGGGCGTCACGCTGTCCCGACGTCGCCGTACGGCCGTCGGAGAACGCGAGCCCGATCCGGAACCGGCCGGGGCTGCGGCTGTACTCCTGCAGGGAGTAGGCGAGGTCCTCGCTGCGCGCGTGGTCGGCGAAGATGACGACGACGGCGAGGTGCAGGCCGTCGGAGTACGCCGTGATGCCGCGTACGGCGACGACCACTTCGGCGGTCCGGGCGAGGACGAAGCTCGACAGCGCAAGCATCCCGACCTCGTCGCCGGGCGGTCCGCTCTGCGGGTGGCGGTGCAGGCGGTGTTGCTCCCAGTCGGCACCGCTGCGCGGAGCGGGATGGACGGGCTCGTCGTCGAACAGGCTCAAGGGGTCCCGCCGATCCGTGCGATGAGGGCGAGGACGTCACCGGCGAGCCGCTGCGACGACATCTCGTCCTCGCAGACAGCGACCTCGTGACCGGCCTCGCTGATGACGGTGGTCAGCACGAGGACCAGCGCATCGCCCCACGGCTCCGAGCTGTCGACCCGCAGCAGGGTCGCGTTGCGGGCGGTCCACTCGCGGTAGCGACGACGCGCGACCAGCTCGAACCCCGGCGGGCCACCGCCGGCGAGGAAGAGACGAGCCAGGTCGCGCTCGGTCCAGCAGCCGTCGAGATACGCACGCGAGCCGGCGACGAAGAGGCAGACGGGGTCGGACTCGCCCTCGGAGCGCGCCTCGCGCACAGCGCTGGCTGCTCGCGCCTCCTGCCGCTGCTGGTAGTCCTCGAACAGGGCCAGGTACAGCTCGGCCTTGCCGCCGAAGTGGTGGTACAAGCTGCCGACGCTGGCCCCGGCACGCGCCACGACGTCGGCGATCGAGGCCTCCGCGAACCCCGACCCGCTGAAGACCTCGCGGGCCGCGTCGAGCAGGCCGCCACGGGTGGTCGCCGCGCGTCCCGTCGTACGGACGCTCATGGCTGGATCTCCGAGAAGGGCATGCGTCGCCTGGTGCTCACCTGTCCGATGGTGGACCACTCGTTGGCCCCGAGGCGAGCAACGGGGCGCAGCAGGTCGATGGCCGGCCGGTCGTCACGGAGCGCGGCTTCGTCGACGGCCAGGTGCACGACCTCCCCGAAGACAACCGTGCACACGCCGAAGACCTTGGTGTCCACGAGCCGGCACTCGATCGCGACCGGCGACTCGGCGACCCGAAACGGCGCCACCTTCAGCGACGGCTCGCGCGTCAGGCCGACCGCGTCGAACTCCCCGATCTCCGGCGGGTAGTCGGTGCCGGTGCGATTGACCTGCTCGATGAGCTCCTCGGTGCAGAGGCACACGACGAACTCCTTGGTCGCGAGGACGTTGCGCAGGCTGTCCTTGGTCCGCACGGACGTGAACTGGACGATGCCAGGGTCGACGCCGGCGACCGTGAAGAACGAGTGCGGCGCGAGGTTGTCGACCCCCGCGGCCGATCGCGTGGAGACCCAGGCGATCGGGCGCGGTACGACGACGCTCGTGAGCAGCGGGTAGATCTTGGGCCCGAGCGCGGCGGGGTCGAAGTCACGGCGCTGCACGCGGTCACTGTCCCATTCGCCCCCGGACGCCCTGCACAGACCCGCAGATGCGGAGTCAACTGGGCGCGTAGGATCCGCGGATGCACACCTACCGCCTCAGCGCGGCCGCCGCAGTCCTGGGTGTCAGCGACGACACCGTCCGGCGCTGGGCCGACCAGGGGCGGCTGACCACCACGCTGGACGGCGAGGGCCGTCGCGTCGTCGAAGGCTCCGCGCTCGCCGGGTTCGCGCTCACCGCCGCAGGCGATCCAGCCGGCCCCGTCGTGACGAGCGCCCGCAACAGCTTCGTCGGCATCGTGACGCGGGTCGTCCGAGGAGACGTCGTCTCGCAGGTCGAGCTGCTGTCGGGACCGCACCGCCTGGTGTCGCTGATGACCACGGAGTCCGTCGACGACCTCGGCCTCGAACCGGGCGCGCCCGCGCGGGCCTCCGTGAAGTCCACCCACGTCGTGGTGGAGGTCTCGTGAAGGCGGGCATCCTGGCGGCCCTGTCGTGTGCCGTCGTCGTCAGCGCGTGCGGGTCCGACGGGCCGCCGGCACGGGCCTCGGTCGCCTCGCGCACGATCACCGTGTTCGCCGCCTCGTCGCTCACCAAGGCCTTCACGGCCGAGGCGAAGCCGTTCGAGGCCGCGCATCCTGGGCTGCACGTGCGGTTCTCCTTCGCCGGCTCCCAGTCGCTCGTCGTGCAGATCAAGCAGGGGGCGCCGGCCGACGTCCTCGCGACGGCCGACACGGCCTCGATGGCTGCTGCGGGCCTGAGCGGATCGCGCGTCTTCGCGCGCAACCGCCTGTCGATCATCACGGCACCGGCAAACCCGAAGCACATCGCGACCTTGAGGGACCTCGCCCGCCCCGGAGTCCGCGTCGTCCTGGCAGGACCGACAGTGCCCGTCGGCAAGGCGGCCGGCAAGGCGCTTGCGGCGGCCGGCGTCACGGTCAAGCCCGTCTCGCTCGAGCAGGACGTGAAGGGCGTTGTGACAAAGGTCCGGCTCGGCGAAGCCGACGCGGGCATCGCCTACGTGACGGACGTGAAGGCCGCAACCGACATCGCCGGAACTCCCCTGCCCGCCGTCAGCAACAGCTACCCCGTCGCCGTCGTCACGCCCGGCGCCGACGCCACGGCGTTCGCCGAGTTCCTGCTCTCGCCGGCGGCCCAGTCGGTACTTGCCTCCTTAGGGTTCCTGCCCCCGGCATGAGGAGCGTTGCTCGCCGTCCGCCGCTCGCCCTCGCCGGTCCGGCGCTGCTCGCCGTCCTCCTCGTCCTGCTGCCGCTCGCGGCGCTGCTCGGCCGCACGCCCTGGTCGCGCATGCCCGCGCTGCTCGCCACCACCGAGGTGCGGCAGGCGCTGTGGCTCTCCCTGCGCTGCGGCCTCGGCGCTGTGCTCCTGGCTCTCGTCCTCGGCGTACCGCTGGCCTGGGTCCTGGCCCGGTCATCCCTGCCGGGACGCCGGTTGCTGCGGGCCGTCGTCACCGTGCCGCTGGTCCTCCCGCCGGTCGTCGGCGGCGTCGCGCTGCTGCTGGCATTCGGCCGTCACGGGGTGCTCGGCCGGGTGCTCGTCGAAAGCGGCACGGTGCCGGCCTTCACGCCGTACGGCGTCGTGCTCGCGGAGACCTTCGTGTCGCTTCCCTTCCTCGTGCTGACCGTGGAGGGCGCGATGGCCGGGCTCGATCGGGGACGCGAGGACGTCGCCGCCACGTTGGGGGCCGGTCCGCTTCGAGCCTTCCTGACCGTGACCCTTCCTGCCGTTGCCCCCTCGGTCGCTGCGGGGGCGGCCTTGGCCGGCGCGCGGGCGCTCGGCGAGTTCGGCGCGACCATCACCTTCGCCGGCAGCCTGCCCGGCACGACTCAGACGGTGCCGCTGGCGGTCTACCAGCTGCTCGAGGACGACCCGCCCGCCGCCTACGCGCTCTCGGCGTTCCTGCTGCTGGTCAGCGTCGCCCTCGTGCTCGGCCTCCGCGCGAGGGTCCGGTGAGGGCCGCTGTCGTCACGCCCTGGGTGGCGGCGACGCTGGAGGCGGCGCCCGGTGAGGTGGTCGCGCTGGTCGGCCCCAACGGCGCCGGCAAGACCACCCTGCTGCGCGTACTGGCCGGCTTGCAGCCGGCCACGGGCAGCCTCCGTCTCGACGACCGCGAGGTCCACGGTCTCGCGCCGCAGCGGCGCAACGTCGGCTGGGTCCCGCAGGAGCGTCTGCTCTTCGCGCACATGTCGGCGCTCGACAACGTCGCCTACGGGCTCCGGGCCCGAGGGGTCAGCCGCGCGTCGGCTCGGCGCACGGCGCTGTCGTGGCTCGACCGGCTCGGCGTCGCGGACCTGGCGGGGCGACGTCCCGACGCGCTCTCCGGCGGGCAGGCCGCCCGGGTCGCCCTCGCCCGCGCGCTGGCTCCGGCTCCGGGCCTCGTGCTGCTGGACGAGCCGCTCGCCGCCCTTGACGCGTCGTCGCGCGACGACGTGCGCCGGCTGCTGCGCGACACCCTTGCCGGCGGCCCGGCCCCGGCGTTGATCGTGACCCACGACCCGGTCGACGTGGTCGCCCTTGCAGACCGGCTGGTCGTACTGGAGAAGGGCCGGGTCGTGCAAGCAGGGACGCCGGCCGAGGTGACGCGGGCGCCGCGCAGCACCTGGATCGCCGACCTGCTCGGCCAGAACGCCTGGCGGGGGACCACCGACGCGACCGGCCTCCTCGTCGACGGCGGCGGTCACATCACGGCGGCCGAGCCCCTCCCTCCAGGGCTGTCCGCGCTGGCCCTGGCCGAGCCCTCAGCCGTCACCCTGCACCGGCGCCGTCCCGAGGGCAGCGCCCGCACCGTGCTCCAGGGGCAGATCGGTGACCTCCGGTCCCTCGGCGGCCGGGTGCGTGTCGTCGTCCACGCGGAGCCCGATGTGACCGCCGAGGTCACGGTCGCCGCAGCCGCTGACCTCCGGCTCGCCGACGGGGGCCCGGTCTTCGCCACCCTCAAGGCGACAGAGGTCCGGCTCGTGGACGTGTAGGACGCCGCCCTATGGCTAGGGTTCGAGCATGAGCAATGCGCCCGAGGCACCGGACCGCAACCTGGCCCTCGAGCTGGTCCGCGTCACCGAAGCCGCTGCGATGGCCGCCGGCCGCTGGGTGGGCCGCGGCGACAAGCTCGGCGGCGACGGGGCCGCTGTCGACGCCATGCGGCAGCTGATCGGCACCGTCTCGATGAACGGCATCGTGGTGATCGGCGAGGGCGAGAAGGACGAAGCCCCGATGCTGTTCAACGGCGAGCACGTCGGAGACGGCAACGGCCCCGACTGCGACGTCGCGGTGGACCCGATCGACGGCACGACGCTGATGGCCAAGGGCATGCCCAACGCGATCGCCGTGATGGCTGTCGCGGAACGCGGCACGATGTACGACCCGTCAGCCGTCTTCTACATGGAGAAGCTCGTCACGGGCCCCGATGCCGCGGACGCCGTCGACATCGCCGCGCCGCCGTCGTACAACATCGCGGCCGTCGCGAAGGCCAAGGGCGCGTCACCGGAGGACGTGACCGTCTGCATCCTCGACCGGCCGCGTCACGACGACCTCGTCAAGCAGGTGCGCGAGGCCGGCGCCCGCATCAAGTTCATCACCGACGGCGACGTCGCCGGCGCGGTGATGGCGGCCAGCGAGGGAACCGGGGTCGACCTGCTGCTCGGGATCGGCGGCACGCCCGAGGGGATCATCACGGCCTGCGCGGTCAAGTGCCTCGGCGGGACGATCCAGGGCAAGCTCTGGCCGCAGAAGGACAGCGAGTTCGCGAACGCCGCGGCAGCCGGGCTGGACCTCGACCAGATCCTGCACTGCAACGACCTCGTCAGCAGCGACAACGTCTTCTTCGTCGCCACCGGCATCACCGACGGCGAGCTGGTGCGGGGCGTGCGCTACCGCGGTGGCGGCGCGACCACGGAGTCGCTGGTCATGCGCAGCAAGTCCGGGACGATCCGCCGCGTCACCAGCCAGCACCGGCTCACGAAGCTGCGGGCCTACTCCGCCATCGACTTCGAGCACGCCGGACCTCGCTGATCCTGCATGCGGATCGCCACCTGGAACGTCAACTCGATCGGCGCCCGCCTGCCGCGGCTGCTGCCCTGGCTCGAGGAGGTCGCGCCCGACGTCGTCGCGCTGCAGGAGACCAAGTGCGCCGACAACGCCTTCCCGTACGCCGACCTCAAGGCGTTGGGCTACGACGCCGCTCACTCCGGTGACGGACGGTGGAACGGCGTCGCCGTGCTCTCGCGCGTCGGGCTGTCCGACCCGCACCACGAGCTGCTCGGGCACCCCGAGCCGCGACTCGTCTCGGCCCAGTGCGGACCCCTGCACGTGCACTCGCTCTACGTCCCCAACGGCCGGGCGCTCGGTGATCCGCACTACGACTACAAGCTCGCGTGGTTCGACGCGCTCTCCCAGCAGCTCGCCGAGCAGCATGACCCGGCAGATCCCCTTGTGCTGATGGGAGATCTCAACGTCGCCCTGCACGACGAGGACGTCTGGGACCGCTCGGTCTTCGTCGACTCCACCCATGTCACCGAGCCAGAGCGCAATGCCGTACGACGACTGCTCGACTGGGGCCTCACCGATGTGCAGGCGCGCCCCGGCAAAGGTGATCGGGCGTTCACGTACTGGGACTACCGCGCCGGGATGATGCACAAGAACCTCGGCATGCGGATCGACTACGTCCTCGCGTCGGACCCCGTGAGCAAGGCGATCACCGACGCCTACGTCGACCGGGAGGCCCGCAAGGGCAAGGGCGCGAGCGACCACGCACCGGTCGTCGTCGACCTCGACCTCTAGCCCAGCAGCTTGCTCAGGGTCGCCGGCGTACGCGCGGTGCAGCTCACCCCGAGCAGCTTCTCCAGCGTCGCGTTCTGCAGCTTGGAGGAGTTCATGGTCCCTGGGGGGACGCACAGGTACAGGACCGTGTCGTTGCCGCGCACGATGTCCGGCGACCAGTCGCGGCCGAGAACCGCCTCGAGCGCAGCCGCCTTGGGCTTGTCGAACAGCACGGTCACCGCCAGGTAGCCGGAGAGGTCAGCAGGCACGCCCTCGACGGCCGCCGCGATCTGCTCGGTCGTCCGCACGCAGGCCCGGACGCGGAGGTCGAGCTTCTCCTGAAGGGCCTGCTCGATCTCCGTCGCCAGCGCCTGCGCCGATCTCCGGCGGCTCGTGAAGGTCGCGTTGCCGCTGTTGAGGAAGGTCCGCACGTCGCCGTGGCCGAGATCGGTGAGCAACCCGCGCAGATCAGCCATCGCCAGCTTGTTCGTGGGTCCGAGGTTGACCGCACGCAGCAGCAGCACCCAGGTCGTCATGACGCCAGCTCCGGCAGCGCAGCCCGCGCCTGGGCCTGCTCGACCCCGAGCCCCTCGAGCAGGTCGAGGACCGCGACCCGCAGCTGTCCGACCACGACCTGGGCCGAGAGCGAGGTCGCCCCGAGCTCCATCGGATCGAGCTTCCCCGCCAGGTGCACAAGCCGCTCCCGGGACTGCTCGGCGCCGGACCCGACCGCCGTCGCCAGCTCCTCGAGAAGTGCCGGAAGCGCCACGGGCAGCGACTGCCCGGTCTGCATCGCGGCCAGCGATCTGCGGATGAGGACGCGCAGGTTGCGCGTCGCCCGGGTCAGCCCGCGCAGGAGCAGCTCCCCCTGCCGGCCGACGTCGTCGCGGTCGTCGCGGAGCGGGGACAGCAGCGTCGTCTCCCGCCCGGTGGTCAGCGCCTCCTGCCACTGGGCCAGCAGCGGCTCCAAGGCCCGGCCGCGATCGAGAGCAGCGGCTACCTGCTCGGGCGACCCGGCCCGGAGTCCGGCGGAGACCTCCTGCAGGACGCCCGCAAGCTGCGCGAGGTAGCCGCCGCGCAGCCGGGCCGCCTCGCGCCAGGGGTCGGTCGAGAGCAGTGCCGCCACGAGCAGCGCGATCCCGCCACCGACGAGCGCGTCCTGCCAGCGGTGGAAGCCGCTGTTCGGCGTACGCGGCAACGCGACGACGAACACCGCCTGCAGTCCGCTCTGCGTGACGACCAGGCCGGTCCCGCCGCACGCGACCGCGATCAGCAGACCGGCCGCGACGACCACGCCGATCTGCCACGTGCCGCTACCGATGACGCCGACCACCAGATCGCCGACGAGGACGCCCAGGGCCACACCGAACGCGAGCTCCGCGGTACGCCGGAGCCGCTGTCCCCCGCGCAGGCCGAGCGCCACGACGGCGGCCACGCTGGCGAAGAACGGGCGCGGGTGGCCCAGCACGTGGACGGAGAAGGCCCAGGCCAGCGCCGCGGCGAGCCCGCACTGCGCGGACCCCCACGCGCCCATCCGCAGGCGACCGACCGCGCGCGACGCGATGCCGCTGACGTCCACGTCTCCAGCCTAGGGGGGCCCGCGGGTGCACGAATCGGGCGTAACGTCCCTGCCATGCGCCGTCTCGCTGCCGCCCTCGCCCTCGTCGTACCAGCCGCCGTGGCGCTCGCCGCGTCGCCCGCCCCGGCGGCCACAGCCGCCAAGGCCCCGGCCTTCAGGACGACCCTGCTCGCCGGCTCGTCCGGGTCCTCGGAGCCGCGGGTCACGGTGGCGCCGAAGGACGTCCGCTTCCTGACGACCAACGCCAAGAACGGCGACGAGTCGATCTACCGGTCGACCGACGGACTGACGTGGACCACCACGGCGAAGCCGGGAAACCAGACTCTCGCGACCACCGACGTCGATGTCGTGTCGATGCCCGACGGGCGCGTGCTGACGAGCGAGCTCGACTACGCCGGCATCAACTTCATCACGCACTACTCCGACGACCAGGGCAAGACCTGGGTGCAGTCGCAGGGCACCACCTATGCCGACACCGACCGCCAGTGGTTCGCGGTGGGACCCAAGGACGCAGCGACCGGCAAGCCGCGGGTCTACATGCTGTTCCACAACCTGGCGTCCGGGCTGCTGCAGCACAACATGTTCGTCGCGACCTCCACCGACGGTGGCGCGACGTTCGGGCCGCCGATCCCGGTGGCCACCCCACCCCAGCAGGACTACCTCGACCTGCAGTGCGCCGACTCCGGTGGTCCGTCCAACATCTTCGTCAACCAGAAGACCGGACAGGTCTACGTCGTGTTCGGCACGCGGTCCTCGCCCGTCGGCGGATGCGCCGCGCAACCGGTGGAGATCAACGTCGTCGCGGCCAACCGGGTGTGGGTCGTGACCGCGCAGGCGAAGGACACCGCGACCCCCGGCGCCTGGACGCCGTCCCTCGCGGTCGACGACACCGCGGCCGGGAAGATCACCGGGATGCAGCTCGCACCCGGAGCGGTCGACGACGCCGGCAACGTCTACGTCGCCTACCCGGAGTCGGTCCACGACTACCCCGACTACAACGGCGCGGCGATCAAGGTCGTGCACTCCACCGACAACCTGAAGACCTGGTCCAAGCCGCTGACGGTCGAGGCGCCCGGCGGCGTCGGCCACATCCTCCCCCACATCGTCGCGGGTGAGGCAGGCAAGATCGGCCTCGCCTACTACACCGGGGCAGCCGGCAACCTCTGGTACTCCGACACCGCACAGGTCCTCGATGCGCTGTCCTCAGCTCCGCACGTCACGCACACCCGCTTGTCGGACGTCGTGGTCGAGAAGGGCACCGCAAGCGAGCTGATGGGCGCCTGCATGCAGGGCCAGCAGGCGACGCTCAACGGGTTCGCCTGCGGCCGGTCCACCGACGTCAACGGCATCGCCGCCGACTCCTGCGGCAACCTCATCGTGACGTTCCCGGCCCAGGCCGGGCTGGCGACAGACGCGACCTACGCGTCGCAGCAGACATCCGGCACCCGCCTGCGCGGCGGAGTGTGCGGACGGGCGGTTGTCCCGCCCACCGTCATCAAGCCGGTGGCGCAGCCCCCGGTGGCACAGCCACCCGCCTCGGGCGGGGGCGGCACGCTGCCCACGACCGGAGCCCCGGCCGGGCTCGCCGCACTGGCCCTGCTCCTGCTGCTGTCCGCCGCAGCCGTGCGCCGCCGTACCCGGTCCTGACGGGGAGGCGAGGGTCACAGCCGAGGGGCCTGTGCGTGGCCTGATCCGCTGCGGGAGAATCGCGCCATGAGCGAGTGGCGGATCGAGCACGACAGCATGGGTGAGGTACGCGTCCCGGCGGACGCCAAGTGGCGGGCCCAGACACAGCGCGCGGTGGAGAACTTCCCCATCAGCGGCCAGCGCATCGAGCGGGCCCACATCGAGGCGCTCGCGCGGATCAAGGCGGCGGCCGCCAAGGTCAACGCCTCACTCGGGGTCCTGCCGGAGGACATGGCCAAGGCGATCATCGCCGCGGCGGACGAGGTCGCTGCCGGGCAGTGGGACGACCACTTCCCGATCGACGTCTTCCAGACCGGCTCCGGCACGTCGAGCAACATGAACACCAACGAGGTCATCGCCTCCCTGGCGACGGAGAAGCTCGGCACGGCCGTGCACCCCAATGACCACGTCAACGCTTCGCAGTCGTCCAACGACGTGTTCCCGAGCAGCATCCACATCGCCGCGACGTCGGCCGTCGTCAACGACCTCATCCCGGCGCTCGAGCACCTCGAGCAGTCCTTCTCGCGCAAGGCGACCGAGTACGCCGCGGTCGTCAAGAGCGGGCGCACGCACCTCATGGATGCCACGCCGGTGACGCTGGGACAGGAGTTCGGTGGCTACGCCGCCCAGGTCCGGTACGGCGTGGAGCGTCTGCAGTCAGCGCTGCCCCGCCTGGCCGAGCTCCCCCTCGGCGGCACGGCGGTCGGCACCGGCATCAACACCCCGCCCGGGTTCTCGGCGCAGGTCATCGCCGAGGTCGCTGCGGCGACCGGGCTGCCGCTGACCGAGGCCAGGGACCACTTCGAGGCGCAGGGGGCCCGTGACGCCCTCGTCGAGACGAGCGGACAGCTGCGGACCATCGCGGTGTCGCTCTACAAGGTCTCCAACGACCTGCGCTGGATGGGGTCGGGACCTCGCGCCGGCCTCGGCGAGATCGCCCTGCCCGACCTTCAGCCCGGCTCCTCGATCATGCCGGGCAAGGTCAACCCGGTGATCCCGGAAGCGCTCTGCATGGTCTGCGCGCAGGTCATCGGCAACGACGCGGCGATCGCCTTCGGCGGGGCGGCCGGCAACTTCGAGCTCAACGTGATGCTGCCGGTGCTCGCACGCAACCTGCTCGAGTCGATCCGCCTGCTCGCCAACATCTCGCGACTGCTCGCCGACCGCGTGGTCGACGGCATCGTCGCCGACGAGGAGCGCTGCCGGGAGCTGGCCGAGTCGTCGCCGTCGATCGTGACGCCGCTCAACAAGTACATCGGCTACGAGAACGCCGCCAAGGTCGCCAAGCAGTCGCTGAAGGAGCGCAAGACGATCCGCCAGGTCGTGCTCGAGGGCGGCTACGTCGAGCGGGGCGACCTGACCGAGGAGCAGCTCGACGCAGCGCTCGACGTCCTGTCGATGACCCACCCTTAGCCCGACATGACGAAGGCCCGTTCCCCCACCCAGCAGGGGGAACGGGCCTTCGCTGCCAGGAGGAACTAGGCGGGCGAGCAGACGTCCTGGTCGACCGGGTTGCCCTGGATGTTGCCGTGAACGTGCACCTGCAGCGTGGTGCCGGCCGGGCAGTCGGCGGCGAGCGCAGGGCCCGCCGTCAGCACGACGCCACCCGTGAGGGCGCCAGCGATGGTGGCAGCGGCGAGAACCTTCTTCAGCACTTGGGACCTCCACTTTGCGGAGCGGCTCTGTGCCGCTCTCGCCCCGTACAACGGGCCCCTCGGAAAACCCTCGCGCCCCGGGTGAAACAAATTTCGAGGTAAGCAACTGCTGCCGGACAAGCGAGTGCCCGCTCCACCCACCCAGCAGGGAGGAACGGGCACCCGGTCTCGGGGCAGCCGACAGCGCGACTGCTCTCACCCGTAGAACGGGCGGGCTCGCAGAACCTCGCGGCCTAGAGCGGGAGGTCTTCCAGCATCTCGGTCACGAGCGCCGCGATGGGTGAGCGCTCGGACCGCGTCAGCGTGACGTGGGCGAACAGCGGGTGGCCCTTGAGCGCCTCGATGACGGCCGCGACGCCGTCGTGCCGGCCGACCCGCAGGTTGTCGCGCTGGGCGACGTCGTGGGTGAGCACGACGCGCGAGCCGGCGCCGAGCCGCGACAGCACCGTCAGGAGCACGCCGCGCTCGAGCGACTGCGCCTCGTCGACGATCACGAAGGAGTCGTGCAGCGAGCGGCCACGGATGTGGGTCAGGGGCAGCACCTCGAGCAGGCCGCGCGCCATGACCTCTTCCACGACCTCGGGGGCCACCAGCGCTCCGAGGGTGTCGAACACGGCCTGGGCCCAGGGGCCCATCTTCTCGGAGGCGTCGCCCGGGAGGTAGCCGAGCTCCTGACCACCGACGGCGTAGAGCGGCCGGAAGACCACGACCTTCTTGTGTGCGCGCCGTTCCATGACGGACTCGAGCCCGGCGCACAGGGCCAGGGCCGACTTCCCGGTGCCGGCCCGGCCGCCGAGCGAGACGATGCCGACGTCGGCGTCGAGGAGCAGGTCGATGGCCACGCGCTGCTCTGCCGACCGGCCGTGGACGCCGAACGCATCGCGGTCGCCGCGGACCAGGCGCACCGACTTGTCGGCGGCAACCCGGCCGAGGCCGGAACCGCGCGAGGACAGCAGCACCAGACCGGTGTGGCACGGCAGCTCGCGCGCCTCCTCCAGGTCGAGCCGGCCCGCCTCGTACAGGGTGTCGAGGTCGGCAGCGGAGACCTCCAGCTCGGCCATCCCGGTCCAGCCGGTGTCGACGGCGAGCTCGGCGCGGTACTCCTGCGCGGTCAGCCCGATCGACGCCGCCTTGACGCGCAACGGCAGGTCCTTCGTGACCAGTACGACGTCGACGCCCTCGGCCGCGAGGTTGGCAGCCACCGCAAGGATCCGGCAGTCGCCGCTGTCGCCGCGGAACCCGGCCGGCAGGGCGGAGGTGTCGACGTGGTTCAGCTCGACCCGCACGGTGCCGCCGGCCACCGGCAGCGGCTCGTCCAGTCGTCCGTGCTTGATCCGCAGCTCGTCGAGGAGCCGCAGCGACTGGCGGGCGAACCACCCCAGCTCCGGGTGGTCCCGCTTGCCCTCCAGCTCGCTGATCACGACCAGTGGCAGCACCACGTCGTGCTCGTGGAAGCGCGCGATCGCTCCCGGGTCGGACAGCAGCACCGAGGTGTCGAGCACGAACGTGGTCATGGGGGGCCTCGTCTAGCCGGAGGAGCCGGGGCTCGACCCGCGAGGGCCGGTCCGCGGCCCCCAGTCACACGCAGCTGCGCGCATCGGGCCTCCCGGGCAGACCGACGGGATGCCGGCCGCTACGTCCGAAAGTAGGACGCACCCGGCCGCGGGGGTGGGAGGCGCGCGAGGCGCGCCGGGGGCCGGCTCAGGCCCCGAAGCGGCGCTGCCGGGCGGCGTAGGCACGCAGGGCGCGCAGGAAATCGACCCGCCGGAAGTCGGGCCAGTAGGCCTCGCAGAAGTAGAACTCGCTGTGCGCGCTCTGCCACAGCAGGAAGCCGCCGAGCCGCTGCTCGCCGCTGGTGCGGATGACGAGGTCGGGATCGGGCTGCCCGCGGGTGTAGAGGTGCTCCGCGATGTGCTCGACATCGAGGAACTCGGCGACCTCCTCGAGGGTCGTGCCGGCAGCGGCGTGGCTCTGGAGCATGGCGCGGACGGCGTCGGCGATCTCCCGCCTGCCGCCGTAGCCGACCGCGACGTTGACCTCGACGCCGGGCCGTCCGACGGTGGGGTCCGCGGCTTCCTTGAGCAACCGGGCCGTCTCGGCCGGCAGGAGGTCGAGGGCTCCCACGATGTTCAGCGTCCAGCGGTTGCCGACGGCCGCGAGGTCGGTGACGACGCCTTCGATGATGCGCAGCAGTGGCTCGAGCTCCGCGGCGGGGCGGGACAGGTTGTCGGTCGAGAGGAGCCACAGGGTCACCAGCTCGACGCCGGCGTCGTCACACCACCGCAACAGCTCCTCGATCTTGTCGGCGCCGCGCTGATGCCCGTCACTGACGTCGCGGTGGCCGGTCGCCCGGGCCCAGCGCCGGTTGCCGTCGAGGATGACGCCGACGTGTCGCGGCACGGGCGCCTTGGCCTGCTCGAGAGAGCGCGCGAGACGTCGCTCGTAGACGCCGTACACGACGTCACGCAGTCCCACCAGGACCTCCAGCCGATCTCGCGCCCCGTACGACGATATCCCGGTCGGCTCAGCGGATGCGGTCGCGCTTCCAGACGCTGCGCAGCACGAGGGGCCCGACGAACAGGATCCACATCCCCATGAAGAAGATGCTTCCACTGAACACGGCGAAGGCAGCCATCAGCACCACGCCGACGGTCCAGGAGATGCGGCCGATGGGTCCCAGTGACGTGGGCCCACCCCGCCAGCGGCTGTAGACGGGCGTGACCGCGGGCCCGGCGACAGTCGGGACGAACCGGCCGGTTACGGCCGGCGGCGCCGCGTCGAACGCCACGTGGCACTGGCCGCACCACGTGGCTCCGGGGCGGGTCGCGGCACCGCACTGAGGGCAGGTCATACGACGGGTATCGGCACGAGAGGGCCCCGACCTCAGCGCGCGGAGGGTGCCCGCGAGCGTCGCGTCAGCGAGGGCACGTCGCCCGCCGGCAGCGGCCGCGCGAGGAGATAGCCCTGCACGACGTCGCAGCCGAGCTCACCGAGGCGGTCCAGCTGGGCGGGGGTCTCGACCCCTTCCGCGACCACCCGCATGCCCAGGTCGTGCGCGAGGCGGATGGAGGCGGTCACGATCACCGCACCTGGACCGTCGGTGTCGAGGTCGGCGACGAAGGAGCGGTCCACCTTGAGGCAGTCCAGAGGCAGCCGCGTCAGGGCGGCCATCGAGGAGTAGCCCGTCCCGAAGTCGTCGATGGCGATCCGGACCCCGAGGCCCACGAGCGCCCGGACGATCTGCTCGGCGCGGACCGGGTCCTCGACGACGGCGCTCTCGGTGATCTCGAGCACGAGCAGCTCGGCAGGCACGCCGTGCTGCGCGAGGGCGGCGCCGACGCGGTCGGCGAGGTCGGTCTCGAGCAGGTTGCGGGCACTGAGGTTGACGGCGATCGGCAGGGCGAGCCCGTCGTCCATCCACACGCGGCACTGCGCCAGCGCGAGGTGCAGGACGTGCTCGGTCAGCGGCCCGATGAGGCCGGTGCCCTCGGCCAGCGGGATGAAGTCGGCGGGCTGCACGAGGCCACGGCCCGGGCAGTTCCAGCGCGCCAGCGCTTCGACGCCGACGACGGCGCCGCTCGTGAGGTCGACGGTCGGTTGGTAGACCAGGTGCAAGCCACCGCCGCCCCCGACTGCCGCCCGCAGCTCGGTCAGCATCGAGAGCCGCTCGAGCGTGTTGCCGTCGAGTGCCGGCTCGTACATCGCCACGCGCAGGTGACGCTTCTTCGCGGAGTACATCGCGACGTCGGCGCGCTGCAGCAGCGTGTCGGCGTCACTGGCATGGTCCGGGAGCAAGGCCACGCCGGTGCTGGGCTCGACGTCGAGAAGAACGCCTCCGACGAGAAACGGCTCCTCGAAGACCGTCACGACCCGCTCGGCCAGGGTGCGCGCGACGGCGGCCCCGTCGACGCCGCGCACGAGCACGGCGAACTCGTCGCCACCGAGGCGCGCGACGACGTCGCTGTCACGGGCGGCGGCGGTGAGCCGATCGGCGACCTGCTTGAGAAGCTCGTCGCCGACCGTGTGCCCGAGCGCGTCGTTGACGTCCTTGAAGCGGTCCAGGTCGAGCAGCACGAGTGCCGCCGACGTACCGCCGTCCGCAAGGCGCTGGGCCTGCGCGGCCAGGTTGCGACGGTTCGGCAGTGCAGTCAGCGTGTCGTGCAGTGCGAGGTGCTCGTTGAGCTGCGACTGCCGGCGCAGCGTGCGGTTGACCGCCACGGAGAGCAGCCACATCAGACCCCACAGCAGGGCCAGGCCACCGAGCAGCACGAGCCGGATGAGGCGGGTGGCGGCCGTGGCGCGGTCCAGTGTGGGTGCGTAGGACAGGTAGACCTCGAGGACCGCGTGCCGGCCGTTGGCGGCGCGCAGATCGAGCGGGACATACACCTCGAGCAGCGACCCGCGCTCGGGGTGCTCGGCGCGGGCGTCGTTCTCCACCTCGGAGGCGACGTGCCCGTTGAAGGCCTCGGACAGCTCCGGGCCGATCGGCGGCACCTGCCCCTCGAGTGACCCCTTGCTGTCGTACAGGACCTTGCCGTCGGGCGCGTAGACGAGCAGGTTGCGCAGCTGCCCGTCCTGCCGGTCCGGCCGCGAGCTGCGGTCCAGGTGGGCGATCTGCGCCGGCGTGAGACCTCGTGTCACGGAGTCCGCGGTGAGTCCCTCGTCGACGAAGTGTGCGAGCAGCTGTCCGCTGCGCGCCGCTTCCGCGGTGGCCGCGGCGGTGACGACCCGCTGCACCACGGTGCCGACGACGGCCGCGAGGGCGAGTACGGCGAGAAGGCTGACGACGGCGAAGCGCGTGGTGAGCGACCAGCGCCGCACGGTGGAGCCCCCTTGCCGGTTGATGCGTACCTGTTCCTGTCGGCAGCACCGGCGGGGTCCGCGACCCCCCGATCGGGCCCCCCGCACCTCACCCGACCGGGCGGCGGGGCTCCCCGACCTCCTCATCGAGGTCGTGCCGGACACCGACGTCGCCGCACTCGTGGACGAGGGTCTCGAGGAAGACCTGGAGCTCGGCGCTGCTCAGCACCGCGCGCACGCCGGTCCCGGCCGCTCCCCAGGCCTCGAGCACCGCGCGGCAGTCGATGCGCCAGCGCCCGGGCGGACCGGGGACCCAGGTCCGCTCCTCCTCGAGTCCGACCCGGATCTCGCCCACGGTGCCGAGGTCGTCAGGGTCGCGCGCGCGGAAGCAGAACAGCTCGCGGTCCCGCGGGAGGTAGCGCGCGAGGGCGGCCCACACAGCGCCCGGCTCGGCCGTCTCGTCGACGGCGTAGGACCGCACTCCGGCCTCGACGCTGCTCGAGGGGAAGCCGGCGGGATCGTGTGCCCGGACGGCCCGCAGCCGCCTCGCCGTGGCCGCGAGGAAGAAGCCGCACCGCTCCCCGACGTCGCCGTACGGCTCTCCGTCCCGCAGCAGCTGCAGCGTGACCTCGTACGGCACCCCGTCCCGGTCCACGACAGGGACGGGCCGCACGCCCAGCACCGAGCCGTCGACGCACCGGACCTCCGCCACGTGATCATCTTGGCCACGTCGCGACGATCCGCGCAACGCGAAACACCCTTCGCAGGTATGGCGGAAGGTCAGGCCTTCTCGAGCCGCTCCACGAGCCGGGCGTGCTCCTCGGTGAGGGCCTTGGGCAGGTGCTCACCGAACTGCGCGAAGAACTCCGGGATCAGCCCGGCCTCCTGCTTCCAGACCTCCGTGTCCACGGACAGCAGGTGGTCGAGGTCGGCGGCCGGCATGTCGAGCCCGTCGAGGTCGAGCTCGTCGCGCTGCGGGAGGCGTCCGATCGGCGTCTCGACGCCCTCGGCCGTGCCCTCGAGGCGGTCGACGATCCACTTGAGCACGCGGCTGTTCTCGCCGAAGCCGGGCCAGAGCCACTTGCCCTTGGGGTCCTTGCGGAACCAGTTGACGTAGTAGATCTTCGGCAGCTTCTCAGCGTCGGTCGTCTCGCCGATCTTGAGCCAGTGGGCCATGTAGTCGCCCATGTTGTAGCCGCAGAACGGGAGCATGGCGAACGGGTCGCGGCGCAGCTGACCGATGGCGCCCACCGCCGCCGCCGTGGTCTCGGACGAGACGGTCGAGCCGAGGAAGACGCCGTGCTGCCAGTCGAACGACTCGGTGACGAGAGGGACGGCGGTGGCGCGCCGGCCGCCGAACAGGATCGCCGAGATCGGGACGCCCTGGGGGTCCTCCCACTCCGGCGCGATCGTCGGGCACTGCCCCGCCGGAGTCGTGAAGCGGGCGTTCGGGTGCGCGGCGGGGGTCTCGGACTGCGGGGTCCAGTCGTTGCCCTTCCAGTCCGTGAGGTGCGCCGGCGCCTCATCGGTCAGGCCCTCCCACCAGACGTCGCCGTCGTCGGTCAGCGCGACGTTGGTGAAGATGGAGTTGCCGTAGAACGTCTTGACGGCGTTGGCGTTGGTGTCCTCGCCGGTGCCGGGAGCGACGCCGAAGAAGCCGGCCTCCGGGTTGATGGCATAGAGGCGGCCGTCGTCGCCGAACCGCATCCAGGCGATGTCGTCGCCGACCGTCTCGACCTTCCAGCCCGGAACTGTCGGCTGAAGCATGGCGAGGTTGGTCTTGCCGCAGGCGCTCGGGAACGCCGCCGTGACGTACTTCGCCTCGCCGCTCGGCGGCGTCAGCTTCAGGATGAGCATGTGCTCGGCCATCCAGCCCTCGTCGCGCGCCATGACCGACGCGATGCGCAGCGCGAAGCACTTCTTGCCCAGCAGGGCGTTGCCGCCGTAGCCGGAGCCGTAGGACCAGATCTCGCGCGTCTCGGGGTAGTGGACGATGTACTTCGTGTCGTTGCACGGCCAGGGCACGTCCTGCTGGCCGGCCTCGAGCGGCGCGCCGACGGTGTGCACCGCGGGGACGAAGCGGCCGTCCTGGCCCATGAGATCGAGGGCTTCCTTGCCCATCCGCGTCATGATCTT